>NZ_JBILRO010000303.1:0-3520 GCF_044372605.1 Phenylobacterium sp.
TCACCCCGGTTCGCTGATCCGGGCGGGATCAACGCTGGACGTCAACGGCAGGAAACTCCTCGCGGGCGATGGACAAGGCTTCTGAACCCTTGAGCCAGGCTAAATGGCGGTCAGCCCGCCATCAACGAAAAGGGCGGTTCCCGTGATGAAGCTGGCGTCATCGGAAAACAGGAACGAGACGGCGGCGGCCATCTCGTCGGACTCTGCCGCCCGGGGAATCGGCGTCCAGGGCTTGGCTCGAGGTAGGGGGCCGGAAGCTGGAGCGGCTTGCCCCTGCCGATCCTCGATGGCGTGAGGCCCCAGGTTGGTCTTGACCGCGCCCGGGCAAAGGCAGACCGCGCGGATCCCCTGTGATCCATAGTCCACAGCGATCTGGCGCGTGAGCTGCAACAAACCGCCCTTACTGGCCGCGTAGCTTGCGGCGGAGCCCCCTGCGCCGATCACGACCGAGGCGATGGATCCCGTCGTGACGATCACGCCCCTCTGATGGGTCAGGAGATGTGGCAATACGTGCTTCGAACACAGGAATGCGCCCGTCAGATTGACGCGGATCACCCGCTCCCAGTCATCAAGTGTGGTTTCGTGAATCCAGCCGCGTCCAGCCGTGCCCGCATTGGAGAACAGGCCGTCTATTCGCCCAAAGGCCGCCGCTGACGCCGTGACCATGGCTTCGACTTCCGGCTCACGCCCCACATCGCACTGTAGCGCCAGACCCCGTCCGCCCAAGGCCTCGACCTCGTGCAGGACGGCTTCGGCCAGTTCGCCCCGAACGTCGGCGATGGCCACCTGAGCGCCCTCCCGAGCCAGGCGCAGCGCCGTCGCCCGGCCGATCCCGCTGCCGCCGCCAGTGATGATGAAGCTACGCCCCGCATGTCGTGACGACCAGATTTCACCGGGCATAAAGGCTCGCCTTTTGCTGATGGAACGCGCTCACGTCTTCGCGCGTGTTGAACCGCCAACCCTCGGGCCTGCGGATGTGGCGGGAGATCCGGCCGGTATGGTCCTGACGGGTCTGGAATGCCGCTGCCATCGCCGAGCGTTCCTCGCGCGCCGACCCGGCGCTCGTCCAGATGTCGCCTGGGGAGAACAGGTCGGCTATGCGTGCGGCCTCGCCGTGATCCATCAGATGGCAGGAGGCATAGACCTGCCGTTCGCGCTCACTCATCAGTCGTATTCTAGCGTCCAGAACGGCCTCCCTGGGCGTGGATGCGCTCGGCCAGCACGATCGCCGGCCACCTGCGCGTCAGATCAGATCGGCACCTCGAAAGGCGTACCGCAGACACTGTAGCTGGTGTGCGGTCGCGAGGGCCACTTCGGGTCCTGCATGTCCTTCGCCCATTGGTCGAAGGCGGCTTCCAGTTCCTTCAGCTTGTCGGGGCGGCTCTGGGCGAGGTTGGTGGTCTCGTTCAGATCGTCCTTGAGGTTGAACAGCAGGGTGTACTTGCCGTCGAGGCTCTTCCACAACTTCCAGTCGCCGACCCGGATCGAGGCCAACGGCTGCCGACGCCATGCCAGCATGTCGTGGGGCTGACCGGTCTTCTGGCCGGTCAGGTAGGGTGTCAGGTCCACGCCATCGAACACGCGATCCTTGGGCATCTGACCACCCGCAGCGGTCAACACCGTCGGGAAGATATCCAGCGAGGAGACCACCTGACGGTTCACCTGGCCTGGCTTCAACTTTGCCGGCCAGCGCATCATCATCGGTACCCGCACCCCACCCTCATAGTGGGTAAGTTTGCCGCCCCGCAGAGGCTCGCAGGCGCACATGCCGGGGTAGTAGGCCGCGCAGCCGTTGTCGCTCAGGAAATAGATGATGGTGTTATCGCCCTCGCCTGACGCGTCGACCGCATTCAGCACCTCGCCAACCATGTCGTCCAACGAGGAGACCATGGCGGCATAGATGCGATGGGTCTCGTCTTTGATCTGCGGGAAGCGGTTGTAATACTTTTCCGTGACCTCCAGCGGGTCATGCGGCGCGGTAGTGGCCAGATACAGGAAGTAGGGCGCGTCCGAGGCGGCGTTGCGGCGCACGAACTCCACGGCGCGCCGGCCGAAATACTCCGTCAGGTATTCGTCCTCGTTCTCCACACGGGTTCGCCCGGGACCCTCATAGATCGCGTTGAGCGCGCTTCGACCCCGGGCGGAGCCGCCGCCGCCCTCGCCGCCGCCGCCGCTGGTCCGGACGCTCCTGAGCCCGGGCGTTGCGGCGCGCATGTAGCTGGTCGCACCTGACAGCAGGCCTACGAACTCGTCATAGCCGCGGTTGGTGGGGTAGTAGTCCTTGTTGGCTCCAAGGTGCCATTTTCCGACCAGGCCGGTACGATAGCCCTGCCCCTTCAACGCTTGGGCGATCGTGACCTCTCCCACAGGCAATCCAAGGTTCTCGTTCACATCCCGGCTGGCCGGGCCGTTGTTGAACTCGAAGCCGAACCGCCCCTGATAGCGTCCGGTCTGCAGGCCCGCGCGGGAAGGACCGCAGACCGGCGCACTGACATAGCCATCTGTGAACCGCACGCCCTCCAGGCCGATGCGGTCGATGTTGGGCGTAGGGATGCGGTTGATCCCATAGGCCGAGACATCAGCATACCCGAGGTCGTCGGCTATAATCACAATCACATTCGGCGCCTTGGCCGAGGCTTTGGGCGCAGGCCCCGGGGCCTTGGGCGAACCATCAATGCCGGCGCATCCTGACGCCACGAGCAGACCGGCGGCGGCGATGGAGGTCAACAGGCGGCGCATCATCCAGCGGCTCCCTCGGATAACGTGTTGGCAATCCGGGTCGGTGCGAACAATCGCCCGGCCCTCGGCGGCGGCGCGGCGCCATCAGCGGCGCAGCGGAAACCCACATGCATGTGCGAACTGTCAGGTGTCGCCCGGCCCCGCGCTGTGACCCTGAACCCCTGACAGAAGCCAGGGTCACACAGGAACGAGCCGCCGCGCTGCACGCGCTCGACGCCGCTCTTCGCGCCGGAACCGTAAGGGACGTACCAGGACGCGGTCCACTCCCAGGCGTTTCCGGCCATGTCGGTCAGGCCCGAGGGCGCGGCGCCGAAAGCGCCTACCGGCGATGTGGAGCGATAACCATCAGACCCCTCGTCCAACAGTGGAAACACGCCCTGCCACACATTGGCCCGCCAACGGCCGGACACGCTCAAGGGATCGCCGGCCTTGAAGACATGGCCATCGGCCGTCTGCCCCATTCGCGCGGCGCGCTCCCACTCGACCTCGGTGGGCAGTCTTGCGCCGTAGGCGCGGCAGAACGCGTCCGCATCCCGCCAACTAACCTGAGTGACAGGATGATCCTCGACAGCGGACGGACCGGCCGGACCACGCGGTTTTCGCCAGGTCGCGCCCTTTACGAGTTCCCAGCCGCCGGCCGCCTTGTCCAACACCGCACCGTCACCCACACGTTCTGCGTCGGTCTCGTACCCGGTTGCGCTCACGAAGGCGCGGAACTGGGCCACCGTTACCGGCGTTCGGTCCAGCGCAAAGGCATTCACCTGGACGCGAAACGCCGGAC
>NZ_JBILRO010000205.1:0-6393 GCF_044372605.1 Phenylobacterium sp.
AGTTGTCAGCCACGGCGCTCACCGGCCGTTTCGGAGCCTCGAGCACCTCCAGTCTCAGGCGCGCCGCCTGGGCGAGAAGTGCGCCGCGCCAGCGCCGCGGCCGAAAGGCGCTGATGGGGGTAAGCGCCAGAATCTTGGAATCCAAAGGAATGATCGGGCCGTGCGCCGAAAGGTTATAAGCCGTCGACCCCATCGGCGTGGAGATCAACGCGCCGTCGCAGATCAGTTCCGGCAGGCGTACCTTCCCGTCGACCGAGATACGAAGTTTAGCCGCTTGCCGGGTTGTGCGCAGGAGACTGACCTCATTGAAGGCCAGCGCCTCGTGCGTGACGCCGTCCACATCCACGGCCTGCATCCTGAGGGGGTGAATCTCGGCCTGCTCGGCGGCGTTGATGCGGCCCAGCAGGTCATCGTCGGCGAACTCGTTCATGAGGAAGCCGACGGAACCCTTGTTCATGCCGTAGATGGGTTTGCCGGAGGCCATCAGTCCGTGGACTGTTTCGAGCATGAACCCGTCGCCACCCAGCGCCACGATCACCTGTGCGTCATCGACACCGGCGTCGCCGTAACGCCTGGCCAGCTTGTCGCGGGCTTCGATTGCTTCCGGGCGGCTGCTAGCCACAAAGGTGAGGCGGGTCACAAAGGGCTTGCTTTTCATCGACCGCCAGAAATGCCGATGAGCGCGCGCATGTCAAACGGCCGTTGGAGTCAGGCGGTGCGAAGGGCTCTCACGGCCTGGCCAAATGCAACGCGGGCGATCTCGGGCGACACCGGGGCAAAGGCCACGGCAGCCTTCCGGGCGCCCTCTGCTCCGCCGCCCGGCAAGCCATCGTTCAGGCGGCGCGCCATGGCGAGAATGTCCGGGAAGACGCTTCGGTCGATCCCGATGGCGACGCAGGCGAGCGCCAGCAACTCTGGGCGATCGGAGTCCAGCGCGGCCTTGACGTGGGCGGTTTCGAACCGTCCCAGGGCAGCCAGCGCCGCTGTGAACAGGCCGAGGCGGCCTTCGCGGAGAGCTCGAACCAGGTAGGCCGGGCGAAGCTGACCTGCAGCGAACAGCTTTTTGACCAGCCGCTCTTCCATGACTTGCTGCTCGCCTTCGCGGGCGGTGCGCGGCAGCGCATCCCGGGCTCCCGGGGGTGTTCCGGCGTGAGCCTCGGCGACAGAGGCGGCCATCGCCCGATCAAGCTGGTCCATGTCGAGACGGAACCTATGAGACAGGCTCTGACGAAGGGCTAGCCCCACCCAAAGGTATAGACGTTGAGCCAGGGCTTCCGACAGCTTCGGGTGCCTGGACAAGGGCGCGCGCATACCGGCGACTTCGTGCGCCGCTTCCACCAGGACCGCCATGTCTGCATCCGAGAGTTCAGCGGTGTCGTTGCCGGCCAGCGCAGTCAGGACGGCGGGTTCGGACTGTTCCAGGATCGCGGCGATCACGCTGCGCGTGATGAAAGGGCGCCGCGCCACCTCGATCTGGTGTTCGATGGTGGCCTCGACGAGCAGGCGCACCAGATCGGCATCGTCCAGAACCGGGCTGAAGGCGATGACCGGCCGGGCAATTTCGATGTCATCGAGCGCCAGTACGTTGATCAGGGCGTTTGGCGCCCAATCGGCGCAGGCCAGTTTCTGTGAGAGACGGCGGCGGATATCCCGCTCGGCCTCGACGACCAGGCTCATGAAGATGGAGCTGAGGAGGGCCTGGATCCCGTCGGCTTTCATCGCCTCGCTGGCGTAAGGCGCATCGCACAGGTCCGCGATCGCCAGCAGCAGGCGTTCACGGTCCGCCGGCTGACGGCTCTTGGCGAGATCGAGCAGACTTTCGCTGCTCATCGCGAGGTTCAACGCCGGATCCCTCCATTCTAAAGCGAACGCGGCTAAGGTTAAGGTGACGGCTGGCGATGAAGAGTTGCTTAAGACCACAAGTCAGGGAAGGAATCCGCGACCATGACAAATCCGCTCATTCTGGCGCTGGACCAGGGCACCACCAGCACCCGGGCGATCCTATTCGCCAGGGACGGAACCGCCATCTCCGAGGCCGGTCGGCCGCTGGAGCAGCGCTACCCCCATGACGGCTGGGTCGAGCACGACGCAGAAGAGATCTTCGCCGCGTCCACCGCCGTGCTGCGCGAGGCGGTCGAGCGATCAGGGCGAAGTCTGTCGGAGGTGGCCGCTATCGGCATCACCAACCAGCGCGAGACGGTTGTGGTTTGGGATCGCCGTTCAGGAAAGCCCATCCACAACGCCATCGTGTGGCAGGACCGCCGCACGGAACCGCTATGCGAGCGCCTGCGGGGCGAAGGGCGCGAGGGGCGCGTCACCGAGGTTACCGGTCTGTTGCTGGACCCTTATTTTTCCGGAACGAAGATCGCCTGGCTTCTGGATTCCGTGCCAGGTGCGCGGGCGGCGGCCGAGGCTGGCGATCTGCTGGCAGGCACCATGGATACCTGGGTGATCTGGAAACTGACCGGGGGCCGGGTCCACGCCACCGACGCCACCAACGCCTCCCGCACGCTGCTCTATGATCTCAGGGGCGGGGGCTGGTCGGCGGAGATGTCCGAGATGCTGAACGTGCCCCTTGCGCTGATGCCGCAGGTCCTGGATTGCGCCGGGGATTATGGCGCCACCGATCCGGCGATCCTGGGTGCCGCGATCCCGATCCGGGGCGTGGCCGGCGATCAGCAGTCGGCGCTGATGGGGCAGGGGTGCATTCGTCCTGGCGAGATGAAGGCCACCTACGGAACGGGGTGTTTCATGCTGCTCAACACAGGCGAGTCCGCGCCTGTATCAAAGGCTAGACTGCTGACGACGGTCGCCGCTCAGGTTGCGGGGCGGCGCACATATGCCCTGGAAGGTTCGATCTTCATCGCCGGCGCTGCAATCCAGTGGCTGGGTCAGGGATTGGGCATAGCCGGTGGGCCGCAGGCGGCGGAAGAGCTCGCCGCGAAAGCCAATGACGATCTGGGCGTGGTTCTGGTACCGGCCTTTACGGGGCTGGGCGCGCCCTGGTGGGATGCAGACGCCCGAGGGGCCATTTTCGGGCTGACTCGAGACGCCGGGCTCCCTGAAATTGCACGCGCCGCGTTCGACGCCTGCGCACTGCAGACGCGTGATCTGATCGAGGCGATGCGCTCCGACGCGCCGGACGCTCTGGCGGGCGTCCCTGAATTACGGATCGACGGCGGCATGTCGCGAAGCGCCTGGTTCAGCCAGAGGCTGGCAGACCTGACGGGTGTGACGGTTGGCCGCGCCACCTATCAAGAAATGACCGCGCTCGGCGCGGCGCTGTTTGCGGGCGTGGGGGCGGGTATCTATCGCGATGTGGCCGAGGCGGCGGCCTCACGACCCTCGACCGAGGCCTACCGGCCGAAGATGGCCGAGGCGCCACGTGCCAGGGCCTATGAGTTATGGCGTGATGCCGTGGCGCGGGTGCGGACCGCAGGCTGATCGCCGAACTGGCGTTCAATCCGTGAGGCGGACCCCATGCCTTGACCCGGCGGGCCGCTCGACGAGGCGTCCGACAATCCGCGTGTCCTGGAAACCCTCGGCCCGGGCCAGATCCAGCAGGGAAGCTGCGAACTGCGGCGCGGCGGCGATCAGCAGGCCGCCGCTGGTCTGCGGATCGGTAAAGAGGTCGCGGTGCCAGTCCGCCATGTCCGGCTCAAGGCGGGCCCGGGCGCCGTAGCTGTCCCAGTTGCGGCCAGAGGCCCCCGTACGGACGCCAGCGCGCAGCAGGTCCTCGACGCTCGGCAGGACAGAAGGGCCTCCGACGTTGAGTTCGGCCATCAGGCCGCTGCCCTCCGCCATCTCAAGGGCGTGACCCATGAGTCCAAAACCGGTGACGTCTGTGACGGCGTGGACCCCGGGTTGATCCGGCAACAGCCTGCCCAGGGTGTTGAGCTGGGTAGTTGTCCGGATCAGCGCGGCATAGCCATCGGCCTCCAGCCGATCCTTCATGAAGGCCGCGCTGAGAACGCCCACGCCCAGTGGCTTGGTCAGGATCAGCACGTCCCCGGCCTGACCTGTGCGGTTGGTCAGCACACGATCAGGGTGAACCAGCCCCAGCGCCACAAGTCCGTAGATCGGCTCGACGCTGTCTATGGAATGTCCGCCGGCCACCGGGATACCCGCTGCCGCACAGACCGACGCGCCCCCGGCCAGCACCGCGCCGATAGTGGCGGCGTCCAGCTTTCCGATCGGCATGCCGACAATCGCCAGCGCCATGATCGGGGTTCCACCCATGGCGTAAACGTCCGACAGCGCATTGGTCGCTGCGATCCGGCCGAAGTCGAAGGGATCATCGACCATGGGCATGAAGAAGTCTGTTGTCGCCACCAGGGCCTGGGTGTCGTTCAGCCGCCAGACAGCGGCGTCGTCGGAGGTTTCGGTTCCCACCATCAGGTTCGGGAAGGCCGCCGCCGCCGGCATTTTCGACATGATTTCGCGCAGCACGGCCGGGGCCAGCTTGCACCCGCAGCCGCCACCGTGGGCGAGGGACGTCAGGCGAACAGGTTCAGACATTGGCTCTCCGCAGGCTGGAAACCGGGCTATAGCATCGCAATGACCGCGCAGGTGACAGAGGATGTTTCGGCCGAAGCCCTGGGGCGCTTCGACATGGTGATCGACGTGCGCAGCCCCGGCGAATTTGCCCAGGATCATCTGCCGGGCGCGGTGAACCTGCCGGTGCTGACCGACGCCGAGCGAGCCGAGGTCGGTACGATGTATGTGCAGGATTCGCGGTTCAAGGCCCGCAGGCTGGGCGCGGCCTATGTGGCGCGCAATGTGGCCCGGCATCTCGAGGGCGCCGTCGCCGATCGGGACGGCGGCTTTGCGCCACTGATCTATTGCTGGCGGGGCGGGATGCGTTCCAACGCGATGGCCACGATCTTTGATCAGGTGGGATGGCGAACCACGGTGCTGTCGGGCGGGTACCGGACCTATCGGCGCTACGTCACCCGGCGTCTCTATGACGAGGGGCTGGCCCTACGGTTTGTCCTGCTGGACGGTCACACGGGTTCGGCCAAGACGGAGATGCTGGGCCAGCTGTCGGCGATGGGGCTGCAGACCGTGGACCTCGAAGGTCTGGCTCAGCATCGCGGATCGCTGTTCGGCGCGCTCGCAGGGCGGCCCCAACCCAGCCAGAAGCTGTTTGAGAGCCGCCTCCTGCAGGTGCTTGACGGCCTCGATCCGAACCGGCCGGTGGTGGCGGAGGCGGAATCCAGCAAGATCGGTGACCGGATGGTGCCGCCCGCGCTCTGGACGTGTCTGGCGCATGCGCCGCGCATGGAACTCGTCGCGTCCCGTCCGGAACGGGCGAAGTACCTGGTCGAAACCTACGCCGACATGATCGCCGACCCGGCGGCCCTGATGGTGGCGATTGACCGTATGCCTGTGGCGCCCAGCCTCGAGCGGCGGGCTGCATGGATGTCTCTGATCGCGGCGGGCGCGTTCGCCGACCTGGCCGAAGCGATCATGGCGCTGCATTACGACCCGGCCTACGACCGCTCGGCCCGGAAACAGGATCGCCCGCTCCTGGGCGTGGTGGATATTGTCCCGACGGAGCCACAAAGCGTGGCCCGCGCCACCGCGCGGATCGCTGAACTCGTGGCCGGACTTGACGATGGCGGCGTGCGGGGCGACGGTTAGGGCAACAGATTATTCAGGGAGACAGCCATGGCGGACGGTTCGGTTGCGGGCGTTTTGTCGCTGCAAGGCAAGGTGAGCGCGGAAGAATGGCAGGCGCGGGTCGATCTCGCCGCGCTCTACCGGCTGGTGGCCCTCTACGGCTGGGATGATCTGATCTACACCCACATCTCGGCCCGAATTCCCGGCCCGGAGCATCACTTCCTGATCAACCCCTATGGACTCCTGTTCGAGGAGATCACGGCGTCATCGCTGGTGAAGATCGATCTGGACGGCAAAATCCTCCAGGACACGCCTTACTTCATCAATCCGGCGGGCTTTACGATCCATTCAGCGATCCACGCGGCCCGCGACGACGCTCGCTTTGTGATGCATCTGCACTCCGACGATGGCGTGGCGGTGGCCGCCCAGAAGGAAGGCCTGTTGCCGCTGTCCCAGCACGCGCTGATCGTACTGCCGCGGCTGGCCTATCACGACTATGAAGGGATCGCGCTCAATCACGACGAGCGTGAGCGTCTGGTCGCTGACATTGGCGACAAGACCATGATGTTGCTGCGAAATCACGGAACGCTGGCGGTCGGAGACACAGCAGCCAACTGCTGGGTCAACATGTACTATCTGGAGCGGGCCTGCACGATGCAGATCCAGGCGATGTCGGCGGGTCGCGAGAACCTGCTCATGGCGCCGGATGCGTCGCAGGCCGAAGTCCGGAGCCAGACCGCCCGCGGCGTCGGTGGCGCGCTGGCGTGGCCG
>NZ_JBILRO010000206.1:0-6278 GCF_044372605.1 Phenylobacterium sp.
CCTCAAGCTGAGCGCCTGTCAGCCCGGAGGGTTGGACCATGTCGACCAGCCTGCCCTGGCGCATGATTCCGATGCGATCGGCCAGATCACGCGCCCGGAAGATGTCATGCGTGGAGATCAACAAGGCCGCGCCGGTTTCCGCCGTCTCTCGCAGCACCCCGAGCAGATCGTTGGCCGCAGATGGATCAAGGCCCGAGAGCGGTTCATCCAGAAGTATACCGGAAGCCGACTTCATCAGAGCCACGCCGAGTCCAAGCTTCTGGCGCATACCCTTTGAATAGGTCCCGGCACGAAGGTGGATCGCGCTCTTCGGAAACCTCAGCCGTTCCATAGTCTCATCGCGCCGTTCATCGTCTGCTGCCTGTCCGGCCAAGGCCGCAAAGAAAGCAATATTCTCGGCGCCGCTAAGGGCCGGATAGAGACTGACGTTCTCGGCCACGTAGCCCAGGGCGCGACGCGCCGCCGCGACGTCGGCGCCGACATCTCGTCCAAGAACCCGCACGGAGCCCGCGCTGGGCGTTGTGAAGCCGAGGCAAAGGTTGATGGTCGTGGTTTTCCCCGCCCCGTTCGCGCCCAGCAGACAGACAACCTCACCGGCGGCGACTGTGAGTTCGAGACTGTCGAGCGCCAGCGTGGGCCCGTATCGCTTTGTCAACTTCGTCGCCTCAATGACGGTTTCGCGCGTGTCTGGCATTGCTTACCCCTAGATCGCCCCTGCGGCGTTCAAGCCGACGCCCTACCTGCAGCTTCTACGCAGCGCCCTCGCCAGGATCTCGACCGGACTGCGCGCGCGACAAAGCTGAGATCTCCAGCGAGATCGAACTCCGGGCGAACCTCTCAGAACGCGGATACGAATTGAACACAATGCATTATGTTATAACATTTCATACGCTCGCGGAACCGACATGATCTATCGATCCTCACATTGCCGGACCTCCGGTCATCGCCATGCATCGGCTTTCAGACGCCCCTCCGGGAAGGCCGGGTCCTGGGATCTGACGGCATCCGCCTTTCGAGGCAGCCCTGCAGCGATCGTTAGACCAGAATGAGTTACCGAGCCGGCCGCCCTGCCGCGTTTCTGGCCATGGTGATGCTCGCCTTGCCCGCCGCGGCGGAGGAAACCCCCGCGAAGGCCCAGGGGATCTATGAGGCCGCCTATTTCGCGCCCTTCGCACCGCAAACGGCGTACGACATCGCAACGCGGACGCCCGGCTTCGCATTGGTCGTCGGTGATGAGGTGCGCGGATTTGCCGGGGCTTCCGGAAACGTCCTGATCGATGGCGCACGCCCCTCGTCCAAATCCGGAGGGGTCGAGGACGTGCTGCGCCGCATTCCGGCGTCGCAGGTGGAACGGGTCGAAGTGATCCGGGACGCCCAGACGTCCGAGGCGCAGGGCCAATCGGTGGTGCTCAATATCGTTCGCCGACGTGGCGTGGATGGTGGCGCCTGGTCCGCCGAACTGGAACGCAACGGGTCTGGATTACTCTACCCCCGAGGCCAGGTCAGCTACGCGCGTAAGCTCGGGGGATGGGATGCCTCGGTCAAGGCAAACGGCTTCTGGGAGCAGTTTCCCTATCGCACACTTCGGCTGATCCGCGATGGTTCCGGGCGTTTGACGTCGAGTTTCGTGGACGACCGTCCCACAACACTGACAGAAGCTTTTCTGTCGGGCGACGCCAGCCGATCAGCGGGCGACGGCGTTCTCAAGGTCACGGCACGGTTCGGTTGGCAGAAGTTCTACTACGATCTCCACAGCGACATCTTCCTGGCGCGTACGCCCGCCGGGCGCCCCGATCAGGACAACCTGTTCGACTTTGAGCGGGAAATCTGGAACGCCGAATTGGGAGGCGACTACGTCCGCGAGATCGGACCCTGGACCTGGAAGGTGGTCGGACTAGCGACGCTGGAACCCTACCAGCAGGACCAGACCGACACTCGCAGCGCCGCCGACGGAAGGACCCTCAGCCAATCAACCGTTCGCCTGAGGCAGTTGCCGCTCGAGGCGCTGGCCCGGACCACATTCGTCCGCGCCGCAAAGGGCCGTTTCAAACCCGAGTTCGGCGTTGAAACGGCCTACAATCGTCTGGATAGCGAGCTCTCGCTTGTCGTCGACTCGGGCTCGGGCCCCCGCGCCATAGCCCTTCCAGCCGCGGATGTGCTGGTTCAGGAATGGCGGGGCGAGGCCTTCGCGAACCTGACCTGGGAGGTCTCGAGACGCCTGACCCTCGAAGGTGCGCTGGCGCTTGAAGCATCCCGCACTACGGTCACAGGCGATGCAAGAAACAACCAGAGTTTCGCCTTCCTGAAGCCAGGGGGGGCGGTGGTGTTTCGCATGACGCCCCGGACGCAGGCTCGCGTCGGCCTCCGGCGCTCGGTCGGTCAACTCAACTTCTCTGACTTCGCCGCGTCGGCGGAGCTGCAGGACGACGAGACCGTTGCCGGCAACCCGGCGCTTCGACCCGATCGGACCACGCGGCTGTCGGCGTCAGTAGACCACAGGGTTGAAGGCGGCTTCGCGATCTCCATCGAGGGCTACCGGGAATGGCGAAAGGATGTTCTGGAGCAGGTCTTGCTTCCCTCCGGCGCGCCGGGTCTTGGCAATGCCGGCAGCGCCACGGTGACAGGAATCAAGGGATCGCTGAACGCGCCGCTTGACCGCATCCTGCCGGGTGCGAACCTCAAAGTCGACGCCGAGTTCCGGCGTTCCAGATTCGCTGACCCCCTGATCGGAGCGGCTCGTGAACTTAACGATCTGCGCAGCCCGACCGTCACTGCCGAGTTCCGCCACAACCTGGTTCGCGCGCCCTGGAGGGGGTTTGACATATGACGCCGGCTCGGAAGCGACTGTCTTTCTGGTCGACCAGACCGACGTCAACAGGTTCTCTGGCAGGATCGGAGCGTTCATCGAGACCACGACCCTGCGCGGCCTTCGTGCGCGGCTTTCGATCCGCAGCGCCGCCACGGAACGCTATGCGCGCTTGCGCACCTTCTACAGTCCGAGCCGGGCGGGAGAGGTTCGCGGGACAGATGAACGCGAGAGCGCAAGAGGCGCATTCGCGAGCCTTACCCTCAGTGGAACACTCTGAGGCCAGCCTGCCGACGAAAGCGCCTTCGGGCGTCTTCCGCAGCAACGGATTTGCCCCTGAAATGTGTTACGTTATACCATAACAACCCTTCCAAAGTCGTCTCGGCGCGACGGAGATTCTGCAAATGCGTTCTCGTATGGTCATGGCGTTCGGCGCCGCACTCGCCCTCCATGCCGCGCCGGCGGCGGCCGACGAAGGCATGTGGACGTTTGACAACTTCCCCACTGCGAAGGTGAACGCCGCCTATGGCCTGAAACTGGATCAGGCATGGCTGAGTCGACTTCAGGCGGCCTCAGTCCGCCTCACAAGCGGATGTTCGGCGTCGCTGGTCTCAAAGGATGGTCTGGTGCTCACCAACCACCATTGCGTCAGAACGTGCATTCAAGATCTTTCAACGCCAGCACAGAACTACCTCGAGGCCGGTTTCATCACCGAGAAGCGCAAGGACGAGCAGGCCTGCACTGGCCTGGAAGCGGAGATCCTGACCTCGATCAAGGACGTTACATCAAAGATTCAGGATGCGACCCGCAACATGTCCGGGGAGGCGTTCATACGCGCCCGGGATACCGCCATCGCTAAGGAAGAAGAAGCGGGTTGCGGCAAGGCCGAAACGCTTCGCTGCGAGGTCGTGAGGCTCTATCAGGGCGGGCAGTACAAGCTCTACACCTATCGCCGCTACGGCGATGTCCGCCTCGTCTTTGCTCCAGAACTGGCGAGCGCCTTCTTTGGTGGCGACCCGGACAACTTCAACTTCCCGCGTTACAACCTCGATATGAGCTTCCTGCGCCTCTATGAGGACGGAAAGGTCGTCTCGACACCACAACATCTGCGTTGGGTCGCCCGAGCGCCGACGGCCGGTGAAGCCACCTTCATATCGGGCAATCCCGGCGGCACCGACCGCGCCTTGACGGTCGCCCAACTCGAGTCGCAACGCGATCTTGCGCTTCCAATCGGGCAAATACAGCGTTCGGAGCTTCGGGGGCGACTTATCCAGTTCTCGGAAACGAGCCCGGAGGCCAAGCGCATCGGCACGGACCCGCTCTTTGGGATCGAGAACTCATTCAAGGTGGTTTTCGGACTGCAGTCCGCCCTCAATGATCGTGCATTCCTGGACACGAAACGCAGGGCAGAGTCCGATCTCAAGGCAAGGGTCGCGGCAGACCCAAAGCTGACAAGCGAAATTGGCGACCCCTGGTCCGAAATCGCGGGCGCCCAGGTGGCCTACGCCGAGAACTTTGTTCGCTACCGGCAGCTTGAGCCGGCGGCAGGCTCTCTTTCGAACCTGTTCACCTATGCCCGCAATCTTGTCCGGGCGGCCGAGGAGCGCGCAAAGCCATCATCCGATCGCCTGCCGGAGTTTGGCGAGGCGCGCCTGGCGCTCCTGGAAAAGGAGCTGCTCGCCCCAAAGCCGGTCGATGCGCCCCTCGAGCAGCTCTACCTCGCCTTCTGGCTCTCAAAGACCCGCGAGTATCTCACGGTCGATGATCCCTCGACAAAGCTATTGCTCGGACGCGATAACCCCGAGACGCTCGCGGCCCGACTGGTCGCGGAGTCCAAACTCGCCGATCCGGCCGTCCGCAAGGCGCTTTGGGCAGGGGGTCTGCCTGCGATCAAAAGCTCCAATGACCCCATGATCCAGCTCGTGCTGCGCCTTGATCCCGAGGCCAGAGCGGCTCGCAAACTGTGGGAAAGCCAGGTCTCCGGCCCGACCGGACGCGCCGCTGAGCGCGTCGCCAAGGCGCGGTTCGCAGTCTTTGGCGATGCGATCTATCCCGACGCCACCTTTACGCTGAGGCTCTCATTCGGACAGGTCGCCGGCTGGACGTACCGCGGCAAAACCATACCGCCATTCACGACGCTCGCCGGGCTCTATGACCGCGCGACAGGCGCCGAACCCTTCGCACTTCCCCCGCGCTGGGTGGCGGCCAAGGACAAGCTGGACCTCAGTACGGTATTCAACTTCGCAACGACAAACGACATTGTGGGTGGCAACTCCGGCTCGCCGGTTGTGAACTCTGCCGGCGAGGTTCTCGGCGCCGTGTTCGATGGCAATATCCATTCGCTGGGCGGCAATTATGGCTACGATGGCGAGATAAACCGCTCAATCGTCGTTTCCACGGTCTCGGCCACAGAAGCCCTTGCAAAGATCTATGGTCAGGACGCGCTGTTGCGCGAGCTCATGCCGTCGCGCAGCGCGACCCGCTAGTCGAGTGGAAACGGCGCCTGCAATCGCGCAATGCTTGGCGCCGAACCCCGGATCGCGGCTGGCAACGACGCCCGTCCGAACGGGCGCTTCGGCAACCGTCCTGGATGAAATCCACGTCCCCGGCGTGGAACTCGCCCTGTGGCGACGACCCTTGCCGCTACGAAAGCGACCGAGGCTTTCCTGAGTGACGAAGAGCTGGGTGATGTGCAATCGCCCGGTTGCCCTTTTGGAGGTTTGACGTGGACTATGACGCTGCCCCGCCGATGCCGGTGGCTGACTACCGTCGCGTACAGATGATGATCCCGGGCGCAGAGGCGCTCTACAGCTGCCTGCGCGCGGTGATGGACGTCAGCCTGCCGACCGGGGCCGAGGTGTTGATCGTGGGCGCCGGCGGCGGGCGTGAGATCGAGGCCCTTGCACCGTCCGACAAGGCCTATCGCCTGACCGGCGTCGATCCGTCCGGCGACATGCTGTCGGTCGCACGCGACTATGTAGCGTCGACGGATGCGACGGACCGGACGGTCCTGGTCAAGGGCACGGTCAATGACCTGGAGCATGGCCTCCGGTTCGACGCCGCAACGTCAATGCTGGTGATGCATTTCTTCCCGGACGACGGGACCAAGCTGGATTACCTGCGCGCCATCCGGCGACGCCTGCGCCCGGGCGCCCCCTATGTCCACGCCGACGTGAGCGCCGCGGACAGGGCCATGTTCGCGCGGCTCTCCCCCGTCGTGGAAGCTCACGGCGGGCTTGTCGGCCTCCCTCCGGAGGTCGCCGGCGCGCCCGGCCGTCACATAGGCCAGATGGCTTTCGACGGCCCGAAGGCCCTGGTTGTCCCGGAGCGCCGCACCCTGGAACTATTCGAGGAAGCAGGCTTTCGGCCTGTCGCCCCCATTTTCCGCAGCCTCTGGTACGCCGCTTGGTGGGCCGAGGCGGTCTGACGGGCCTAGTGCGGACACGGCGTTAGTTGTCGGCAGTCGCTGGCT
>NZ_JBILRO010000053.1:0-15604 GCF_044372605.1 Phenylobacterium sp.
AACTTGAAGCGGCATTTGGGGCCGTCGGACTGGCAAGGGAAGCCTGGGGGCAGCGGGTCGCGGGCTTCTCGAAAGGCATGCGCCAGAAGACGGCGATCGCCATTGCAATCCTGCGCAGGGCACCGGTCTTGCTGATGGATGAGCCTACGTCAGGACTCGATCCGGGCGCCGCCGCCGATTTCAATGCCCTCTGTGGTCGCCTTCGCGATGAGGGCGCGGCGATTCTGGTCGTGAGCCATGACCTGCTGGGCGTCGTGGATCTGGCGGACAGGATCGGCTTTCTCGATCAAGGCCGGATCGTCGCCGAGGTCAGCGCGGAGGGTCAGGAGCGCTTTGATCTCCGCGCGCTGCATGATCGTTTTGCCCGGGCGCGTCCGGCGTGAAGCGGGCTTTGGCAATTGCCGCAAACGAAGTTCAACGTCTTGTGCGCAGCCGGGTCGCATTGACGGGCCTGTTGATGGTGCTGCTGCTGACGGTCGCTGCCGCCATTGCGTCTTCGGCCTACTACCGCGACCAGGGGGCGCTGCGAGGGCGGATGGAAGCCCAGGCGAACGCGGACTTCACCCAGCAACCGGACCGTCATCCGCACCGTGTTGTCCACTTCGGACACTTCGCCATGCGCCCGCCCAGCGGGCTGGCGGCCATGGACCCCGGTGTGGAGCCCTTCACCGGTGTGATGGTCTATCTGGAGGGGCACAGGCAGAACAGCGCCAACTTCGGTGATGCCCGTCAATCCTCACTGCTGGTCCGGTTTGGCCAACTCTCGCCGGCCTTTGTCCTGCAGGCCGTCGCCCCGCTGCTGCTGATCTTTCTGGGCGCGGGTATGGTGGCGCGCGAGCGTGAGCGCGGGACCCTGCGGCAGATGATGCTCGCCGGGGCGTCAGGTGGCGACCTGATGATCGGCAAGATGCTGGCCCTGGGCGCCGCGGCGGCTGTCATGGCGACGCCTGCGGTGCTGCTTGTCGGGAACCTCGGTCTCGATGGTCAGGTCGCAGCCATAACCGGCGGCATGATGCTAATGGGTTACGGAGCCTATCTGGCTTTCTGGGTCGTGCTCACCGTCCTGGTCTCCGCCTTGACCCCAAGCGCCCGTCCTGCGCTCGTTTTGCTTACGGCATTGTGGGCATTGAGCGTGGTCGTTGCGCCGCGCGTTGCAGCAGAAGCCGGCGCCGGGCTTACCCAACTGGCTACTCGCCTGGAGAATGATGTCGCGATCCAACGCGACCTGCGCGACATGGGAGACAGCCATGATCCAGACGATCCCTACTTCGACGCCTTCAAGCGGGCGACCCTGAAGCAGTACGGTGTGGAGCGGGTTGAAGACCTGCCGGTCAACTATCGGGGCCTACTGGGCATCGAGGGCGAACGCATGACCGCCAGCCTGTTCAATCGATACGCCGCGCAGAATTTTGCCGCCATGGCGGACCAGAGCCGGACAATGGATCTCGTGGCCGCCATAAGTCCTACCGTGGCCCTGCGTCGTCTCTCCATGACGACAGCCGGGACGGATCTCGCAACCTATCGTCGCTTTATCGATGAAGCCGAGCGCTATCGATATGAGCTCGTTCAGCGCTTGAACCGGATACAGGCCGAAAACGTCAGCTTCAAGGACGATGCCGCCAAGAGCAATGATGCAGCCGCCGAGGCGAGAAGCCGCGTCAGCGCCGACAACTGGCGAGCGACGCCGGCGTTCCGGTTCCCGCAAGAGTCCGTCGGTGAGACTGCCGCGCGCGCGACGCCGTCGCTTGTGGTCATTCTGGTCTGGCTCGCGCTCGCTGCAGGGTTCGCAAGCCTGGCGGCCTCGCGTCTTCAGCGGGTGGCCCGATGAGCGCCTTCACTCGAGAACTAGTCTTCTTTATCCGCCTGCGGTCGGGGATTGCCGCGCTCGCGCTCCTCTTGCTGCTGGGACTGGGCGGCGTCGCGTCGGGTCTGCTGGAAACGCAACGACAGCATGACGCCATCACCCGCATGCAGCCGTTGCAGGCGTCGGATGTCTCTGCGATTTCCGCCTGGGTATCGCGCAGTGGCGATCCCGGAAACGCGGCCTACTACACGTTCCACGCCACCTGGAATCCGCCATCGGATCTGGCCTTTGCGGCCCTTGGTATGGGCGATGTCGCGCCGTCGATCCTGAGAGTCCGGGCCCTCGGACTCGAGGCCCAACTCTACGAAGGCGATATCATAAACCCTGAAGTCGCGATGCCAGGCCGCTTCGACTTCGCCTTTGTGCTTATCTACGTCGCGCCCTTGTTCGTCATCCTGTTGCTGCACGATCTGTTTTCTGCCGAACGGGAGGCCGGGCGCCTGGGTGTTCTTCGGTCGACACCGCAGGCGACGGCGCGGCTATGGGCGCCGAGGATCGCGGTGCGGCTTGCAGGGCTGCTTGTCGCCCTGGCGCTCCCGTTCCTGCTGGGAGCCTTGATCGCCGGAACCCCGGGGTGGAAGACCGCCGCAGTCCTTGGATTGATTGCAGCCTATCTGGCGTTCTGGTCGCTTCTGTCGCTGGCCGTCGGCTGGCGTGGGACAACGTCCATCGGCAATGGCATGACGCTCGCCGCGCTCTGGCTTGTACTGGCGCTGGTGGCGCCTTCACTCGCACACGTCGCGATCAACACGGCAGTCCCGCTACGGCAGGGCGCGGAACTTTCACTCCTGCAGCGAAACGCCGTACATCGAGCGTGGGATATACCGAAAACGGCGACCATGGACGCGTTCTTCCAGTCTCATCCGGAATGGGCGGGCACCGCGCCCGTAACCGCACCCTTTCACTGGAAATGGTACTTCGCTTTCCATCAGGTTGGCGATGAGTCAGTCGCCACCCTGGCGCAGCAGTATCGCGACGGGATCCTGGAACGGTCACGTCTGGCCGAGCGGCTTGGCCTGATCCTGCCGACGGTTGGCGCGCAACTGGCCCTACATCGCCTGGCGGAAACCGATCCACGTGCGCAACTCGCCTATCAGGACCGCGTCCGGGCTTTCCACAAGCGACTGCGGACATTCTACTATCCGTATATCTTCAACGAGCGCCCGTTCGGAATGGAGGATTTCGAAAAGGCGCCCCGCTATGCGCCTGAAATCCAAGAGCCCTGACCGTTCAATCCCCGCTGTCCTGGCGACTTGAGACTTCGCCGCACAGGCTGGTCATCTTGTGTGACCCTTGAATTATCCAGGAACCGGAAACCCGCCCGCCCGGCTGACTGAAGCCGCTGGCGTCTTGCCCACCAGCGCTGACGCCCAGTTGCCGATCTCGATGAGCTTGCCCAGATCGTAGGTCGTCTCGAAGCCGGCGCGTTCCAGCATATAGACCAGATCCTCGGTGCCGATGTTGCCGGTGGCGTTGGGGGCGAAGGGGCAGCCGCCCAGGCCGCCGACGCTGGCGTCCAGAATGTCGACCCCGGCCTCAACGCCCGCAAAGGCGTTGGCCAGGCCGGTGTTGCGGGTGTCGTGGAAGTGCAGGCGCAGCGGAATGTCGCCGGTCAGCTTGCGAGCCGCCTCCACGCGGCGGCGCACCAGCCAGGGATCGGCGACGCCGATGGTGTCAGCCAGAGCGATCTCGGCCACCTTCAGGTCGGCGGCGGCCTTCACGATTTCCATCACCCGTGCTTCGGCGACCTCGCCTTCGAAGGGGCATCCGAACGCGACGGAGATCGTCATCGAGATTGGCGGGTCGTCGGGCGTTCGCATGGCCACGATGGCGGCCAGCGCCTCCACCTGCTCGGCCGTCGAGGCGCCCTGGTTCCGGATGCCGAAGCCGTCGCTCGCGCAGACCACCACATTGGCTTCATCGCACCGGGCCTCGACGCAGCGATCCCAACCGCGGGCGTTCAACACCAGGCCGATCCGCGAGCGACCTTGCGCATGGGGCAGGGCGGCCATGATTTCCTCGGCGCCGGCCATCTGCGGCACGCGCTTGGGGTTGACGAAGGAGACAACCTCCATGCGCCGTGCGCCGGCGGCCTCGAGCCGGGCGATCATGTCCAGCTTCTGTCCGATATCCAGCAGGGTCTTTTCGTTCTGCAGGCCGTCGCGCGGGCCCACTTCCACGATCTCGATCTTGCGTCCCATTATGGTGTCTCCCGGGCGTCCATGTCGGGCGCCACATAGACCCGCAAGGTCATCGGGTCGCCCTTGGAGTAGTTGAGGCCCTCGATCTTGGCCACTTCCTCGGCCCGGCCCCCGCGGGCCTTCAGCGCGGTGCGGAAGGCGGCCTCCTCGCGATCCTCGACAATGGCGGGGCGGTTCTCGACCACGGCGCGGGCGGCTTCGTCCGGTCCGTAAAGCTCGGTGGCGGTGCCCAGTGCGAAGACCAGACTGGGCTCGGCGAATCCCGCCACAGCGACGGGCGCCTCGGCCACCCCCTGTCGCGGCAGCAGCCGGTTGTCGCCCATGGCGCGTTCAAGGCGCGCCGACAGCCACAAGGGTTCAAGGCGCGGCGCCAGGCCTGCGGCCAACGCCCCATGACCGAGCACGCCCAATGTCAGCGCCGCTGCGGTCGCGGCGACAGGGGCCTTGCGGATGAACAGCCCCGCACCGGCAAGACCCGCACCGGCTAGCAACCCTGCCGTCAGGGTCGCGGCCCATAGATCGCCAGGGTCTCCGTACAGGGACAGCAGATAGACCACCCCGCCAGCCAGCGCGAGGCCGGCCATGGCGCAGAGGGCAGCGCCCATCCAGCGTGATACCCGCCCGATTGGCTCGGCCAGGGCGCGCGCCGCCAGCCAGGCCAGGGCGCCATAGGTGGGTAGCGTATAGTGGGGCAGCTTGGTGGGCAGCAGCTCAAACACGATCCAGGTCGGGACCAGCCAGGCCATTGCGAACCGCACCCCTGGTTCCTGCCGCCAGCGCCAGGCGCCAACCACCGCTGCGGGCAGCAACAGGGTCATGGGAAAGGCCAGGATCGGCGTCAGCAGAGTGTGATAGCCGAACGGCGCGCCATGCGTTTCCTGACCACCAGCCAGCTTGGGCGCCAGGTCGGACCCCACGGCCTGGGACCAGAAAGTTCCGTCGGTAGCGACCGTCACCGCCCCCGCCCAGGGCCCAACCACCACCAGCACGATCATAAGGCCCCACCACCATCGCATCTGGCCGAGCCAACCCGCACGACGGTCGGCAACGATCAGGGCCACGATCGCAAGCAGGGCCACCATCGGCCCGACCGGTCCCTTTATCAGTGTCGCCAGGGCGATACAGGTCCAGAACAGCCAGACCGCCGCGGAACCTGCCGCCGGTCCGCCGTTGCGGGCGGAATAGAGCCTGGCCAGAGCGGCCATCGCCAGCGTCGTCACGCCCGCCAGCATGGCGTCGGTCTTGGCGATGAAGGCCTCCGTCGAAAGCAGGAAGCTGGCCCCCAGCAGGGCGCCGGCTACCAGCGCCGTCCGGGCGTTGAAGAACGCCGCCGCCCCCCATACGCAGGCGGCGGCCGCCAGCATTGCGCCCAGCAGGGAAGGAATACGATAGGCCCAGATCTCTCGGGCTTCAGGACTTGAGAAGGTTGAGACACTGGCCGCCTGTAACCAGTGAATGCCCACAGGTTTCTTGAAACGGGGCGCATCCTGGAACTGGATGACCACGAAGTCACGGCTCTCCAGCATCTGGGCTGTAGCCTGGGCGAAGCGGGATTCGTCCCGATCCAGTGGCGGCATGGCCATCAGCCCGGGCAAGCCGGCCAGAAAGGCGATCAGGGCGGCAACCGCCGGACCCCGCCAGCCGCCGCTCCCTTTCGACAAGATTTCGTCCAGCGTCATGCGACTCAAATAGCACGATCCTTCCGCGCGCCGACTTTTCCGCTATGCAGACGGTCATGGTTTTGGCGCCTGAAATTTCTGTGGTCGTTCCGGTGTTCGATGAAGCCGGCGCAGCGCCCGGCCTGGCGCGCGAGATCGCGACCGCCTTTGCGGGTCGATCATTCGAAATCCTGTTCGTGGATGACGCCAGCCGGGATGACACCCGGGCGGCGCTCCATGCCCTGCGCGCCGAGATTCCACAGCTGCGCGTGCTGGCGCACCGGCGTAACTCGGGACAAAGCCGCGCCATCCGCAGCGGCATCCTTGCCGCCCGCGGACCGGTGATCGTCACCCTGGATGGCGACGGCCAGAACGACCCTGCGGATGGTCCCACGCTGGTGGACGCGCTTGTGGCGGGCGGGCCGGAACTGGCCATGGTCGGCGGCGAGCGTGTCAAGCGGCAGGACAGCCAGGCCAAGAAGCTGGCGTCACGCTTCGGCAACGGCATTCGCAGGCGGATGCTGCGCGACACGGCCCGCGATACCGGCTGCGGCCTGAAGGCGTTCCGCCGGGAGGCGTTCCTGAAGCTTCCCTACTTCGATCACATCCACCGCTATCTGCCGGCATTGATGTTGCGGGAGGGCTATGAAGTGGCGTTCCGGCCGGTCCACCACCGCCACCGGCAGACCGGGCAGTCGAAATACACCAACCTCGGCCGGCTGATGGCCTCGCTTTCGGATCTGCTCGGCGTCATGTGGCTGCAGTCGCGCTCGCGAAACCCCGGCGGCGTCGACGAACTCTGAGTTCCCGCGGTCAGGTCAGGGCGGTCAGGTCAGGGCGGACAGGATCAGGGTCACGACGGCGACATCGATGAAGCGGGACAGAAGGAGCAGCATGGGCAGGTCCGTGGTCGCGGGTTGCAAATACGGTTAAGCAAGAGTTGCGCCACAGGATGTCCCGGTATGGCCCTCTTCTTCGACGCCCCCTGGTTTGACGGAAAACTCGCCGAGCGCGGTCTGTCTCGTAGCGTGTTGGCCGCCATTGCTGGGTTGAGCGAGGATCAGCTCATCCTGGTCTTCAAGGATCAGATGGAACTTTCCGCCGGGCAGGTGGCGGCCTTTGCCGAGTTGCTGGGTGTTCCGGCGGCAGAGGTGGCCGACCGCGCAGGCGTCTCGACGCCCACCCCCCGGGCTTCGTCACAGGATGCGCGGATCGCCGCGCTGGAACAACGACTGGCTATGCTGGAGGCCGAGGTTGCGCGCCTGAAAGGCGGTTAGATGTCGCGGCTGCGGCGGCCTTGCCGGGCGCGACGGTCCCAGGATCCGGACCATTCAATGCGGCTGTAGGCGCTGCGCGCCCGCTCCAGGAGAGAGGCGCCCGCCCGAAGGCCGCGCCGCTCGCCATGTTGGCCGAGAAGCTGGGCGACGTAGCCGCTGTCCACATCGCGGCGCTCCTGACGGAAACCGGCTGATCCGCTCACCCTTTTGGATGTAGCCGGCAGACCGGTGGGGGCAACCTCGAAGGTCTCATCGACGGGCGCGTCCTCGTAGCTCGCCGCTTTTCGCGCCGAGACCGCCCGACGGATGCGGTCAATGCGGGACATCATGCCTCACAACCTGCAATGGACGGGCCACAGCCTCAGCCTTTCGCCAGTTTGTCCAGCTGCGCCTGCATGTCGGACATCTGCTTGCGCAACAGGTTCAGCGCCTCGTCGGCGGCGGCAGGCTCAGGTTTTGGCGGCGGCGCAGGCGCCGGCTGTTCGTTTCGCGCAAGAGGCGCATAGGCGAACGGCGAGAACATTTTCATGGCCTTGTCGAACAGCTGCAGATTCTGGCGGATCTGTTCCTCATAGGCGCCTGTCGACTGGCCGAGGCTGGAGAACTGGGTTCGCATCCGTTCCTGCTGTTGGGTGAAGCTGGACAGCGACAGCTCCAGATAGCTGGGCAGAAAGGCCTGCATCGAGTTGCCGTAGAACCCGATCAACTGGCGCAGGAACTCGATCGGCAACAGGCTTTGCCCCTGGCTTTCTTCCTCGAAGATGATCTGGGTCAGGACGGTGCGGGTGATGTCGTCGTTGGTCTTGGCGTCATAGACGACGAAATCGACGCCCTGTTTCACCATTTCCGAAAGGTGTTCGAGGGTCACGTAGCTGGAGGATGCGGTGTTGTAGAGACGCCGGTTGGCGTACTTCTTGATGACCACGCGTTCCCCCGGATTGACGCCGCCGCCGGTCTCTTGAGTGTCGGCCATCGCTGATCCTTGTTCCCGGGCCTGTTGGCGCGCCCCGCCGACCCATTTCTGCGGCGCAGTATCGCGGATGCGAGCGCTTTAGCAATTGCTCTCAAATCAATTGCGTGGCGGCCTTGCCCTCGGGGGACACGCGGTCGATAAATGATCCAACGAGGCCACAAAAGAACGTCAGGGATCCGCCATGAGCGACATCGTCATCGTTTCCGCAGCCCGCACGCCGGTTGGATCTTTCAACGGCGCGCTCTCCGGCCTGCCCGCCCATGAGTTGGGGCGGATTGCCATCCAGGCTGCGGTTGAACGCGCCGGGATCACGGCGGCTGACGTCGATGAGGTGATCATGGGCCAGGTCCTGCAGGCCGGCGCAGGCCAGGGCCCGGCCCGGCAGGCGGCGGTGAACGCCGGCATCCCCAACGCCAGTCCCGCCTGGAGCCTGAACCAGCTCTGCGGTTCCGGTCTTCGCGCCATCGCGCTGGCCGCCCAGCAGATCAGCGATGGTTCAGCCGACATCGTGGTTGCAGGCGGTCAGGAGAGCATGAGCCAATCGCCCCACGCCGCACACATTCGCAACGGCCAGAAGATGGGCGACCTTGGCTTTGTCGACACCATGATCAAGGACGGCCTGTGGGATGCTTTCCACGGCTATCACATGGGCCAGACGGCGGAGAATATCGCCAGCCGCTGGCAGATCACCCGCGGTGACCAGGACGCTTTCGCCGTCGCCTCCCAGAACAAGGCCGAGGCCGCGCAGAAGGCCGGCAAGTTCGTGGGAGAGATTGCGCCGGTTACGATCAAGGGTCGCAAGGGCGACACGGTTGTCGATCAGGATGAGTACATTCGCCACGGTGCCACGCTGGAGAGCGTCTCAGGTCTGAAGCCTGCCTTCAACAAGGAAGGTACCGTCACGGCGGCCAACGCCTCGGGCCTGAACGATGGCGCCGCGGCCATGGTGCTGATGACGGCCGCCGAAGCCAAGAAGCGCGGCCTGACGCCATTGGCCCGGATCGCCTCATGGGCCAATGCCGGTGTTGATCCGGAGATCATGGGTACCGGGCCGATCCCCGCCAGCCGCAAGGCGCTGGAGCGCGCCGGCTGGACAGTCGCCGATCTGGATCTTGTGGAATCCAACGAGGCGTTCGCGGCGCAGTCGATCTGCGTTGTGCGCGATCTCGGTCTCGACCCAGCCAAGGTAAACGTGAATGGCGGGGCCATCGCCATCGGTCATCCGATCGGCGCCTCCGGGGCCAGGATCCTGACCACACTGCTGCATGAGATGAAGCGCACCGGCGGATCAAAGGGTCTGGCTACGCTGTGCGTCGGTGGCGGCATGGGCGTGGCCATGTGCGTCGAGAAGATCTGAACACATAGACCCGGTTCAACCGGCGTCGGCGACAAGGGAGTTTGAGGCATGGCCAGGGTTGCGTTTGTCACCGGGGGAACCCGGGGCATTGGGCGGGCGATCTGCGAACGTTTGAAGGCGGATGGTATCCTGGTGGCTGCGGGCTACTCCGGCAACGATGCAGCGGCGGAAGCCTGCGCCCGCGAGCTGGGCGTGATGGTCGTGAAGGGCAATGTCGGTAACTTCGCAGACTGCAAGGCCGCTGTGGATGCGGTGACCGCTGAACTCGGCCCGATCGATATTCTGGTGAACAACGCCGGCATCACCCGCGACGGTGTGTTCCACCGCATGACCTCCGAACAGTGGAGCGAGGTGATCCGCGTCAACATGGACTCCCTGTTCAACATGACCCGTCAGGTCATTGAAGGCATGCGTGAGCGCGAGTGGGGCCGGATCATCAATATCTCCTCGATCAACGGTCAGAAGGGCCAGATCGGCCAGACCAACTATTCAGCGGCCAAGGCGGGCGTGATTGGCTTTACCAAGGCGTTGGCGCTGGAGAACGCGAGGAAGGGCGTTACGGTCAACTGCGTTGCCCCCGGCTACATCGACACCGAGATGGTGCAGGCGGTGCCGCCCAAGGTGCTGGAATCGATCATTGGCCAGATCCCCGCTGGTCGCCTCGGCAGCGGGGAGGAGATCGCCGATACGGTGTCGTTCCTGGCCGGTGAACGGGCAGCGTACGTGACCGGCACCACACTTTCGCTCAACGGCGGCCAATACCTGGTCGGGTGAAGACGGTCCTCCGGTCCAAAAAGCGCCCCGATCAAAGCGCATCTGCTCGTCTGACATGATGAGTTGTTGGATGGCGCATGGGCGAACCCTTGGCGCAGTGGTGCTCGGCGCCATTGCGCTGGGTCTGGCCTTGCCGGCAATTGCCGGGCCGACGGAGCGGGTTCGCGAGAGCCTGTTCCGCCGTCAGGTTGGCGAGGCGGCGGGCCCGCCGCTGGCGCGCTATGTCTCGGAGCAGGGTCGGGTCTTCATTCTCGATCGCAGCCAGCCGATCCCGATGCTGAAGTTCGAGGACAGTCCCGAAGTCTGGGCGCTGCAACCCTCGCCCGCGCCGCGTGGTGATCTGATCTACAAGAACGATCTGGGTGAGCCGGTGCTGCGGGCCACCCGCCTTGGCGGCTACACCCTGTTTACTGATACCCGCCCCAGCGGGGAGGCGGTGTCACTGATCGGCGGGGCCTCGCCGTTGCGTCTCATGGGGCTCAGCCCCCAGGCATTGGGCGAACGGCTGCTACAGGCATCCGTGCGCTCCGGTCGGGCCGCGCGGCGGCCGGTGATTTTCGAAGCTGAGGCTACGCCCGCGTCCGCGGCGCTCATCGCTGACGCGGCCACGGTCGTCAGCCTGGCCTTCCTCAAGATGGCTGGCCGGGACAAGGACAGGGTCCATCTTTCCCGGGTCGCCAGGGTGCAGTTCACCTCGGGCAACGCCGTCTCGGCCACCCTGGGTAACGGCGTTCTGCAAGTGGTAGTCGCGCCTTCCCGGGGCATGGCGGGCCGCCCGTCGTCCGACAAGCTGGAACGTCTGCTGCGAAGCGCGAAGTAGACCTTAGCCCTTGAAGTTGTCCTTGGCCGCCCGCACCGCCGCGAAGGCCAGGGCGTCAGGCTGACCGGTAGCCCCGACCCGGTTCGCCAGGGCTGGTGCCCGCAGAAACGGGTTTGTCGCCTTTTCCAGCCCGATGGTGGTGGGCACGGTCCACTCGTCACGTTCACGCGCTGCAAAGATCGCCTCTGCGCGGGTCTTCAACGCGGCGCCATCATCGACAGAGAGCGCGAACCGGGCGTTGGAGGCGGTGTACTCATGGGCGCAATAGACCCGGGTGTCATCGGGCAGGGCGGCCAGCCGCTGCAGGCTGTCCCACATCTGTTCCGGCGTACCCTCGAAAAGTCGTCCACATCCCAGCGCGAACAGGGTGTCGCCCACGAAAGCTACCCGATCGGTCGGATCGTAGAAGGCGATATGGCCCAGGGTATGGCCGCCGCTCTCGATCACCTGGAACCGGGTCTCGCCAAGCTCGACAACGTCGCCACCCGCCACCTCGCGGTCCAGCGGCGCAATCCGCGTCACCTCAGGCGGGCCAACAATCGTGCATCCGGTCATTGCCTTGATGTCGGCATTGCCGCCGGCGTGGTCCGGGTGCCAATGCGTGTTGAGGATCATGTCCAGCTCCCAGCCCAGATCGTCCAGCTCACGCAGGATCGCGCCCGCGTCGGGGGTATCTATGCAGGCGGTCTTGCCACTGGCCTCGTCGCGGATCAGGAACCCGTAGTTGTCCGAGAGGCAGGCGAATTGGTGAATGGTGAGCGGCATGGCAGGTCTCCCGGAACGTCGACATCGATTTAGGCTGGTCGAGACGCCCCGTCGAGCATAGCCATCATCCATGCGCCGCGACGTTCTTGAGCTTCGTCAGTTCTACGCCTCCGACCTGGGTCGTGCGGCCAGGGCCATGGTTGAGCGAAAGCTGAGCGAGGCATGGGGTGACACCCATGGGCTGGACGTGCTGGCGCTGGGCTACGCCACGCCCTTCATCACGCCCTTTCGGGCGCGCGCGCGCCGCGTGGTCGCCGCCATGCCGGCCCAGCAGGGGGTCGAGGTCTGGCCCGCCGACGGTCCAATCCTGTCAACGTTGACACCCGAAGATGTGCTGCCCTTCACCAACGCCCTATTCGATCGGATTCTGGTGGTGCACGGGCTGGAGGAAAGCACCGATCCCGTCGGATATCTGCGCGAAGTCTGGCGTGTGCTGGCACCATCCGGCCGGGCGATCATTACCGTCGCGTCGCGGACCGGGCTCTGGGCCAATACCGAACGCACCCCTTTCGGCCACGGGAGGCCCTATACCCGTGGCCAGCTGGCCGATCTGATGCGGGAGGCGGATCTGGAGCCCTCTGGCTGGACGCGTGCGCTATATCTGCCGCCGGTCGGCTGGATGGCGCGGTGGGCTGACGGTTTCGAGCAAGCCGGGTCCCGGCTGTGGCCGGGGTTTGCCGGACTGCTGCTGATGGAATGCACCAAACAGACCTTCGCTGTGAAACCAAAAGGCTTGCGATCCGTTGTTCGGACCGTTCGCCCTGTGCTGGCGCCATCGCCGGCCGGAACCGCGCGGCGCGGACAACGCTTGGCGCCGCCGCCCGGAAGGTCTTAGCTACACGTCCTAACTTTTCCTCGAACCGGAGGCGCGACGACCCATGAAACTGATCATCGCCGTCATCAAGCCCAGCCGCCTCGACGCCGTTCTTGATGCGGTCACCCAAGCTGGCGCGTCGGGCCTGACAGTTACCGAAGTCCGCGGCTACGGCCGCCAGCGCGGCAAGACCGAGGTCTATCGCGGCGCCGAGTACGAGGTGAAGCTGCTGCCTAAGGTGAAACTGGAAATCGCGGTCCCCACCGATATCGTCGAAGCCGTCGTCGAGGCCATCACGCAAAGCGCCAACACCAACAAGATCGGCGACGGCAAGATCTTCGTGCTGGATCTGGAGCGGGCCTTGCGTATCCGCACCGGCGAGGAAAACGCGGCGGCGATCGCGGGATAGGGCGCGCCCGATCAGGGTCGAAAAATCCCTGTTTGGTGGTCTCCAGGCTAACCGAACAGGTCGGATTTCGCGGGCGCAACGACCCCCGCTTCGGTCTTCCGGCTCAGCAGAAAAAGCGCCGTCTCGGCCCGCCAGTTCTCGATCGGCTGGCGTGGATCAATGCTGCGGGCCGGCTTGCCATCGGCCAGCGACATGCAGGCGTCGATCCTGAGACCCAGGTCGTCGCAGAGTGTCGTAAAATCCCTCAGCGTGCACAGGTGAATGTTTGGCGTCGACCACCAGGGTTCGGGCAGGGCGCCGGTTTCCGGCATCCGCCCTCGGCTCAGTAACGCCCATCGCACCTTCCAGTGGCCGAAGTTCGGCACCGACACCACCGCCTGTTCGGCAATCCGCAACAACTCCGAAAGGACATGCCGGGGCTCGCGCATCTGTTGCAGGGTTTTCGAGAGGATCGCGTAGTCAAACGCCCGCGTCGGAAAATGATCGAGGTCGCGGTCGCCGTCGCCCTGCACCACCGCCAGTCCGCGCGCCAGGCAGGCGGCGACGCCCTCGGGGCTGATCTCCAGGCCCTGGCCGTCGACACCTTTGTCGCGGGTGAGAAGCTCCAGCAGCGCGCCATCTTCGCAGCCGACATCGAGCACCCGTGCGCCGGGCCGCACCAGGCTGAGGATCTCGCGAAAATCCTCGCGGACGGCGCTCACCCAAGACCCCTGGCCTGAGCCTGGGCCGCAAGAAAGCCATGCAGGGTCTGGTGAAGCTGCGGGTCGTCCAGGAAGAAGGCGTCGTGACCCTTGTCGGTTTCGATCTCGGCGAAGCTTGCGCGGCAGCCGGCGCCGTTGAGCGCACGCACAACGTCGCGGCTCTCCGACGTCGGGTAAAGCCAGTCGGAAGAAAACGACAACACGCAGAACTTCACATGCCGCGCCCGCTGGAAGGCATTGGCCAGAACGCCGCCGTGCTGTCCGGCCAGATCGAAATAGTCCAGAGCCCGGGTGATATAGAGATAGGAGTTGGCGTCAAAGCGGTCGACGAAGCTGGCTCCCTGATGGCGCAGGTAGCTCTCCACCTGAAAGTCGGCATCAAAACCCCAGGACAATCCATCGCGCTGCAGTTCGCGGCCGAACTTCCGCTGCAGGGCGGATTCCGACAGATAGGTGATGTGCGCCGCCATCCGCGCCACCGCCAAACCCTTGTCGGGCCGCAACCCGGCCGCAAGATAAGCCCCGCCGCACCAGTTCGGGTCAGCCATGATCGCCTGGCGGCCCACTTCATGAAAGGCGATGTTCTGGGCCGAGTGCCTGGCGGCCGCCGCGATACAGACGGCGCTGAACAGTTTCTCGGGATAGTCTGCCGCCCACTGCAAGACCTGCATGCCGCCCATGGAGCCGCCGACCGCGGCGAACAGGGTTTCGATGCCCATGGCCTCGATGAGCATCGCCTGGGCGCGCACCATGTCCGCGATCGTGATCACAGGAAATGTCAGGCCGTAGGCGGCGCCGCTGCGGGGATCGGTCGACGCCGGACCGGTGGTGCCCATACAGCCGCCGACGACATTGGTGCAGATGATGAAATGCCGCGCCGGGTCCAGAGGGCGGCCCGGGCCGACGTAAAGATCCCACCAGCCAGGTTTGCCGGTGATCGGGTGGTTCGAGGCCAGGTGCTGGTCGCCAGTCAGGGCGTGGCAGACCAGCACGGCATTGGTCTTGCCGGCGTTCAGCTTCCCATAGGTTTCGTAAGCCACCTCAAGCGGGGCCAGGGTCGCGCCCGAATCAAGCCGCAGGGGCTGGTTCGCGGCGAACCGCCAGGTTCCGCCGCCGCGCTCGATTTCACCGGATATGGGCGCCTGCGCCGTCATGCCGCCTTGGACCGCCTCGCCCCATCACTGTCAATGGGTTGCAGCCGGCTGCGCGTGGGCTATGACAAGCCCCTCGAGGGAGCATTCATGGATCGGCTGATCCTTCTGCGGCACGGCAAGGCCGAACCGGACTCAGAAACCGGCGACGATTTTGATCGGCGGCTCGCGGCCCACGGGGCGGTCGAGTCGGCGGCCATGGGTCTGCGTCTGGCTGACCTGGGCTTTCGCCCGGATCTGGCGATGGTGTCGACCGCTGCGCGCGCGCGCGGAACCTGGGAGGCGGCGGCGCCTGCCTTTCCGGAAGCCCAGGTCCGCTATGAGGATGAACTCTATCACGCTGACATGCAGACGATCCGCCATGTGGCCCAGCGTGCTGCCGCCGAGGCCGACACGGTGATGATCGTCGGCCACAATCCGGGCCTGCAGGAACTGACGATTGCCATGCTGCTGGAGGGTCGCGCACCTGCGGGGCTGATCACCAAGGTCCAGCGGAATTATCCCACGGCCGCAGCTTCGGTGTTCCTGATTGATGGGGCCGGTCGCCCGCACTACGACGGCCTGTTCTTCCCGGAACGCTGAGATGCGCGTCTACAAGATACTTCCCCGCGGCGAGTGGATCACGGCACAGGCGGCGGGACGTTTCGAGGGCTCCGCCATCGACCTTCAGGATGGTTACATCCACCTCTCCACCGCTACGCAGGCAGGCGAAACCGCCCGGCGTTACTTTCGGGATCTGACCGGCCTTGTTGTCCTGGAGATCGAGGGCGATGACCTGGGCCCGGCCTTGAAATGGGAGCCGTCGCGCGGCGGCGACCTGTTTCCTCACCTCTATTCTGC
>NZ_JBILRO010000182.1:0-7133 GCF_044372605.1 Phenylobacterium sp.
ACCACAATTGTCGTTGCCGGCATGATCGACCTCCATCGCCTGGCCACCGGCGCCCTTCGGGGGCTGGATCCGGAAGATGCCCACAACCTGGCGATCCGTGCCCTGAAGCTGGGGTTGGGTCCTGTGGCGCGAGCCGATGATCCGATCCTGGCCTGTGAGCTGGCGGGCCTGAAGCTACCCAATCCCATCGGTCTCGCACCGGGTTTCGACAAGAACGCCGAGGTGTTCGGCCCGATGCTGCGCGCGGGCTTCGGGTTCGCCGAGTGCGGCACCGTCACGCCGCTACCGCAGGTGGGCAATCCCCGGCCCCGTCTGTTCCGCCTCGCCGAGGATCGCGCGGTGATCAACCGGATGGGTTTCAACAACGCAGGTCTGGAGGCTTTCGCCGCCCGTCTCGCGAAACGTGGATCCGGCGTGGTCGGCGCCAATCTGGGCGCCAACAAGGACAGCGAAGACCGTCTTGCCGACTACACCAGCGGCTTGAGACGGCTATGGGGCATGGCGTCCTATTTCACGATCAACATCTCCTCGCCGAATACGCCGGGCCTTCGGGCTCTGCAGACCCGCGCGGCGCTGGACGAACTGCTCGGGCGCCTGATGAACACCGCCCAGTCGCTGCCGTCGGGCGTCGCCGCACCCATGTTCCTGAAGGTTGCGCCGGATCTGGAAGATGCCGAGGTCGAGGCTATCGCCGAGGTGGTGGCGGGGCACGGCCTGGCCGGGGTGATCGTCGCCAACACCACCCTGGCACGGCCGGGACTGAAATCTGCTCATCGTGGCGAGACCGGGGGGCTATCAGGCGCGCCCCTGATGGCGCCGTCGACGCAGGTGCTCCGACGGTTCCATAGTTTGACCAACGGTCGGTTCCTGCTGATCGGGGCAGGCGGGATTGGCTCCGGCGCGGACGCCTACGCCAAGATCCGGGCTGGCGCTCAGGCCGTCCAGCTCTATTCGGCGCTTGCCTACGAGGGTCCGGGCCTTGTCGTCCGCATCAAGCGCGATCTTGCCGCTCTTTTGCGCGCCGACGGATTTCGCTCCGTGCAAGAGGCCGTAGGCGCCGAATAGTAACCTCCCAACGGTGCGCTACGTTGCCGCGCCGGTCAGGCTGCAGTAACGCGTAGGGACGATGGCCGACGCGTCCCCGCCGACCAAGCCGCCTGAGAGACCCTGGCGCCGCCGCCTGTTCTGGCCCGGGGGCCTTTCGGCACGTCTGCTGGTCCTGACGGTCGTCATCGCCACCCTGGGCGGCGCGCTGGCGATTCTGCCGGCCATGGCGGCCTATGAGAAGCAGTGGTTGCTGGACCGCGTCCGCGCCGCAGAGCTGGCTTCGCTCGCCGCAGAAGTCGCCCCGGACCGGGTGGTTTCCGAACAGCTCAAGACCCAGCTGCTGGAGGGCGCGGGGGTGGAGATCGTGGCGGTTTCCAGTGACGGCGTCCGCAGGCTGGTGTTCGCCAGTTCGCGACCAGCCAGGGCACCCTACCTTGTGGATCTTCGGTCCCGGGCGGCGGGACTGGGTCTGTTTGCGCCGTTCCAGACACTGTTCGGTCCTGGCGATCGCATGCGCGTGGTCGCCGAACCCCGGTTCCGTGAGGCCGATTTCATCGAGTTCGTCGCCACTGATACCGAGCTCAAGAAGGCCTTGGCGAGCTATCTCTGGCGGCTGGTGGCGATCGTGGCGGGAGTCTCGGCGCTGGCCGGCCTGATCGTGTTTCTGGCGCTCAACCTGTTTCTGGTGCGCCCGATGCAGCGGATCACGCACGCCATGGAGCGTTTCCGCGCCGATCCGGATGATCCCGACGCCCGGGTCCAGCTTTCCGGCCGTCGCGACGAGATCGGCCGCGCCGAGGCGGAACTGGATCGCATGCAGGCGGACCTGCGGGTGGCGCTCAGCTCGCGGGCGCGACTGGCGGCGCTGGGCGAGGCCGTGGCCAAGATCAATCACGACCTGAAGAACATGCTGACCGGCGCCCAGCTGGCTTCGGAACGGCTGGCGGCCCTCAAGGACCCGAAGGTGAGCCAGGCCCTGCCGAGGCTCGAGCGGGCGCTGGATCGCGCGGTAAAGCTGGCTTCGGGCGTCCTGGCCTATGGCAAGACCCAGGAAGCCGCGCCGGAGACCCAGACACTCGGCCTGGCCGGTGCGCTGGCCGAAGCGGCCGCCGAGGCGCGGCTGGCTGATTCGGGTATCCGATTCGCCTCCAAGGTGACCGCTGCCGATCAGGTGATCGCGGACCCCGATCAATTTCACCGCATTCTGGTCAACCTGCTACGCAATGCCCGCCAGGCTATCGAGCACCAGCCGGACCGCAAGCTCGCAGGCCGGATCGAGGTGTCGCTGGAGGCGGTGGGCGGAGCCAGCCTGATCCGGATCTCTGACAACGGCCCGGGCGTGCCGGAGCGGATGCGCGAGCGCCTGTTCCAGCCCTTCGCCGGTTCGGGACGGCCGGACTCCACCGGGCTTGGCCTCGCCATCGCCCGCGAACTGGCGCAGGCCCACGGCGGCGACCTGACCCTTTCGGTCACCGGTGACGAAGGCACGGTCTTCGAGCTCCGCCTGCCGGGCACGCCGGGCCCGCGGGCGCGGACCCGAAAGAACGTCAGCGCGAGCTGAGGCTCGCCGTCCGACAGGTTTGAAGCCTCAGGGCGCCTTGGCCACGCCCTCGCGGCGGGGATCGGCCGCGCCGCGAAGGCCCTGCGGCGTGACCTCGATGCCGTGCAGACCCGAGCCCTCGGCGCCGAAGCCGCTGGTCATCTTGATGCCGCGCGCCTCCAGGCCGGCCGTCAGTTCCGGCGAGAACTTCGTGGTCTCTGCCGCATAGAAGGTTCCACCGGAGATCAGGTTCGGCAGATTGATGGCCTCTTGCATGGTCATCTTCCAGTCGAGCACGCCCACCAGAGCTTTCAGATTATAGGCCAGGATAGAAGGCCCGCCGGGCGAACCCACCGCGGCGACAAACCGGTAGTTCCGGTCGAGCACGATGGCCGGCGCCATGGATGAGCGTGGTCGTTTGCCGGGGCCCACCGCGTTGGCCGCAGGCGCGCCATCGCGCTCACGGGGAGCGAACGAGAAATCAGTGAGCTGATTGTTCAGGAAGAAGCCCCCGACCATCCGGCCGGAGCCGAATGTGCTTTCCACCGTGGCGGTCATCGAAACCGCGTTGCCCCAACGGTCGACGATGGCGAAATGGGTGGTGCCGCCGGGCTCCTGGGTGCGGTCCGGCGCCCGGGGGCCTGCACCCTCCGGGTTGCCGGGCGCGGGCGGGGCGGGGTCAGCGTTGGGGCCGATCAGCTTCGCGCGCGCCGCAACATAGGCTGGGTCAAGCAGGCCCTTGACGGGTACGTCGATGAAGTCCGGGTCACCGATGTAGCGATCACGGTCGGCGTACATAAGGCGGCTGGCCTGGCTGAACAGGTACCAGCCCTCCACGTCGTTCGGATGCTTGCCGATGGCGGTGTTCTCGAGAATGCCCAGACCCAGCAGGACCGCAGGGCCGCTGGACGGTGCGCCGGGTACGCAAACGATGTAGGTGCGATAGGGTCGGCAGAGTCCGGCCTCGGCTTTTGGGCGATAGGCCTTCAGGTCCGCAAGCGTGAGAGACCCCGGCATGTCGCCCTCTCGCACCTTGGCCACGATGGCCTCGGCGATCGGACCTTCCAGCAGCGCCTTCGGCCCCTCGGCGGCGATCTTTCGTACCGTGGCGGCATAGGCAGGATTCCTGACGATGTCGCCGGGCTGGATCTTGGTCCCGTCCGCCTTGGTGAAGTAGGTGACGGCGTCCCTGGTCGCGGCCTGGCCCGCGCGGCTGGAGGCGGCGGCGGCCATCCGCCGTGGCGCTGGAAACCCACGGTCGGCCAGTTGTTCGGCCTCGCCGAACAGGTCCTTCCAGGCCAGCTTCCCGTGTTGGGACTGGGCCAGCGACAGCATCGCCACCGCGCCGGGCACGCCGGTGGAACGCCCGCTCAGGATCGCCGCGCCCTTGTTGAGCGGCTTGCCATCGGCGCCGTAAAACAGCTCCGGCGTCGCCGCCATCGGCGCTGTCTCGCGGCCATTGTATGTGGTCACCTTCTTCGTCTTCGCGTCGTAGTAGGTGAGGAACGCGCCGCCGCCGAGACCGGAGCTCTGCGGTTCCACCAGACCCAGTGTCGCCTGTACCGCCACGGCGGCGTCCACGGCGGTTCCGCCGGCGCGCAGAACCTTGAGGCCCGCCTCCACCGCCATCGGATTGGCGGCGGCCACCATGCCGGTCGATGCCGCCGCTGGCTGCGACACGGCGGCCTGCGGGGTGGCGCAGGCGCTAAGCATCAGGGCAAGGGCCAGGGGGGTGCAGGCGGAAGACAGTTTCACGAGACGGTTCGCTCCAGATTGACAGTCGGCGGGACCATAGACCGGCGGCGGCGTGGACAACAAACGCCGGGTCGTGCGAGGTCCCTCCTATGGATGCAAATCGCCCCGGTCCAGGCCCACGCAATCTGATCACCGATGTTCCCGGCCTAAGGGTCGGGCAGGCGCAAGATGCGGGCGTTCGCACCGGCGTCACCGTGATTCTGCCTGATGAACGCGCAGTCGCGGCCTGCGATGTGCGCGGCGGTGCGCCCGGCACGCGCGAAACCGATGCGCTTCAGCCCGAGAACCTCGTCGAGGCAGTGGACGCCATCGTGCTCTCCGGCGGCTCTGTCTATGGGCTGGCCGCAGCGGACGGAGTGGTGACCTGGCTAGGCGCGAGAGGGCGCGGCTTCGGTCTGGTGGCGGGCATCCCGAAGTCTCCGGTGGTGCCGGGTGCCATCCTGTTTGACGTGGCCAATGGCGGCGACAAGGGTTGGGACGAACAGCCACCATACCGCGAACTGGGCCGGGCCGCCGTGGCTGCGGCCGGTCTCGACTTTGCGCTGGGTACTGCCGGTGCCGGTTACGGGGCCATGGCCGGAGGACTGAAGGGCGGTACGGGCTCGGCGTCAGTGATCACTACCGACGGCTTTACGGTCGGCGCGGTGGTGGCGGTCAATAGCTGGGGTTCGGTGATCGCGCCTGACGGTCGCACCTTCTGGGCCGCGCCGTTCGAGCTGGAGGGCGAGTTCGGCGGTCTTGGATCCGCCGGCCTGGCGGCAGGCCCGGACGCATGGGGTTCCGCCAAACGGCCCGTCGAGACCCGCAATACGACCATCGCCTGTGTGGCCACCGACGCCATCCTGACCCCGGCCCAGGCCAAGCGGTTCGCCGTCATGGCCCAGGACGGTCTGGCCCGCGCGATTCGACCGATCCACGCGCCCTTCGACGGCGACGTCGTCTTTGCAGTCGGCACGGGTCTGCGGCCGCTGGGCGAGCAGCCCGATTACATGATCGCCCGCCTTGGCGCGCTGGCCGCCGACACCCTGGCCCGCGCTGTCGCCCGCGGGGTGTTTGAGGCGACCCCTTGGCCGGGAACGGGAGTTCCTTGCTGGCGGGACCTTCCGGTCGACGGTTCGCGCTGATAACGTCCAACAGGTTTCTGTTCAGGAGATCACGTCCATGGGTCTGGCTCGCACACTTACCCTGCTCTCCGGCGTCGCCGCGACGGTTACGGTTTCCGGCGCCACAGCGCAGACCGGCCAAGTTGTCCAGAAAGTCACCGGCCCTGTCGCCGTCTACTGGATGAGCGCCCAGACCCAGACCGGCTTCGGCCTGCCCAGTGGCGGCGGCAATCCCAATCCCATGGCGATGATGCGCCAGATGATGGGCGGCGGCGGGGCCGGGGCCAACAAGTCGCTCACCCTGCAACTCGGCTCCAGCCAGACCACTGCGGCGCCATCGGCCGAGCACCTGCCTCCGCAAAGCCTGGCGGTAGGCGCCAGCCTGCCCCTGTTAACGCCGAAGCTCGCCCCGCCGGAGCCGCGAGAGCCTGGCCAGATCCCGCGCGATTTCCAGAAACCCCGGGGGCGCCTTCTGATCTTCTGGGGTTGTGGTGAGAAGGCCAGGCCCGGTCAGCCCATCGTCATCGATTTCGCCAAGCTCGCGGCAGGTCAGATCCCGGCGGGCCTATCCGGCCTCAACGGCATCGATTTCCGCAATATGTCGCCGCCCTCGGTCTCGAAGAATCGCACCTATGGCGACTGGCCCAACGAAAAGACCCGCAACGCCGGCATCCCCTCCCAGGGATCGCTGCTGGGCGAACACACAATCCGCGGCAACTACAGCCCACAGATGAACTTCACGCTCGAGGAGGACCAGGATTTCCTCGGCCCGCTCAACCTGACCACAAACACCAAGGCGCCTGGCGGATGGGCCAATATCGGCTGGAACCTGGTGGGTAACGCTCAGGCCTATTTCGCGACCGCTGTCGGCGGCGGTGACGGTGAGACCATGGTGCTCTGGAGTTCGTCTGAGTCCCAGACGGCCGCCTTCGTAATGCCAGACTACCTTGCACCGTCCGAGATCAATCGGCTGGTGGCCGCCAAGGCCCTTATGGGCCCCGCAACCCGGTCTTGCGCCATTCCCAAGGAAGTGGTCGATGCCGCGCCCCAGGCTATGTTGCAACTTGCCGCCTTTGGCGGCGAGGCCAATTTCGTCTACCCGCCCAGGCCGGAAAATCCGAGGATCGCCTGGAACCAGGAGTGGGCCGTCAAGGTGCGCTACCGGTCCGCCACCGGCGGCCTGCTGGGCATGGACATGAACGAGATGATGGGCGGTCGCGCCGGTCGCAGCAGCGCCAACCCGCAGTCCCAGAAGCCCGTCCAACCCCCGAAGCCCGCCAAGGCCCCCAGCGCCGCCGACATCCTGCGGAAGGGCATTCTGGGCGGCGGCCTGCCGTTCCCGCGCTGAGCCTTGAAATTTCAGGGCGTCGGGGCCTTGCGCTCCGCCCCGCCCGCGACTAGGTTCCGCGCCCTTGCCGTAAGGCTATGCGCGCCCGTAGCTCAGCTGGATAGAGCATCAGACTACGAATCTGAGGGTCGGACGTTCGAATCGTTCCGGGCGCGCCATTCTTCCCATTGAAATCAAACGTCGTCCTCCCGCCCCTTAGGCTCGTGGCGCCACCGCGCGCAACCGATCCGAGACGAACTCCGCCAGCCGGTTGACCGGGTTCTCGCCCGGGGTCTTCCGGCTGGAGATGAACGTCAGCAGGCATATGGTCGAGAAGATCGCGAAGGGCCAGCCGATCACG
>NZ_JBILRO010000207.1:0-6270 GCF_044372605.1 Phenylobacterium sp.
TGGGTCACCAGCAGGATCTGCTTGCCCTCCACGCGCATGGCTTCTTCCAGCGCCCGCACGGACTTTTCACGACCCACAAACAGCGGAACCGGCTGATGCGGAAACACAACGATGTCCCGCAACGGCAGGATCGGAAGAATTTTGACGTCAGACATTACGCTCTCGAACTCCTGGCCGACCCGCGGGATGCCGAGCCTGACCGCTGCGGGCCGTGGTCACTCAAACGATGCGCTTGAGTCGGACGACCCGTCCGCCCGAAGGGGCCGGACTTTGTGCTTATTCATGTGGATGGTTTTGCCCGCCGTTCAAGCACCAAGAGGTCCGGCGCGACAAACCGCCCCGGAATCCTACCCTCTCGGGTTCGGACCCTTCCAGTTGAGCTCGATGTTCACGCCATTGAGATCGCGCACGAAAATCTGCCGGATTGACGAGCCGGGCACCGTGGTCTCGAAGAACTTCAGCCCGGTCGCCCGGACCCGCTTCAGCACTTCGTCATAGTCCGCGATATCAAAGGCGAAGTGATCGAGCGCCGAGCCTTCGGAGGCGCCTGCAGGCTTGTCCACCTGAACCAGATGAACGACATCCTTCTCGCCGGCATAGAGCCAGGCCCCCGGGAACGGGAACGCTGGCCGCCAGCCTTCGGTCAGACCCAGCACGTCAATGAACATCGCCCGAGTAGAGGCGAGATCAGCGGTTCGGATATTGATATGGTCGAGGGCGCGGACCAGGGACATCGGAGCCCCTAGGCCGCCCCGCCCTTGTCACGGCGCTCAGCGTAGATCACCAGCGGCTGGGCGCGGCCCTCGATGACCTCTGCATTGACCACGACTTCCTCAACACCTTCGTAGGTGGGGAGTTCGTACATCGTCTCCAGCAGCACACCCTCGAGGATCGAACGCAGGCCGCGCGCGCCGGTCTTCCGCAGGATCGCCTTGCGGGCGACGGCGTTAAGCGCGTCATCCGTGAAGGTGAGGCCGACGTTCTCCATGTCGAACAGGCGCTGGTACTGCTTCACGAAGGCGTTCTTCGGCTCGGTGAGAATCTTCACCAGGGCCTTCTCGTCGAGATCGTCCAGCGTGGCGATGACCGGCAAACGGCCCACGAACTCCGGGATCAAGCCGAAGCGCAGCAGGTCGTCCGGCTCCACCTGACGGAAAATCTGGCCGGTGCGGCGCTCATCCGGATCCGAGACCTTGGCGCCGAAGCCCACCGAGGTGCCCTGCCCCCGCGCCGAGATGATCTTTTCCAGGCCAGCAAAGGCCCCGCCGCAGATGAACAGGATGTTGGTGGTGTCGACCTGCAGGAATTCCTGCTGCGGATGCTTGCGGCCGCCCTGCGGGGGTACGGAGGCGACGGTGCCTTCCATGATCTTCAGCAGGGCCTGCTGAACGCCCTCGCCAGACACGTCGCGGGTGATCGAGGGGTTGTCAGACTTGCGGCTGATCTTGTCGACTTCGTCGATGTAGACGATCCCGCGCTGCGCACGCTCGACATTGTAGTCGGCCGACTGAAGCAGCTTCAGGATGATGTTTTCGACGTCCTCACCCACGTAACCGGCCTCGGTCAGCGTGGTGGCGTCGGCAACGGTGAACGGCACGTCGATGATTCGGGCCAGTGTCTGGGCCAGCAGGGTCTTGCCGGTGCCGGTGGGACCGATCAGCAGGATGTTGGCCTTGCCCAGTTCGACGTCGTTGTTCTTCGACGCGTGGTTCAGACGCTTGTAGTGATTGTGCACCGCCACTGCGAGCACCTTCTTGGCGTGATCCTGTCCGATCACGTAATCGTCCAGGACCTCGCGGATTTCCTTGGGCGTCGGCACGCCATCCTTGGATTTGACGAAGGAAATCTTGTGTTCTTCACGGATGATATCCATGCACAGCTCAACGCATTCATCACAGATGAACACGGTCGGGCCCGCAATCAACTTGCGCACCTCATGCTGGCTCTTGCCGCAGAAAGAGCAATAAAGCGTGCTCTTGGAATCTCCGCTGGCGGCCTTGGTCATGGTCTCATCTCACTCTCTCGACGAAGTCGGCCTTACAAACCGGCAAACTCCGCGCCGGGGCGCCTGCGCCCGGCCACTGCACAATACGCGCCGCAGGTTGTCCAAGTCTTGACATTCCCCGATCCGCGCCTCGATCACAAGCCTTCGCGCGCCTGAGCGAGAAAGAGTGGTGATCCGCCCGAACCATGGGCATGTCACCTTTCCAAATGGGAAACGCGCCTGAATGGCACAAGACACAGAGCTGGTTGGTGATCCAATCGTTGCGTTCGACTTCGATGGCACGCTGACCACGCGAGATAGTTTCACGGCTTTCCTGAGGTGGCGAACCCCGCCAACGCGCTGGATTCTCGGGGGCTTGCGGCTGGTACCGGCCGCGCTGTCCTACATCGGGCATCGGGATCGCGGGCGGATCAAGGCGGCGGCCGTGCGGGAATTCCTGCGCGGCGTCACGCGTGAGCGGCTCGAGTCGGACGCGCGACGGTTTGCGGAACTGCACTCGCGCAGCCTCCTGCGGCCGGACGCTGTGATGGCCTGGAAGCGCTGGCGCGAGGAACGCGTTCGCCTCGTGATCGTCACAGCATCGCCGGATATTGTGGTGGCACCGTTTGCGCGGGGGCTGGGCGCCGACGACGTCATCGGGACGCGCCTCCCCGAACTGTCGTGGACCACAAAAGGTTGCGCGTCTGACCCAGGCCTATGGAGCGGACCTGGAGCTCCGGGCTGCCTATGGCGACACAGACGGCGACACCGAGATGCTGGCCGCGGCGCAGGAGCCCTATTTCCGCGTTTTCACCGGCCGCCCGTGAAACACGGGCTTCGGCGCAACGGATAGGTCGCGGTGTCCTTGACGGCCCTCGCGACCTCAGGGCCTACGCCTCGTCGTCCTCGCGGCTTTCCCAGACCTTGTCGACCAGACCCCAGTCGCGAGCTTCCTCGGCGGTCATGAAGTGATCGCGATCGAGGGTCTCTTCCACCACCTCAATGGGCTGGCCGGTGTGCTTGGCATAGATCTCGTTCAGCCGGCGCTTGGTCTTGATGATGTCCTCGGCGTGACGGCGGATGTCCTGCGCCTTGCCCGAGTATCCGCCCGACGGCTGGTGGACCATGATCCGCGAGTTCGGCAGCGCGATACGGCTGCCCTTCTGGCCGGCCATCAGCAGGAACGAACCCATGGACGCGGCCATGCCCAGGCAGAGGGTGATCACCGGGCTGCGGATGTATTGCATCGTGTCATAGATCGCGAGGCCCGACGTCACCACGCCACCCGGCGAGTTGATGTACATCTGGATCTCTTTCTTGGGGTTCTCGGCCTCAAGGTGCAGCAGCTGGGCGCAGATCAGGCTGGCCATGCCGTCCTCGACGGGGCCGGCCAGGAAGATGATCCGGTCCTTGAGCAGACGCGAAAAGATATCATAGGCGCGTTCGCCCCGGCTCGTCTGCTCGACGACCATCGGCACGAGGCCCAACGCGGTGGTGACGGGGTCACGCATAGGGAGGCAGTCCTTCTTGGAAATCAGAGCAGACGGCGAACGCCCGCACTCAACACCCGATATCGCGTGCGCCGCGGTCTGGCGCAAGGCAGTGCGACGTGCGAACCGTAGGAGACATAGATCAATATAGACCTACCGCGCGCTGTTTGCGGGATTTCCGGAGCCATTCAATGATGCGAACGGCAATTATGGCGGCGCTCATACTTGCCGGCACTACGCCCGTCGCGGCGGCTCCAAAGCCCGTAAAGGCCGACAGCAGGATCCAGGCCGTCGCCGAGGCCGTGCGCGACGACCGGCTCAGGCTGCTGGAGACCGTGGTCAATATCGACAGCGGCGCCGGCGATGTGGCGGGCGGTCGAAAGGTCGCGGCCCTTCTCGCCGAACGCCTGAGGGCCATGGACGCCGCGATCGAGATGGTCCCGGCGGAGATCCCCGGGCTGCCGGACAATCCGCTGGCGACCTTCGCGGGCTGCGGCAAGGGTCGGGTCCTGCTGATCGGGCACCTCGACACGGTCTTCGAGCCCGGCACGGTCTCGCGGTGGCCATTCCGGATTGACGGTGATCGCGCCTATGGCCCGGGCGTCTCCGACGGGAAAGGCGGCGTGGTTGAGGCCGTGTCTGCGCTCAAGATCCTGAAAGACGCCGGGTCCGGAGATTTCAAGACCATCACCTGCCGCATCGATACATCCGAGGAACGCAGGTCGAGAGGCACGCGAATCCGCTGAGATCGGCCCGGCGTCACGCCGCGATGCTGGAAATCCAGGACCGGATCACGCCCATCACCTGATCGCCCGACGCATAGCCCCGGGTCACGACCCCATAGACGCCCTGATCATTGGGTCCGCCCACCAGTGTAGGAAAGCCGGTCACTCCGGCTCTTTGGGATAGGGCGTAGTCACCCCAGGTTTCCTGCTTTGCGTCGTCAGCCGCCCAGGCCGCGAGGAATGCAGCTGGATCCAGGCCGAGATCACTGGCCAGTTCGCCGAGCACCTGCGGCGTCGTGATGTCCCGGTTCTCCGCGTAGAAAGCCCTCTGGGCGGCGGCCAGGTAACGGATGGCCACGTCCTGGCCATGACGACGCGCCACCACAACCGCACGGGCGGCCGGGTCCGTATCGTAGATGAAGCCGTCCCGATCCAGGATCGCCGGATCGAAGGGCACGCCGGCGGCCTCGGTCACGTGGTCCAGTGACCAACGATTTCACGCCGGGCTTCCGGCTTCATGGGCGTTGTCGTGCCCGGCCTCAGCCCGCCCATCACCACGCGAACCGGAAGTGCGTTGCCATATCCTCGCCGGATATCCTCGATGACGGGCGAGAATCCGTAACACCACGAGCACATCGGGTCAGAGAAGTAGATCAGGTGCGGTCCGTCCATGGCGACCTCCTTGCGGATGGCGATCATTGCAGCGAACCGGCAAAGCGTCACGTCCGCACTTCACCATCGCTCCGACTTGGGTCAAGTTCACGCCATGGCGCACGACCACCACGATCATCATCATGACCATGACCATGGCCAGGAACCTCCCTCGGACATCGCCCTTCGGGTGAAGGCGCTGGAATCGGTACTCGTCGAAAAGGGCCTGGTGGATGCTGCAGCGCTCGACGCAATCGTCGACTACTATGAGAACCGGGTCGGGCCGCGTAACGGCGCACGCGTTGTCGCCCGCGCCTGGACCGACCCCGACTATCGCGCCCGCCTCTTGGACGACGCCACAGCAGCCATTGCGGAACTGGATTTCAGCGGGCGGCAAGGCGAGCACATGGTAGCGGTCGAGAACGGCCCCAAGGTCCACAACCTCGTCGTCTGCACACTGTGTTCCTGCTATCCGTGGCCGGTGCTGGGACTGCCGCCGGTCTGGTACAAGTCGTCGCCCTACCGATCGCGCGCCGTTATCGATCCCCGTGGGGTGCTTGCGGAGTTCGGGACCGTGCTCCCCGACGACACAGAGATCCGCGTCTGGGATTCCACGGCCGAGGTCCGTTACCTGGTGATCCCGGAACGTCCCGCTGGAACCGGGAACCTCACCGAGGATGAACTCGTCGCGCTGGTCAGTCGCGACAGCATGATCGGGACCACGCTCATATGAACGGCGCGCATGACATGGGCGGAATGCATGGCCTGGGTCCGATTGCGCCGGAGGCCGATGCGCCGGTGTTCCACCATTCCTGGGAAGCCCGCGTTCACGCCATGACCATGGCCTCCCCCACGCGGTCCAATATCGACGCGGGTCGCCATCAGCGCGAGCTGATCCCGGGGCCGGAATACCTGCGGATGAGTTACTACGAGAAGTGGCTGACGGGGCTCTCAACCCTGCTGCTCGAGCATGGATTGGTGACGCCGGATGAACTGGCGCGCGGCCAGGCAGATGCCGGCAGCGCCAGAGCGACCCCCCTGCTTGCCGCCGCCGCAGTGCCAGGCGCACTGAGTCGAGCCGGGTCCTACGAGCGCGAAACGACGGCTGAACCCGGTTTCAGACCCGGCGACCGGGTACGGGCGCTGAACATCAATCCCACGGGTCATACGCGCCTGCCTCGCTATGTCAGGGGGCGCACCGGCGTCGTGGAGAGATGTCACGGCGTGCATGTGTTTCCTGACAGCAACGCCCATGGCCGGGGTGAGGCAGCTCAACCGCTCTATCTGGTCAGGTTCGAGGCGCGCGAGCTCTGGGGTCCGGATGCCTCGGCCATCGACACCATCCGGCTGGATCTTTGGGAGAGCTACCTTGCACCCGCCTGAAATCCTCGATCTACCCCGGCTGCCGCGGGACGCCGAC
>NZ_JBILRO010000209.1:0-6212 GCF_044372605.1 Phenylobacterium sp.
GCGGTCTGCGCGGCGCTCCGGCGACCACCAGGGACTTTCAGCGATGTCGGACAAGGTTGCGGCTCGGCTGGGGGCTGGCGATTTCGGCTCCAGTCGCTATAGGGGCGCCACAAGAATTTCATCAGCGGAATCGCGCGGCCTTGTCCGCCGGCCCCGCCCCAGACTCTGAGGACCCATGGTCAAAGTCATCGCAAGCTCGCTGCGCAAGGGCTCCGTCGTCGACATGGAGGGCAAGCTCTACGTCGTTCTGACCGCCGAAAATATCCACCCGGGCAAGGGCACGCCCGTCACCCAACTGAGCATGCGGCGCATCTCGGACGGCGTGAAGGTGTCGGAGCGGTGGCGGACCACGGAGCAGGTCGAGCGCGCCTTCGTCGACGACCGCAACTACAACTTTCTCTACAATGATGGCGAAGGCTATCACTTCATGAACCCGGAAAACTACGATCAGGTCGTGGTTCCGCCGGATGTGGTGGGCGACGCTGCGCCCTGGCTGCAGGACGGCATGACCGTGGTGCTATCCACCCACGAGGGCGTCCCCATCGCCCTGGAACTGCCACGCCTGGTCACGGTGGAAATCGTAGAGACCGAGCCTGCGGTAAAGAACCAGACCGCCTCGTCCTCCTACAAGCCCGCGATCCTGGCCAATGGCGCCCGCATCATGGTGCCGCCCTATATCGCGGCGGGCACGCGGGTGGTGATCCTGACGGAAGACGGCTCCTACCAGGAACGCGCCAAGGACTAAGGCCGCCGCTGCTCTGGCGCTTGGCCAAGCCTGGCCCTAGTCTGGCAGGCGTGACGTCAAAGACCGCTACCCGCTTCCTTCGCCGTGGACTCCTCGTCCTGGCTGCCGTGACCCTGCTCGCCGCGCCGGCGTTCGCCGCCCCGCGTCCGACGCTGGCCGAACCCTCGCTCTCGCCGGATGGCGCGGAGATTGCCTTCGTCTCCGGCGGCGACATCTGGACTGTGCCGGCAACTGGCGGCACGGCGGGCCTGCTGGTCACCGATCCGGCCACCGAGGGCCGCCCGCTGTTCTCGCCGGATGGGCGCGAATTGGCCTTCACGTCCAACCGCAACGGCGCGACCAATATCTATGTGATGGCCCTGGCCACAGGTCAGATCCGGCGGCTGACCACCTCTGACGCCAGTGAACGGCTCGACGCCTGGTCGCGGGATGGCAAGTGGATCTACTTTACCTCGGCCGCCAACGATATCGCCGGCCAGAACGACGTCTTCCGGGTCGCGGCCACGGGAGGCACGCCGCTGGAGGTCAGCCGCGAGCGCTATCTCAACGAATTCAACGCTGCCCCCTCGCCGGATGGCGCAACCCTGGCCCTGATGGCCAAGGGCCGTTCCGGCGGCGACTGGTGGCGCAACGGTCACGCCCCTATCGATGAGGCCGAGCTCTGGCTGAAGCCCGTGGGCGAGACTGGCGCATATCGCAGGCTGCTGGGCGCATCATCCAAACGGCTCTGGCCGATGTGGAGCGCCGACGGCCAGACGCTGTTCTTCATGAGCGACGAAGGTGGCGTCGAAAATCTCTGGCGCCTCGGGCTCGAACCCGGCGCCCGCCCCCGTGCCATCACCACCTTCACGGACGGCCGCGTGCTGTTTCCGTCGATCAGCTTCGATGGCCGCGCCATCGTCTTCGAGCGCGAGTTCGAGATCTGGCGGCTGGATATGGCCACAGGCGCCGTCGCAAAAGTCCCGGTGGCGCTCCGCGGCGCCCCCGCCGCCGCCGGCGAGCGGCGCCTGAACGAGACCAGCTTCCAGGCCCTGGCCCTCTCGCCGGACGGCCGGAAGGTGGCCCTGATCACCCGCGGCGAGGTGTTTGCCGCCTCCACGAGGGACGGCGGCGCGGCCCAGCGGGTCACCGACACCCCCGGACCCGAGTCCAGCCCGGTCTGGTCGCCTGACAGCCGGCGGCTGGCCTATGTCTCGGAACGCGGCCTGGGCAGCCAGATCGTCGAGTATGACTTCGTCACTGGCACGGAGCGGTTCCTGACCGACGCCGCCGGCTATGACTGGGCGCCCGTCTATGCGCCGGATGGCAAGTCGCTGGCCTATGTGCGCGGCCGTGATGAGTTGCGCGTGATCAGCCTTGGCGGCGGCGACCCGCCACGGGCCGGGACACTGGTTTTCAAGGGCGCCCTGGGTCGACGGCAGGGATCGCGTCCCACCTGGTCTCCGGACTCAAAATGGCTGGCCTTCGCGGTGACCGACCGCAGGGCCTTCCGCAACATCTGGGTGGCGCCCGCCGGCGGCGGTGAGGCCCGACCCATCAGCTTCCTGGCCAACGGGACCACCAGCGACACCATCGCCTGGTCGCCGGACGGCCGCTTCATCCTGTTCGACACGGGCCAGCGCAATGAGGACAGCGGCATCGTCCGCATCGACCTGCTGCCCAACACGCCCAGATACCGGGAAGACACCTTCCGCGACCTTTTCAAGGGCCTTCCCACGGCGCCCGCCCCGCCGCCGGCCCCCATGGCCGCCTCTCGCACCATCCTTGTCAGCCAGCCCACGCCGAAAACAGAGGGCGAAAAATCCAGAGTCGAGCCGATCCGGATCGCCTTTGAGGGTCTGAGAGAACGCGCGGGCTTCCTGCCGCTGGGCGCGTCGGTCGATACGCCGGTGATCAGCCCGGACGGCAAGACCCTGGTCTACCGGTCCAACCGCAACCTGTTCGCCTACAGCCTGGATGAACTGGCCCGCGATCCGCCGGCGCCGGAGCAACTTACCGGCGGGCGGCGGTCCAAGGACGGCTACGTTTTCGATCCCGGCTCGAAGCAGATCTACTACCTCGACGGCGGGCGCCTCAGCGTCACCACGGTCGATAGCCCCAAGCCCCGGACCATCGACGTCAATGCGGAGATGACGGTCCGTTTCGACGCCGAGAAACAGGTGATCTTCGACCAGGCCTGGTCGACGCTCAACCGCGACTTCTACGACCCCGGCTTCCATGGCCGGGACTGGGCGGCGCTAAGGTCACGGTTTGAACCCTTCGCCCAGGGCGCGCGGACCCCCGACGAACTGCGGCGGGTGATCAACCTGATGGTCGGCGAACTGGACTCGTCCCATGTGGGGGTCAGCCGGCCAACCGAAGGCTTCGGTGCCGCACCGGCTTCCCGCGTGGGCGACCTCGGCCTGCGGTTCGACAGGCAGGCCCATGAAACTGGCCAGGGCCTGACGGTCCGCGAGATCGTGGCCCTGGGCCCGGCCGACATCGAGGGGTCGATCCGGGTCGGAGACCGGCTGCTGGCCGTGGATGGGCGCCCCCTCAGCGACGGCGCCAACCTGAACAGCTACCTGCTGGACCGGATCGGCAAACGCACGGCCCTGACCCTCTTGTCTGCCTCCGGAGCGCGGCGCGAAGCGGTTGTGCGCCCGGTGACCCTCGGCACGGCGTCCGGCCTCCTCTATCGCCAGTGGACGCGTGATCGCCGCGCCTATGTCGAGGCCGCCAGCGGCGGCCGGCTGGGCTATGTCCACATTGCCGGCATGAGCGCCGCCAGCGTGACCCAGCTCAATATCGACCTCGACGCGCAGAACCAGGGCCGCGAGGGTGTGGTCATCGACCTTCGCAACAATCAGGGCGGCTTTCTGAATGGCCAGATCCTGGACGTCTTCACGCGCCGGAATTTCCTGACCATGACCCCGCGCGGCCTGTTCGGCCTGCCCAGCCGCCAGAACCTGGGCCAGCGCGCCCTGGACCGGCCCACGGTCGTCGTCACCAACGAATTCACCCTGTCGGACGCCGAGAATTTCGTGGAGGGCTATCGCGGGCTGGGTCTCGGCAAGGTCGTGGGAACCCCCACCGCCGGCTGGCTGATCTACACCAGCGAGGTCAACCTGATCGACGGCTCGGTCTTCCGCGTCCCCTTCATCCGCGTCGACGACGCCGGCGGCAGGAACATGGAACGCAATCCCCGCCCGGTCGACATCCCCGTCGAGCGCGCCCTGGGCGACCTCCGCGATGCCCAGCTCGACGCGGCGGTGGCCGAGTTGTTGAAGGGGTTGGGACCGAGATGATGCGCGAGAGGCGCAATCCACCGGTTGTACGTGTCCGATCCATCAGCCGCAGTTCCGCGCTGGGCCAGCATGTGACAAAAGCCAAGTTGTGAAGCCCGAACCCAACCTCTTCGAAGACGTCGACCATGAGGCCGAGGCGGCAGCCGACGCCGAGGGCCTGGCCGACATCGAAGCCGGACGCGTGGTCCCCCACGATGAGGTCGCGCGCTGGCTCGACACCTGGGGTACGCCCGACGAAGCGCCGCCGCCCGCGTCGTGGTTCAGGTAGTCTGGTCCTTCCGCGCGCTGGCCGATCTGGCCGCGATCCAGAGGCACATCCACCAGTTTCGTCCGCCGGCGGCGCAACGCATGGCCCAACGGCTGAAACTGGCGGGCGATAGCCTCGCCGAACATCCTGAGCGAGGTCGACCTGTCGGCGAGTTGCGAGAACTGGCGACAGTGTCGCCCTATCTGATCCGGTATCGGGTCAGGTTAGATGTCGTGCAAATCGTGCGGATTCGACATGGGGCGAGGCTGCGGTAGCGGATCGAACGGCGCGTCGCCCGGCAGGGCGCATGTAGGGGCAAGGTGTCGACGCAATCCCCTGTAGTTGCCTGTCTTGCCGCCACCGGGTGAACGCGTCACCCGTCCACCCCCAAAGCGCGTCATCCACCGGCCGCGCAGCGGACCGGGGGATGCCTGCCGACGCCGACCTGTGACGTGGCCCGCGCCCCTGTCAAACCGCAGAAAACGCAGAGCGGCGCAGAGGGCGGCGGTGAGGCGGCGCGGTGGGCGCGTTCCGGGCGGCCCTCTGCGTGCCTCCAGGCGCCCTGCGGTTGTCTTCACCCGACCTCAGCGTATCCAGCGGTTCGCCCGGGATGCCGTGCGACGGCGCCGCAGCACGGGTTTGTCCACGAACCGACACGAACAGCACGAACAGGCGAGCGCGACACCCCCGCTCCTTCCGGTCACCCCCGCGAACGCGGGGGTCGCAGGTGTTTTTCCGGTGTAGGGAGCGGTCTGATGTGGGTTGGAGTGCCTGTACCCCATTCAGTCACCCACGCGACAACGGGGGGTCGGCTGGTCTTCAAGGGAACCGCGAATCTACGCGAAGGAACGCGAACGGGCTCAGGCGGCGGGGCGGTAGGGGGACGGGCGTCTTCTCAGGCGTCACCCATACCGAGTTGACCTTGCGAAATCAGTACGTGTCCCGCTTTCCATCCTTCCATGCTTAATCCCGAAGGGACTCGCCGTCGAAGGGTACCGATGCGTGAAGCTTTTCCGCTAGGCATAAGTCATGAGCAAAAAGTCCCTGTACGGGTGCATCCTTATCGTTTCGGCTCATGTTGATGATAGATAATCTAATCGCTAGTGAGTCCGTTCGGGCAATCGATAATCCACAAAAACAACACTGCATTAATGCCATCCGTATCGCTTTGACAATCTAGATAGTGACTTCGCAGATAGAGTCCTAAATGTAGTAATTATTTCGCCGGACTTGTTTTGAATGACAACATTCGTCCTTCCGTCCGCAAGAGTTCGACGGTATACTGCTGCGCCATCAGCTTGAAAGCCACGTTGCCCAAAAACACGAGTAACAACTACTTCGAACCTCCCTAGTGTGCCCCCTCGGGTAGCAGCCGCTCCTACGCGAAGGGCACCGTGCCCAGTGGTAGCGACCGCACCCGCTTCCAAAAGTAGAGCTCCGCCAGCAGAGACTGTAACGCCCAAAGCCAACCCCGCGCCTCCCTGAGCCGCATACTCCGCTCGACCTTCGCCCGTTTCAAGTCTTTCGCCCTGGTTGATATCCTGCTGCGCCGATGCTTCAGCCGCTCGCGCAATCGACCCAAAGATATTAGACTTGGCACCTGCGTCAGGCCTCTTCCTGCCATTGCCATGTTTTTCGTCATCCGCAGAACGAGCGTAGAATTGCAGTTCGCGCTGTCACGGCCTGGAATTTTAGTCCCACACCCAGCCAGTCCACTCGGATCCGTCTCATTCACCGGATCCCCCTTCACATACGCATAGAGGTTCGGATCATCCGCCTGCCCGATGGGGTCGGTCTGCAGGAAACGACCCAGGGCCGGATCGTAGACGCGGGCCTTGTAGTGGTAGGCCTGGGCCTCGGGGAAGGCGGCCTGGCCGGTGTAGCGGAAGCGCGGGCCCGTCCAGTCGCTGGGCTCGCCCCAGGGGCCGTAGGC
>NZ_JBILRO010000210.1:0-6210 GCF_044372605.1 Phenylobacterium sp.
GGCTTCGATGCGGCTCACAAGATCAGTATCCTGGCGGCACTGGCCTTCAACTGCACCCCCAACTTCGACGCGACCGAGGTCGAGGGTATTGAACAGGTCGAGTTGCTCGATATCCAGATGGCCAGGGATCTGGGCTATCGCATCAAGCTGATCGCGTCGGCCGAACGGGTGGAGGGTAGCGCCCTGGTCCGGGTCCATCCGTCGCTGACCCCGCTTGGCCACCCGCTGGCTCAGGCTGGTGGCGCGCTGAATGCGCTCTTCATCGAAAGCACCCGGCTTGGCCGGATCTATCTGCAGGGCCCCGGCGCCGGGGCCGGTCCGACCGCAGTCGCGGTGGCGGCGGACATCGCCGACTCCCTGCTGGCCACACGCCGTCCCGTATTTCAGGGGCCGGCCCGCACGCTTCCGCAAATTCAGGCCGTAGACCCGTCGCGCCTGATGTGCCGGGCCTATCTGCGGTTCCTCGTGAAGGATGAGCCGGGCGTGATCGCCGCAGTCTCGGAGACACTGGCTGAGGCGGGCGTGTCGATCGAGAGCTTCCTGCAGAAGCCGGTGGAGGGCGCAGCTGGCGTGCCCATCGTTCTGACCACCCATTCTGTGGCTGAATCGGTCCTCATGGCTGCGGTGGAGCGGATCGCCGCTCTGTCGGCCGTGCTGGATCGGCCCCGTTTGTTCCGCATCGCACGTATCTGAGACTTTAAGACATTCGTGCTGTAAGGCGCGGATCAAAGGGTTGGAAATTCAAAATGAGCTCTGAAGTTCTGGACCGCAGCCTCGTTCTGGACGCTGTGCGCGTCTGCGAGATTGCGGCGATTGCCGCCTGGACGATGGTCGGGCGCGGCGACGAGAAGGCGGCCGATCAGGCCGCCGTGGACGCCATGCGCACCGCGCTGAACGATCTGGAGATCGACGGCGAGATCGTCATCGGCGAGGGCGAGCGCGACGAGGCGCCGATGCTCTATATCGGCGAAAAGGTCGGCAAGGGCGGCAAGCACAAGATCGATATCGCGCTTGATCCGCTGGAAGGCACCACGCTGACCGCCAAGGCCATGGCCAACGCACTGGCGGTGATGGCCTGGGCGCCGAAGGGCACCATGCTCAACGCGCCCGACACCTACATGGACAAGATCGCCTGTGGCCCTGGCTATCCGGCGGGGGTCATCGACCTGGACAAGAGCCCGGCGGATAACGTCAGGGCGTTGGCGGCGGCCAAGGGCGTCGAGGCCTCCGAGATCACCGTGTGTGTGTTGGATCGCCCGCGTCACGCCGAAATCATCGCCGGACTGCGCGAGGTTGGCGCCCGCGTCTACCTGATCACCGATGGTGACGTGGCCGGCGTCATGAACACCGCCGATCCGGAAACGGGTGTGGACCTCTACCTGGGCTCGGGCGGCGCGCCGGAAGGCGTTCTGGCCTGCGCAGCGCTGAAATGCGTGGGCGGACAGTTCCAGGGTCGACTGGTGTTCCGTAACGCCGATGAGCGCTCCCGTGCCGCCCGGGTGGGAATCACCGACCTGGACAAGAAGTACGACCTTCACGAGATGGTCCGGGCTGATGCGATCTTCTGCGCGACCGGCGTCACCAAGGGCGCACTGCTCGACGGGGTCACGGTGAAGGACGGCTTCGTCCACACCCACACCCTGGTGATGAATTCGGCAACCCGTACGGTCCGGGAAGTGCGGATGAAGCGGCCGGTCTGACGCTTCGACTGGCGACTCGCGTCAGCAGGGCCGATACTCACGGTTTGAGAACGGCCTGAGCGGATGGAACACGGCGACATGGCCGACGGCAGCGCGCGCCCTGAAGGATATCTGGGTGTCTCCCGATCGCTGTCCGGCCGACAGTGGCGCGAGCGACCCGCGGATTCCGAAACCACGCGCCGGCATCAACTGACGCATGGCCTTTCCGAGCCGCTTGCGCGGGCGCTGGCGTCGCGTGGAGTCTCGGCCGAGCAGGGTGGGGACTTTCTGAATCCAACCCTGAAGGCGCTGTTTCCGGATCCCTCTTCCTTTGCGGACATGGATCGCGCCGCCGGCTTGCTGGTCGATGCGCTGGTCGCCCGCCGCCGGGTTGCGGTGTTCGCCGACTACGACGTCGACGGCGCCTCGTCCGCCGCCCAGCTGGTACGCTGGTTCCGGGCCATGGGTCTGGAGATTTCGATCTATGTGCCCGACCGGATCCTCGAAGGTTATGGCCCGTCTCCGGCGGCGTTCCGACGCCTGAAAGATGAGGGCGCGGACCTCGTCATTACCGTGGATTGCGGTGCTGCGGCCCACGACGCCCTGGCATTTGCGGCGACGATCGAGCTGCCTGTGGTGGTGGTCGACCATCACCTGATGCGGCCGGGCGAGATCCCCGCGGTGGCTGCGCTCGTCAATCCCAATCGGCCGGATTGCCGATCGGGGCAGGGGCACCTGGCCGCCGCCGGGGTGGTGTTCGTCCTGTTGGCGGCGCTTAACCGTGAAGCCCGGCAGCGCGGACTGTTTGCGGCTGCGGCCGAACCCGACATTCGCGCCTGGCTGGATCTCGCCGCCATGGGCGCCATCTGCGACGTGACGCAGCTCAGCGGGTTCAATCGCGCCCTGGCGAGCCAGGGCCTGAAGGTCATGTCCGGTTGGCGCAATCCCGGACTGAAGGCGCTGAAGGATGTTTCCAAGGCCGAAGGACCGGCATCGGTGTTCCATGTGGGCTTTCTGCTGGGTCCCCGGATCAATGCCGGAGGCCGAATCGGCCGGGCCGACCTGGGCGCCCGTCTCCTCTCGACCGATGATCCGGAGGAGGCCGCGGCGCTGGCGGCCGAGCTCGATGAACTCAATGGCTCGCGCAAAACGGTCGAGCAAGAGGTGCAGGAGGCGGCTGTTCGCCACATCGAACGGGCCAGCAACCAGGCCGACGCGCCTTGCCTGGTGGTGGCCGAGGACGGCTGGCATCCCGGCGTGATCGGCATCGTGGCCGGACGTCTACGGGAACGCTATCGCAAGCCGGTGATCGTCATCGGTATCGACCGGCCCGGCAACGTGGGCAAAGGCTCCGGCCGGTCTCAGCCCGGCGTAAATCTGGGTCGGGCGGTGCAGGCGGCCTATGAGCAGGGATTGCTGCTCTCCGGCGGCGGACACGCCATGGCGGCGGGACTGTCGGTGCGCCCCGACACCATCCCTGAACTACGGGCATTTCTTTGCGAGATGATGGCGGGAGAGTGCGAGGTCGCGGCAGCCGAGGACGCGCTGGAGTTTGACGCCCTGATCACGACGCGGGGGGCGGATCGAACCCTGTGGACCGACTTTCAGCGCCTGGCCCCCTTCGGACCGGGCAATCCCGAGCCCCTGTTCGCGCTGGCGGACGCCCGTGTTGAGCGACCGATGGCGCTTCGCGGCGGGCATGTCCGGTGCACGCTCGTGGATCGGACCGGCGGCCGCCTCAAGGCCATCGCCTGGCGCTGCGAGGACACCGATGTGGGCCGCCGCCTGCTCTCCGAGGGGGGACATATTCATGTGGCCGGGCGCCTCAAGCCCGACGACTGGCAGGGCCGCGAAGGCGTCCAGCTGGAGATCGAGGACGTGGCTGACCCCCGACAGCTATGAGGCTGCGGGCCTCGGCTTGCGCCTCAATTCGAAGGCGTCTATAGAGCGCGCCTCGCGCCGAGTGGTCCCTTCGTCTATCGGTTAGGACGCCAGGTTTTCAACCTGGAGAGAGGGGTTCGACTCCCCTAGGGACTGCCACGCGATTTCCCCTCCGGGGTGTTTGCTCTTGACCTGTAGCGAGAGCAGCCCGGTGGTTTCCCATTGACGCCCGCCAACTAACGAGAACACTCTTGTCCCTGACGCCTGCAAAAAGGCGCCGAAGGTAGCGGGCCGGGGGACGCATGGCTGGTTACGAGATCGAGCAGGACGACGGGTCGCCGCCTGTGCGAATTTGCGGGCGGGTCAAATGGTTCGACGCCGGCAAGGGGTATGGGTTCATCGTGCCGGATGATCCCAGTCAGACAGATCTCAAGGACGTTTTGCTCCACGTCACCAGCCTGCGGCCGTCCGGACGCGAGAGCTGTCCCGAGGGCGCAACCATTACCTGCGATGTCGTCCGCCGGTCCAAGGGCTGGCAGGTGGCGGAGGTCGTGCTGGTGGATGAATCCTCTGTCCAGCTCAGTGAGCGGCACGCCGATGACCCTATGAGACTTCGTCCCGAGGGCTACGTTGCACGATCGTCACGCCCGACGATCGAGGCCAGCGGCCCGATGGAGGAAGCCCGGGTCAAGTGGTTCAACAGGGCCAAGGGCTATGGCTTTGTGGTGCGTGACAACGAGCCCGGCGATATCTTTGTTCACATCGAAACGCTGCGGCGTTCGGGGATCGAGGACCTGTTGCCGGGTGAGCGGGTGATGGTCCAGTTCGCCGACGGCCCGAAGGGGCTGGTGGTGGCCGCAATCGAGGCCGCCAGCCTCTGATCCACCGCTTGCGCGGTCCGGGCATTGGTCCCAAACACGGCGACGGACCGGATCGGGAGCCTCCCTTGCCGTTGCATCATCACCTGAGAGCGTCGGGCGCGCTCGTCGTCGCCTGTCTGGCGCTGCTGGCCGGCGGCCCCGCCGCAGCCGCCCTGCCGGTGTTTGGGGTAACCATCAAGGCGACCTATCCCCATGACCCCCGCGCCTACACTCAAGGCCTGCTCTTTCTGGATGGCGCGCTCTACGAAAGCACGGGCCAGATCGGCCAGTCCAACATCCGGCGAGTGCGCCTGTCCGACGGGGCGGTGCTGCAGTCGCAGGCTATTTCCCCCACGATGTTCGGGGAGGGCATGGTCAACTGGGGCGGGGAACTGATCAGCGTCACCTGGCGCGACCAGGTCGGGTTCCGCTGGGATCGCAAGACCTTCGCGTTGAAGTCGACCTTCAGCTACCCGGGAGAGGGCTGGGGCCTGACGCAGGATGGCAAACATCTGATCCTCAGCGACGGCACCCCGGTCCTGCGGTTTCTCGATCCCATGACCTTTCGCGAGGTGCGCCGGGTCCGGGTTACCGCCGAGGGCCGGCCGTTACGGAATCTGAACGAGATCGAATGGGTGAAGGGCGAGGTCTACGCCAACATCTGGCAAACCAACCTGATCGCCCGGATCGACCCGAAAACCGGCGTCGTCAGAAGCGTGATCGACCTTTCCGAACTGCCCGAGGCCGCGCGGCGCCGCGACGCCGACTCCGTACCCAACGGGATCGCCTATGACGCAAAGCAGGACCGCCTGTTCGTCACCGGCAAGAACTGGCCCCGACTCTACGAAATCAGCCTGAAACCCAGAGCCGCCACCCGATGACCGACGAAGACGATGTGATCCCCGAGGCCCCTGAGGGCTTTGTCCGCTCGAACGGTCGAGGCGCGTTCTCCACCCGCAACGGCCCCTATTTCCATCGGCTGGGCGAGGGCCGCTCCGTCGAGCAGGCGTTTTTCGCCCTGCCGCGCCACACCAACGGCATCGGCATCGTCCACGGCGGCATGCTGTCGGCGTTTGCGGATGGGCTTCTGGCCGGCGCCGTGGGCCGGGGCTCGGGCAAGATCGCCGTGACCATCCACCTGTCCCTCGACTACCTGCACATGGCGCGCAAGGGCGATTGGGTGATTGGCGAGGCCGCCATGAGCCGCGCGACCCGCGATGTCGCCTTCGCCGACGGACGCCTTCATGTGCGCGGCGTCGACATCGTGCGCTGCTCCGGCGTGTTCAAACTTATGGATCGATCCATATAATCGGCGAGTTAGGTTTGCGGAAATTGTGAAACGCCCATAATGCAGGGCTCCAACGCAATCGGGGCGTAGCGCAGCCTGGTAGCGCATCTGGTTTGGGACCAGAGGGTCGGGAGTTCGAATCTCTCCGCCCCGACCAGCGTTGGACAGGACAGTTGGGAACACGAGCATGTTTGCGCGCATCTTCCGCCCGGCCAAGACCGCCATGCAATCCGGACGCGCCAAGGCCGCCGCCTGGGTGCTGGAGTTCGAGCCGAGCGACGCGCGCCGCTCGGACCCGCTGATGGGCTGGACCCATACCGGCGACACAGAATCCAGCCAGGTCCGCCTCAGCTTCGAGACCAAGGAAGAGGCCGTCCGCTACGCCGAAAGCCACGGGATCGCCTTTCAGCTTTTCGACCCCAAGCCCGCCAAACGCATCCTCAAGGCCTACGCCGACAATTTCGCCTTCGGTCGAAGAACCCCCTGGACCCATTAGGGTTCG
>NZ_JBILRO010000081.1:0-12874 GCF_044372605.1 Phenylobacterium sp.
GATCAACGCACCGCCCTTGTTAAGACGTCAGCGTCCGCCGGCGCTCGGGAAAGACTTCAGCACGGAAACGGAAACCGGCGGCTTCGCGGCTTCCTTCTTGGGCTTTCGGGTCTCTTTGTTGGATTTCTTCTGACCCTTGGCCATGGTCGTATTCCTTTATTGAGCGTCATAGGTAGCACGCCCTTGCGAAACCTTAGGCAGGGTTTCTCAGCGACTGAACACGCCCACCAGTTCGATGTGCGGCGACCAGAGGAACTGGTCTACCGGCAAGACGCGCTCCAGCCGAAACCCGGCGTCGATCAGGACCCGGGCGTCACGGGCGAAGGTCGCGGGATTGCAGGAGACCCCGATCACCCGGGCGACCTTTGAGCTCGCCAGTTCGGCCGCCTGTTCCGCCGCACCGGCGCGAGGTGGGTCGAAAACGGCGACGTCAGTATGCCGCAGGTCGTGCGCCAGCAGCGGTCGGCGCACCAGATCGCGAGCCTCCACCGTGACGCCCTTGAGACCCGGAGCGGACGACAGCGCGGCGCTGAGCGCGGCCACCGCGCCTGCGCCGAAGTCTGCCGCATGGGTCGGGGCGATCTCGGCCAGCCGGAAGGTGAAGGTGCCGACGCCGGAATATAGGTCCGCGATACGCGTGGCGCCCGAGGCGGCTTCAGCGACGAAATCAGCCATGACCGTCTCGGCGGCCCTGGTGGCCTGCAGGAAGGCCCCGGGCGGCAGGCTGACTCGGGCTGGTCCGAGGCGCACCTGCGGCAGACGGGCCATGTACGCGACCTCGCCAGAGAGGGTGACACGGGCGAAGTCCGCCGCGGCCGCGCGTTCGGCCAGTTGCATCCGGGCATCCGCCGAGAGACCGCCGCTCTTCGCCTCGACGCCGGTGATGTCGATGTCGAGACCCGTGTCGGTCAAGGTCACGTGCAGGGACGGCGCGGACTTGGGGTGCTCGAACAGCCGCGCCGCCAGCCGCTTCAATGCGGGGATCGCCGCCTGGATCGCAGGTTCTGCGATGGGGCAGACATCGATATCCACCAGATCCCAGGACTTGCGGGCCTTGTAGCCCAGGCGCGCGCTCTCGCGGTCTCCACGTCGCGCGTGAAGAGTAACCCGACGGCGGGTGCCTGGCGCCGCCGCGAAGGGGGCCAAGACCTCGGCCTCGACCCTCTCCCTCGCCAGGGTGCCGATCAGGCGGTCAACCTTCCAGGCCAGATAGGGCGCATGGTCCCAATGCTGCAGGGCGCAGCCGCCGCAGACGGTGAAGTGTGGGCATGCAGGTTCGATCCGATGGGGACTGGCCTCCAGCACATCAACCAGATCGCGCCGCTCGCCCGCGCCCTGCGCTGTGATCCGCTCGCCCGGCAGGGTGAAGGGCACGAAAACGGGGCCGGCCGCCATGCCGTCGCCCTCCCCGCCAACTGCCTCGATCAGCAGTTCCGCGACAGGACCCGTCGTCGGGCCGGCCGCAGGCCGCGCCGAGGGCCGGGGCGTTGGCCTGCGTCTTTGCGGCCTCATTTCGAGGGTATCTCGCTTGAGTGGAAATGAACAAACATGAACGACTTTCTAAGCGGCCGTTCAGGTTGGCCGCCGCATCTTTGCCTCAGGTCTCGTCGAAAAACGGGCCATAGACTTGTTGTAGAGGGATACCCAATGTCCAAGCGCGTCACCACCGGCAAGACCGCCGCCACCGTTCTGGCCGCTGTCATGGCGCTGGGCACCGCAGCGCCCGTTCTGGCTCAACCGGCAGGTCCATACACCGCCCAGAGCTCCAAAGGCTACTATTACGATCCTTGTCGCCGGGACACCGCGCAGCGCGGCACCATCGGCGGATTGCTGGGCGGCCTGGCCGGCGCGGCGATCGGGTCGAATGTCGCGGCCCGCAACGCGCGAACGGAGGGCGCGGTTCTGGGTGGCCTCGTCGGGGCTCTGGCCGGTAGTTCGGTAGGCAACAAGACCGCCGCGTGCCGATCCGAAAACACCGCGAGCCAATACCCGCAGCGCGTCGAGACCCCCTACTACAGCCGCGACGCCTATGCCGACGGGGCCGCAGCCCAGGCCCGGGAGGACGCCTATGCCCGTGATGAGCGCGGCGACCGTTATCGACTGAGCGATCGCGCGCCGGGCGCCGATGGCTGTACCCTTGCCGAGAGCCCGATCTACATGCCCGATGGTCGCACCCAGACCCGCTTTGTCCGAGTCTGCCGTGACGCCAGCGGCAAGTACGCTGTGGTGGACTAGCCGCCCTCGCGGGTCGCCCAGAGCAGGTATTCGCGATTGCCATCACCCCCTGTGATGGGACTATCGATTGTGGCCTGGACGTTCCAACTGCTGGATGAAAGGAAGCCGGCGACGGCGGCCAGCGCCTGCTCGCGTGCGTCGGCGTCCGTGACGATGCCGCCCTTGCCAACCTTTCCCGGCCCGACTTCGAACTGAGGCTTCACCAGAGCCACCAGATCCGCGCCAGGAGACGCCAGCGCCAGCGCCGCCGGCAACGCCTTGGCCAGGCCGATGAAGCTCACGTCGCTGACAATCAGGCCGGGCGGCTCGGTGATCTGTTCGCGCGTCAGGCCCCGTGCGTCGGTGGCCTCGAGGTTGATCACCCGCCCGTCGGCGCGAAGGCTGGCGTGCAACTGCCCCTGCCCGACATCAACGGCGAACACCCGCACCGCGCCACGCGCCAGGCAAACCTCGGTGAACCCACCGGTCGATGCGCCCACGTCCAGCACCACCCGGCCCGAAACCGCGATCGGCCAGAGCGCCAGCGCATGGACCAGCTTCAGCGCACCTCGCCCCACCCAGGGATGCGCAGGCGCCGCCTCCAGCGCGGCGTCATCGGACAGCAGCTCCGATGGCCTGACGACCTGGCGACCGTTGGCGAACACGCCACCTGCCTCGATGGCGGCGCGGGCCCGGGCGCGGCTGTCGAACAGGCCGCGGGCAACCAGCAGGACGTCGGCGCGCGTCGTCAGGTCGCCTGATCCTCGAACAGCTTTTTCAGCTCGTTCTTCAGGATCTTGCCGTTGGCGTTACGCGGCAGCGTCTCGGCCCAGAACTTGATGGTCACGGGCACCTTGAAGGCGGCCAGCCGCTCTGCCACGTGGGCACGCAATCCGGCCTCGGTGGCCTCGGCGCCGGGCTTCAGCGTGACCACGGCGCCGGGCTCTTCGCCCAGGATCCGGTGTGGAATGCCGACGACGGCGGCGTCCATGATCGCCGGGTGGTCGTAGAGGACGTTCTCGATCTCCACGCAGTAGATGTTCTCGCCACCCCGGATCAGCATGTCCTTGGCCCGGTCGAGGATGAAGCAGAACCCGTCCTCATCAATCCTGGCGAGGTCGCCGGTACGCACCCAACCGTCGACGAAAGTCTGTGCCGTGGGCTCGGGCTTATTCCAGTAGAGCTTGGCGTTCATCGGCCCCTTGGACCAGAGCTCTCCCATCTGACCCACCGGCAATAGGGTGACGCCATCGCCGGGATCGCGGATCTCGAGCTCGGCGACGGCGGCGGCCGGGCCGCAACTGTCTGGCCGGAATTGATAGTCTTCCGCGCCATTGGAGGTGACCGTGGCGCAGGTCTCGGTCATGCCCCAGCCCTGGCCGGTCTGCGACTTGGGGAATACCTCCTTGAGCCGCCGCACCAGTTCCGGCGCGGAGGGGGCGCCGCCGTAGGACACGCCTTCAAGCGACGACAGGTCGTAGTTGGCCCGCGCGGGATGTTCCAGAAGCTGCCAGGCGATCGTGGGGACTCCGCCGGCGGAGGTGATCTTCTCGCGTTCGATCAGTTCGAAGGCGCGGATGGCGTCCCACTTGAACATCAGCACCACCTTGGCGCCGGCGAACACCGAGGGGTTCAGAACGGCAAAGCAGCCGGTCGCGTGGAAGAAGGGTACGGACAGAAGGCTGGAGCGCTGCGGCGCATCCGGGTCCGGGGCCGGCGGCGCCTCGCCCCGACGCAGGAAGCCCCGCGCGGCGGCCGCGCCGGCCGTGATGATGTTGGTGTTGATGGCGCGATGGGTGGCGAGCGCGCCCTTGGGCTTTCCTGTTGTGCCGGAGGTGTAGAAGATGGTGGCGTCATCATCGGTGTGAAGATCCACCGGCGGGATCGGATCATCCGGCAAGCCCGCCCAGGTGTCCGGCGCGCCCAGTACGCCCTCCAGTTTGGTGACGTCGGGGTGGGCGATTTCCTCGATAGCGCGGCTGACGTAGACGCGCTTGAGGTCCGGGCAATCTGGCAGATGCTCCGTGAGGCGCGCATAGCGCTCGGCGTCGACGATGGCGACCTTCGACCCGGAATCGGTGAGACCGTATTCGAGCTCGGGACCGGTCCACCAGGCGTTCAGCGGTGTCACGATCGCCCCGATGGAGGCCGCCGCATAGAAGGCCACCGCCCACTCCGGCAGATTACGCATGATGATCGCCACCCGGTCGCCCTTGACCACGCCCTGGCTCTGCAGCTCGGCCGCGAACCGCGCCACAGCCCGATGGAAGGCGTCATAGGTGACGCGCTCGTCCTCATAGACCATGAACACCTTCTGGCCGTGACCCTTGGCCATTTCGGCGACGGCGCGAAGCGTCGGCGGCTGGTTTTTCCAGACCTTGAGCCTGACGCCGCGAATGGTCTCTTCCGCCACCTCCGCCGCCGTCCCGGGACTGCCGATCAGGGCATGGGCCTGGGCGATGGACATGGCGGGCCAGCCCGGGGGCATGACGGCTTCGGACATTGGTTTCACTCCGGTGCTCTTACGCGGCGTCTACTTCGACGCGTACTGGACGCCAGCAAAACCATAACCCGCGATCCCGCACCAGTGGGGTATCGCTCACGATCAGCGCACCATGCAGTTTCCGGGTGGTTGCAGGCGCAAGCCGCCCCGGCTCAGCCTTCGACTTCCCCGCCAAGCGCAACAGCAAGTGCCAGAAGACACCGGCGCGACGGAATATCCAGGCTTTCGTAGACCTGCACCAGATCGCGCGTCTCCGCACTGTCCAGAGGGAGATTACGGGCCCGCCGTTCGAGGGAGGCCGCATCGACGCCAGGCAGGCCCTGATAGAAGTAGCTCACCGGAACCTGCAACCTGTCGGCCAACTGCCACAGTCGCGCTGCTGTCAATCGGACCCCGGCGCACTCGTACTTATGGATTTGCTGGAAACCGACGCCGCAAGCGTCGCCGAGTTCCTGAAGGGTGAGGCCCATCAAGTGACGTCGCCGACGCATCCTGCGCCCAATGTGCACGTCGATCCCGTCAATCGCGTCGTTGGCCACCGCCTGCAGCGACAGAACCGCTGGACTGGAACTCGAACCCATTATGCTTTCCCGCAGGCAGGCGTATCACCTGTCGTACCGACAAGCTCTCCCCCGTCTGCTGACAGTACCAGCACGCCAGTGCATCGCGGGCGCGGTTGTGCTCATTCTGGGTAGGCGGCCCGCCCGCGCCGGTCACACCTCGATACCCTGCTCGCGCAACTGGCGCACAAGACGCCGCAAAAGAACGGCATTCTGCTCAGCCATCGCCTTGACCATGTCCGGATTGGCGACCTCGTTGGCACCGAGCAGCCCGGCGTCGACTTCGATCAGGGCGCCTTCGTTCAACAGCTTCTGGATCCGCCGCCGCGCGGTCTCGTACGAGAGCCCCAGAGACAGCGCCACCGCATTACGACTGATCGGCCGCTTGATCTCCTGAGGCTCGGGAGTTTCGATGCCCGCATAGGCCTGCGACAGCGCCTTGTCGGCATTGAGGTGGGCCACATTGGCCACGGCTACAGTGGAGAGAATCAGCGCGTCGATCGGGTCATGCCGGCTGCCACGCAGGATCGCACTGTAGATTGACACCACATAGTCCATAGACGCCCGGGAGATGATCCGCAGGTGTTTGGGGTCATTCACGCGGGTATGGTCCTGTTCTTCTGGCTATGGATTCCAACCGTTAGCACAACGCCGGTCTATAAAATGCTGACGGGCTTTCGGGACCATCCAGCCGGTCGATGTCGAGGGTAAGCTGGACACCGATCGCGAGCCTGGCGACGGGCGCGGCAAGGGTGGCCCGTGCCCCTTGCCCCTTGCCGGGAATTGGCCGACCGGACGCCATAGCCGGTCGCGCCGGCGATCATCAGGGGATCGCGCATGGGGGTCTCCGAGGCCCTTGGCCTACCCTACCCCGGCGCCAGAGATGTGACAGCGGGTCAGCGCCGCGCCATGGCTACATTCCTGCGGACGCGGGGAAGTCTGTGAAAAAACCGCAGAAAACGCAGAGGCGCGCAGAAGTAGCCGCTGCGCCGGGAGACGCGCGTTCTGCGTTGTTCTGCGTTTTCTGCGGTCCAGATTCTGGTGCTGCGCGCCGGGGCGTCAGCGGCGTGGCGGGCCGGTGGACTGACGCAGCGCGGGCGAGAGCGCCGGGAGTGGCGCGCTCGCAGAGCCAGTGAGTCTTGTGCGCAGGTCGCTTCTCTGTCGGCGCGCGGGAGCCGGGGCATCGCCGAATCGGGCCAGCAGGTCGCCGAGGGCAGGCAGCGCCGCAGGCGCCGGGCCCGGCAGGGCCTGGGCGTCGGCAACGACCGAATTCAGGGTCTTGAGCAGCACCGGCAGGCTGGCGGGTTCTGTCTCGCGGTCGCGCTCCCGATCGCGCTCGGGCGCGAGATAATCGGACCGCTCGCGGGAATCGTCGGTCTCGCGTTCGCTCGCCTCGGCGTGTTCGCGACCTGACGTCCGATCCTCGCGCCGCAGTCGAAGCTGCAGCCCGATGGCCACGCGCACGGAGAAGAAGCAGCGGTCGTACAGGTTGAACGCGTCGATCCGCGCCTGCCCCTGCGCCCGCTCGGCCTCGGCGCCGAACGCCATGCCCAGCCGATAGGCGCACTCGGTGAGCCCGGCGAGCATCTCAGCGTTGGAGGGGGCGGCGGTGGTCATTGAGAACAAATGTAGAACACTCAGGAATAGCCGTCAAGGTCCGGCCGCATTTCGCCCAAAGTTCCCTTCGCACTCCAGGGATTCATTCTGCCCCCAACGCTCGGTCATCCCCGCGAAAGCGGGGAGGACTGCAGGGGTTGGGGCGCACCAGCCCCCCCTCGGCGCTCACACGGTCACAATTCTAATGGCCGCCCTCTACCTCTCCCTCGCCACTTCGCGGGGAAGACGAGGTCTACAGCCTGGCCAGCGCCGCCTCGAGCTTGGCCCTGGCGGCTTCGGCTTCGGCGAGGCGGTCGCGGTTTTCCTCGACGACTTCCTCGGGCGCACGGGCGACGAAGTCGGCGTTGCCGAGTTTGCCGTTGATCCTGGCGATCTCGCCACCCAGGGCCCCGACCTCCTTGGTCAGGCGGGCGCGTTCGACGGCCAGGTCGATGAACTCGGCCACCGGCAGGGCGAAGGTGGCACCCTCGACGACGAAGGGGATCGAGCCTTCGGGCGCGGCGGCGACGGATTCGACGCCGGAGACGCGCAGCATCTGGGCGATCTGGGCGGCGTTGGCGGCCAAGGTCGCGCGCTGGGCGTCGGTGGCCTCGATGACCAGCAGCGGCGGCTTGGCGGACAGCGGCACGTTGAGGCCCGAGCGGACCGAGCGACCCTCGGAGATCGCCTCGATCACCAGGCCGATCTCGGCGTCGGCGGCGGGGTCGATCAGGCTGGATGGAAGGTCGGGCCAGCGGGCGGTCATCAGGAAACCCAAGTGGGAGCGCGGGGCGCCCAGGTCCTGGGTCTGGGCCCACAGCTCCTCGGTGATGAACGGCATCACCGGGTGGAGGAGTTGCAGGATGATATCCAGCACCCAGGCGGCCGTGGCCTGGGTTTCGGCCCTGGCGGCCGCGTCGTCGCCGGTGAGCAGCGGCTTGGCCAGCTCGACGTACCAGTCGCAGTACTGGTTCCAGATGAAGCGGTAGAGGGTCTCGGTCGCCTCGCCGAAGCCGCAGTCGGCCAGGGACGCCGTGACCGCCTGGGCGGTGCGGGTGGTTTCGCCCACGATCCAGCGGTTGAGGGCGGCCTTGACGGACGCCGGATCGAAGCCCTCGGCGCGGGCGCAGCCGTTCATCTGGGTGAAGCGGGTGGCGTTCCACAGCTTGGTGCCGAAGTTACGATAGCCTTCAATACGTTGACGGCTGAGCTTGATGTCCCTCGCCTGCCCGGACATGGCGGTGAGCGTGAACCGGAGCGCATCAGCGCCGTAGTCGTCGACCAGTTCCAGCGGGTCCATGACGTTGCCCTTGGACTTGGACATCTTGGCACCGGTGGCGTCGCGGACCAGGGCGTTGATGAAGATCCGCTTGAACGGAACCTCGCCGGTGAAGTGGATCCCCTGCATCATCATCCGGGCGACCCAGAAGAAGATGATGTCAAAGCCCGTGATCAGCGTGTGGGTAGGATAGAACCGCGCCAGATCCGACGTCTTTTCCGGCCAGCCCATGGTGGAGAAGGGCCAGAGGCCTGAGGAGAACCAGGTGTCGAGGACGTCCTCGTCCTGACGCAGCGGGGTCGGGCGACCGTAGTGCTCGTCGGCTTTCTTCTGAGCTTCGGCTTCCGTCTCCTCGACGAAGGCCTTGTTATCCGGCCCATACCAGGCCGGAATGCGGTGGCCCCACCAGAGCTGGCGGCTGATGCACCAGGGCTCGATGTTGCGCATCCACTCGAAGTAGGTCTTTTCCCAGTTCTTCGGCACGAAGACGGTGTCACCGTTCTCAATGGCGGCGATGGCGGGTTTGGCCAGAACGTCGGCGGCCACGTACCACTGATCCGTCAGATAGGGCTCGACCACGACGCCTGAACGGTCGCCGTGCGGCACGCTGTGGCGGGTCTTCTCGATTTCGCGCAGGAGGCCCAGGGCCTCGAACGCCTCGACGACCTTCTTGCGGGCGGCGAAACGATCCAGGCCGCGGTACTCTGGCGGGGCGTTGTCGTTGATGCGGCCGAAGTCATCGAGAATATTGATCATCGGCAGGTTGTGGCGCTTGCCCACCTGGAAGTCGTTGAAGTCGTGGGCTGGGGTGATCTTCACAGCGCCGGAGCCCTTTTCCGGGTCGGCATAGTCGTCGGCGATGATCGGCACGGGCCGGTTCACGATCGGCAGGCGCACGGCGCGACCGATCAGGGCCTGGTAGCGTTCGTCGGCGCCGTTCACGGCGACGGCGGTGTCGCCCAGCATCGTCTCAGGCCGCGTGGTGGCGACGACGATCTCGCCGGAGCCGTCCTCCAGCGGATAGGCGAAGTGCCAGTAGTGGCCGTCGACCTCACGCTGCTCGACCTCCAGGTCGGAGATGGCGGTCTGGAACTGCGGATCCCAGTTCACCAGCCGCTTGTCGCGGTAGATGAGCTTTTCCTTGTGGAGCTGGACGAACACCTTGCGGACGGCGGCGCTCAGGCCCTCGTCAAGGGTGAACCGCTCGCGCGACCAATCGCAGGAGGCGCCGAGCCGGCGCAGCTGGTTGACGATGGTCCCGCCGGATTCCGCCTTCCATTCCCAGACCTTGGCCACGAACTCGTCGCGGCCCATGTCGCGCCGGCTGCGGTTGCCCGAGGCGGCCAGCTGGCGCTCCACAACCATCTGGGTGGCGATCCCGGCGTGGTCGGTGCCGGGCAGCCAGAGGGCGGCCTTGCCGCGCATGCGCTCGAAGCGGATCAGCACATCCTGCAGGGTGTTGTTGAGCGCGTGGCCGATATGTAGCGAGCCGGTCACGTTGGGCGGCGGGATCACGATGGAGAACGGCTCGGCGGCCGGATCGTCGATGGGCGCAAAGCCGCCCGAGGCCTCCCAGGCGGCGTAGAGGCGCGGCTCAGCGGTTTTGGAGTCGAAGTTCTTGTCGAGCATGGTCGGGGGTCTTGGCGGTTAGAGGGCGCATGTCAACACCCGCTCTTTCCAGCGAAGGCCGGCGCCCCGATGGAAAGGCTCATGAAACCGCTTCATTGGTTCAATACCCGTCCGACAGACAGGGTGACCTACGATCTGGGTCCCGGCCCTCGCCGGGATGAGCGGATCAGCGTAGCCGGCTGCGGGCGATGCGGTCGACTTCGGCCTGGACCGCTTCCTGGACGATTGTGGGCAGATTGGCGTCCAGCCACTGCCGGAGCAGCGGGCGCAGCAACTCGCGCACCACGTCGTCGAGGGTAAGGCCCGACGGCGGCATGGCGATGCTGGCCGAGAGGTGGCCAAAGCTGGCGGCGGCGGCGGCGGCTACCGTTTCGCTGACAAGGGCGGCGACGGGCTGGAGCGCGGGTTCCGGCTCCTCGGCATCCATGATGTCAAGGTCGCCCAGACTGTCGAGCTTCTCGGTGAGTTCGAGCTCCTCCTCTTCCTCCTCCTCGACGGCCAGCACAGGCGGGGGCACGGGAGCGCTCACCACAGGGGCGGCTACGGGCTCAGGCGGCGCTACGACGGCGACAGGCTCAGGTTCCGGCTCGGCCACCGCCGCAGGCGCCGCCCGGGCCGGCGTTTCAGCCTCTGCGCCAGGTGTTTCGTCCTCAGAGATAATCCGGCGGATCGACGCCAGGATCTCTTCCATGGTCGGTTCTTGAGAAGACGTTTCAGACATGTGTCGGCCGCCACGGTTGAGTCGCTAACAGGACCCTAAGCGCGCGCTGGTGATCCTGCAATTTTCCCGTTGTTCTACGCTTAGCGCGTCGCAGGCGCCAGCGTCACCGTGGGCGCCGGCTGCAAACCCGGCGTGGCGGTCGGCTCGGAGGACTTTGAGACAGGTTTACTGGATGGCCAGGCGGTCAGGTACTGGTCAATGATATCCACCGGCTCTTCCCAAGGCACCCAGCCCCAGGTCATGCGCAGTTTGCGGAAATTCTTGGCCGCATCGTACTGAGGCACGGACGGCACAAGGTTGCGGGCTTCGAGGCGACCCATGGTGGCCAGCATATTGGCGGCCGCCACATATTCATCGCGGCGCGAGCTGACCTGATTCAGCTGCGCCTGGCGGAGCTCCTGTTCGGCGTTGAGCACATCCAGCGTGGTGCGCAGGCCGACCTGCTGTTCCTGGCGCGTCCCCTCGGCGGCGATCCGTGCCGCGCTGACCTGCAACTCGCTGGAGGCGATGTTGGCGCGCGCGGCGATCAACTGGCTCCAGAACTGGGTGACGCCCTGAAGCACGGTGCGGCGGACGCCCTCAACCGTAATCCGGTCGGCGTTGTTGCGCTCCACGGACTGGCGAACTCGCGAAGAGACCAGGCCGCCGGAATAGATCGGCACGGTGGCGGTGATGGTGGCGCTGACGCTACGGCCGAAGTTGTCACGGGGATCAAAGGGATCGATGAGGCCGGCGTGGCCGACGGTGAAGTTGGCGGAGACGTTGGGCATACGTTCGGCCCTGGCGCCGGCGATGCGGGCGCGGCTGGCCTGCTCGGCGAACTGCTGCGCACGGAGCTGGGGGCTGAATTCCTCGGCGATCTTGTAGGCTTCGTCCGGATCGGTCGGCAGCATGTAGGCCAGCGACGGCTCGGGCGCGAGGTCACCGGGGTTCTGGCCAACCAGGGTGGCGTAGCCGGCCCGTGTGATCGCCAGCTGGGCGACGGCGGACTGATAGAGAGACTGGGCCTGCGCCAGACGCGCCTGGGATTGCGCCACGTCGGTGCGAGTGATCTCGCCCACCTCGAACCGGGCCTGGGATTCCTGCAGCTGACGGGTCAGGACGTTGACGTTCTCCTGACGGATCCGCAGCGATTCCTGGTCGCGGCGCGTGTCGGCGTAGGCCTGGATCACCTGGGCCAGAACCACGGATTCGGTCCGGCGCAAACTCTCGCGACCGGCCAGAACATCGGCGTTGGCGGCATTGACCGACGCGGCCACACGGCCGCCGGTCCAGAGCGGCTGATTGAAACTGACGCCAGCCTGGCCACGGTTGCTTCGCCGCACGCCGCCGGAACCAAAGCTGTCCGGCACGCCGTCGCCGTCTAGATCCACGCCGCGCCCCGCAATCGGGGTCTGGGTCTCGGCCCAGCTTGCCGTCACCTGGAGGCCCAGCGTCGGCCGCCAGCCGGAACGGGCCTGCACATAGTTCTCATCCAGCGCCCGCTGGGAGGCCCGTTGCGCCTGCAGCGTCGGATTGTTCTGGTAGGCCAGCGCAATGGCGTCAGCCAGGGTCTCGGCGCCCGCGGGCGCAGCCAGGGCGCTGGCACACAAGGTCGCAGCCAACAGGCGGCTACGGAAAGTCATAGGCATACTCTATCCCCGATCTCGCGAGAGACGTCCTCTATTGGCATGCGTCTGGCGTCTTGACCAAGCCCCGTCACCTTAAGCTTTTTTCACGCCGGCATTTCGATTGTGCTTCAAACGCCACTACAAGGCAAAGCTGTGTTTCTGCTCGAAGCCCGCCATCACCGGCACGAAGCAGTCGAACAATTCCCGTCGGCCCATGCCATCGGTGGCCCGGACGTAGAGGCTGGCCTTGCCGACGGGCCCGATGCGTTCCACCACACCAAGCCGCCCCCCGATCGCCACCCTCGCGCGCCAGGTCTCGGGGGCGTCGGCTACGGCGCCCTCGCAGACCACGATATCGAACTCGCCCGCCGGCAGGTCGCCGCCGGCCTCAACCTCGACCACCACAAGCCCCAGGGCCTTCATCACCGCCGCCGCATAGGGCGCGCTGACAGCCAGCGCCCGCTCGCCGGGCATGGGGCGCAGCGCCTGCAGCAGCTTGGCCACATCGCGCGGCTTCAGCAGCCAGCGGCCGGGCGCGTATTCCACTTCCATGTCGGCATAGGCCAGGTGGGTGCGGTCTGCCGGCACGAACGCCTCGCGCGCCAGAGCGCCCATCACGTCGTGCAGACGCACGTCGGTGACATCCTGGGTGCGCACCTGGCTGTCGACCATGTTCAGGCGAGCGGCGGCGAAATCGGCCATCGGGAATCCTTGTCGCATAGGCGATCCGTAACCCCGGGTTATAGGGGCGCAGCGGCGGAA
>NZ_JBILRO010000162.1:0-7770 GCF_044372605.1 Phenylobacterium sp.
TGTCTCGGCGGCTACCGTTTCGTTGGAGGTACCGGGACCGACGAGAATGTCACAATCAACGGCGGCGATGGCCGCGACCTCATCCAGCTTGGCGCCGGAGCAGACAGTCTCAATGGCGGCGCAGGTAACGACGCATTGGCGGGGGGAAGCGGGTCAGACACTCTTGTCGGCGGCGAAGGCCGGGATGAGTTTGATTTCTTTGGGGGCGAAGACACGACCATATTCGCCGCGCTGGATCAGATCCTGGATTGGAACAGTGAGGATTACTTATACTTCCAGGACCTTTCGAGCTTGTCATCTATCGGCGCTGGTGCGCCCCACAATTATCTAGAAACATTTTCTACGAGCTATGAAGCAGCGCTGTCATTTGCCAACACACAAATCGCGGTTGGTATTGTTCAATACGTGGTAGCGTTTGTTGGGAGCGACGTGATTGTATTTGCGGACTCAAAGAACAACGATGGAGTGGCTGATACAGCGGTCAGGATAGTTGGCCGCACCCTAGATGATATCAGTATGGCAAACTTCCTAACCGGCTGATTGGCCAAAACTGGTCGTGCTAGTTTCTAGCAGAGTCAGAGCACCCAGCAGTTGCATTGGGTCGGCAAGGCTACGCGCCTCAATCCATCAACCGCTGCATCAGATAGGTGAACTCCAGCGCACTGCCGAGGGCGACCTCGTTGAGATTGGCCGCGGCCGCGTGGCCGCCGTCCATGTTCTCCCAGTAGAGGTAGTCGTAGCCGTACTCCTTGAGCCGCGCGGCGGCCTTGCGGGCGTGGGCAGGGTGGACGCGGTCGTCCTTGGTGGACGTGCGGATGAAGACGCGCGGATAGGGCTGGCCGGGCATCAGGTTCTGGTAGGGCGAGTAGGTCATCAGCATGGCCCGTTCCGCAGGGACCTTGGGGTCGCCGTACTCGCCCATCCAGGACGCGCCGGCACCGATGTGGTCGTAGCCGATCATGTCGAATAGAGGCACCTGGATGACGATGGCGTTGTAGAGCTCCGGCCGCATTGTCAGGGCCACGCCCATCAGGAGGCCACCGTTGGAGCCGCCGACGATGCCGAGCTTCTTCGGGCTGGTGATCCTGCGCGCGATCAGGTCTTCGGAGACGGCGAAGAAGTCTTCGTAAACCCGCATGCGGTTCAGCTTGAGCCCCGCATTGTGCCAGCGCGGGCCGAACTCGCCGCCGCCCCGGATATTGGCCACGACAAAGACGCCACCCCTCTCGAGCCAGAGCTTGCCGGTTATTCCGGAATAGAATGGCGTCTGACTGATCTGGAAGCCGCCATAGGCATTCAGCAGGGTCGGATTGGAGCCATCAAATGTCATGCCCTTCGCGTGGACCACGAAGTACGGAACCTTCGTGCCGTCCTTCGACGTGGCCCAGAACTGTTCGGTGATGAAGCGGGACGCATCGAAGCGATCCGGCAGCGCCCGGAGCTTGACCGGCGTACCGCCCGCCGCATCCGCCAGCCACTGGCTGGTGGGCGTCAGGAAGCCGGCCACGCTCAGCACCAGCCGGTTGTCGATGTCCGAGGTGGAGGTGACGGTGACGGTGGAATCCTCTGGCAGCTCCAGCTTCGTGGCGGCCCAGCGCCCGGCCTCGCGCTGATAGCTCAGCACCTGGCTTTTCACGTCGTCCAGCATCACCACCAGCAGCCGGTCCCGAGTGGTCGCCACCTGTTCAACGGCCTGATTGGCGGCGGGGCGCAGGACCAAAGCCGGCGTCGAGGCGTCCGGCTTGCGCTTGACGGCGGCCAGATCGAAGTCGACGAGATCGCCCTCCTTCATGCCCTTGGCGCCCCAGGCCTCGTCCAGGCTGACCAAAAGGCGGCCATCCACGTAACCCTGGATCGACACCTTCTTGGGCAAGTCGAGCCGCAAGGGGCGGTCATCGTCCAGCAGGTAGTATTCCGCGTTGAAGGTATCGAGCGGGCGATAGATGATCACCGCCTGCACCTTGCCGGCCGGATCACGCAGAATGATCGGCTGCACGCCGTATCCGCCATCGTCGCGGGCGCCGACGAAAACCTGTCTGGCCGCAGAAAGCGACTGGCCGCGCTTCAGCAGTTTGGCGATGTAGGGATAGCCCGAGGTGGTGACATCGCCCTTTGCCCACTCGGTGACGACGAACAGGGTGTCCCTATCGATCCACTGAACCCGCGCGCCCATGTGCTTGCCTTCGGGCAAGCGGAACCCACCGTCGACGAACTGGCGTGTCTGCGTATCGAATTCCCGGATCTCGACGGCGTCCTTTCCGCCGTTGGACAGGCTGACCAGGCAATATCGGTCATCAGGCGCCAGACAGGTCGCACCGGAAAACACCCAGTTGGCCCCTTCCGCCCTGGCCAGGGCGTCGATGTCCAGGATTGTTTTCCAATCGGGATTGCCCGCGCGGTAGCTCTCTACCGAGGTGGTGCGCCAGATGCCGCGTACGTGTTCGGCATCCTGCCAAAAGCCCCGGAACGATCCGTCGCCGGCGAAGCTGACGGACGGAATCCGGTCCTTCGCCGTGGCGATCTTCAGCGCATCCGCATAGAGCCCGGCATAGCGCGGATCGTTCTGAAGCTGCGGCAAGGATCGGTCGTTCTCGGCCCTGGCCCAATCCAGCGCCCGGGCGCCCTCGATCTCCTCCATCCAGGTGTAGGGATCGTCTTCAGGCGCCGCGGCTCCCATCAGGAAGACAGCGGCGAGGCAGGTGACGAGAGCAGCAAGACGCATGGAGGAACTTCTAGGGGCATGGTCGGTCAGCTCTACCTCAGGGCGAAGGAACCGTCACCTTTGATAGCAAATCGGCGCTCACCGCAGCGCCATGGCCCCCACGACCGCCAGCGGCCAGAGCGTGAAGGCCGTCGCGGCCAGGATGCGCAGCCACACCGCGCGGCGGCGGCGATGGCGGAACTCGGTCTCGTAGAGGGCGGCGTAATCGAGGGTGGTCATGTCGATCTCCTGTCTGATGAGGAGACGCTGGATTCAAGCTACGTCAGAATCGGACGTGGGTTCGGCGGGCGACCTCGATTTCGTCCACCAGCATGTCCTGCAGCGCCTGCGGCGCCACCACCTGGGCCTTGTCGCCCCAGGTGAACAGGTGCCAGGCCAGTTCGCGCATGCCGCTGGCCCGGAAGCGGACCATGACGCTGCCATCCGGCTGTGGCTCCACCCGTTGTTTGGCGTGGAACCGCCAGCGCAGGGCGTCCTCGGCGCCGTGGGGCAGGATCTTCAGCACCACATTATGGGTGTCGTCCTGGTAGATGCCGAAGCTCTCGTCCGCATAGGCCTGAAGGGAAAAGTCCTCCGGCCGGAAGCCCGGTGTGCCGGTGACCTCGACCTCGAAGATGCGATCGAGGCGCCAGTTGCGAGGGCCGATCCCGGCGTCTTCCGCCGCCACCAGATAGTTCGAGCGTCCGAACAGGATGCCGAACGGCGTGACTTCACGCACGCGCCCGGGCGTGGATCCCCCCTCGTATCGGAACCGCAGGGTCGACAGCGCCTTGAGCCCTTCGCGCACCGCCGAGAGGACACTGGCCTCCTCGAACGGGCGGGGCCCGGCTGTGACAGCGATGGTCTCGGCCTGCAACAGCGCCTCCAGATCCGGCGCCAGCCTGCGCCGCGCGGCCGCGCGGGTGGCCGACAGCACCTTCTGCTCCAGCGAGCGCAGGGCCCTGGCCCGCTCGGTAGCGCCCTGTCGATCCATCAGCTCGGCCGAGGCCGACAGCGCCGCCATCTCTTCTGCGGTGGGCGCCTGGTACAGGTGATCCAGCCCGGAGGGGATCCTGAACCGGGTGACCGGCCACTCCACGACCTCCTCAAGCTGTGGAAACACGTCTCGCACGGCGTCGCGCATGCGCTCGACCGTACGCCGGCTCACAGACAGGCGCTGGGCCATCTCGTCGAGCGTCAGCCCCTCCGCCGTGCTGGCCAGCATCCGGGCCAGCTCCAGCACCTGACCGGCTTTCTCGTGTCGCATGAAATGCTACGTCCGTTTCTGTCGTAGCTCCGGAATAAACCCGAAACATCGAAAGCCCGCAAGGAGTTCACGCCATGGCCTCGACGTTTCAGCCCCGCCGCCGCCCGGTCCGTTTCAGCCCGCGCCCGACCAAGCCCTCATTCCCGAGCCGCCCGGCCCTGCCCCCGGCTGCGGTTGTCGACGCGGTGCTGCGGTTTCATGATGTGGCGCTGGATCAGGGGGGCGAGCGCACCCTGTTGCGGCTGTCAGCCCACCGGTTGCATCAGCCCGAGGTCGAGGCCGCGCTCGGCGCCCATGCCACCCGCGCCGCCGGCGTGGCGATTCTCTGGAACGAACGCGAGAGCCAGATCATCCGGGTGCTGGAGGCGGCGTGAAGCGCGCAGGAACCATGCAGGGCCTGCGGTACGAGGGTCAGAAGCTCCAGGACCTGGAACGCGCCTTCGTTTGGCCGGTCTAGGACGCCTTCGGCCGAAGCGTCAGGCTCAGGGTCTGCTTCGGCGCGGTGATCGAGTTCAACACCTCGAAATCAAGCTCAAGCGTCTGCGGCGTGACGCCGCCCGTCACCTGCAAGGCGACTTCGCCAAAGGGCGGCACGACCACCACATCGGCACTGTTGTAAAATGCCTGTCCACCCTTGCGGCGCAGCGTGTAGCGGATCGGCGAGTTGTTCTTGAGCTTGAACGCCAGAACGCGCGACTTTTCCACCACATCACCCGCCTCGACACTGAGCGAAGCGCGGACGACCTCTTCCACATTGGCCGGGCGGCCGATCACGGTCTGCTTGAACCAGGCCACAGTACGCCCCGCGCGCAGGGCGTCGCGGATAGCGGCGGGCGTACGGGTCGGCGCCAGCACCAGGGTAACGGCGCGATGCCCCCCGTTGGCCACATCAAAGTCCCAGTCAATGAGGCCGTGAATGTCCGAGGTGCCCAGAATGGTCAGGTTCTTGTCCAGGGCGACCTGCAGGGCGGACTCCGAATAGTCCTCGCCGTTGGCCACTTCGACGCCATGCAGCAGCCCGGCCGCGATCAGCCGTTCCTGCAGGGGATTGAGTCGCGTGATGCCGTCGGGCGCCTGGCGATGCCAGTAGGGGTGGTTCCAGAATACGAACCCGCCCTGGGCATTGGCGGTGCGAAGGGCGACCTCCACGTCGTCAACCTTCAGCGCATTGGCGTCGGTGATGAACACCGCATTGATGTGTCCCGGCGGCATGTTGCGGGTGATTTCAGCGCCGGCGATGACCAGAAGGTCCGGTTTGGCCATCCCCGAGGCCAGGTTGTACGAACGGTTGCGGTCAGGATGAGGGATGTCAGCGGCATGCGGCTGGTATTCGATGTGCTCGGTGACAGCCAAGGCGGTCAGACCGTCGCGCTCGGCTTCCTGCACGCGGATGTCAGGCCAGACGCTGCCGTCGGAAAAGACGCTGTGGGTGTGCAGGTCAACGGGAAGGATCAACCCCCCGGATATCGTCTTCGGGAAAACCATGAGCCGCGGATTGCGGGCCGTTTCATGGGCCGCCGCCGGCAGGCTCAGCGCCACCCAACCCAACAGACCTGCTACCCAGCCGCGCATGTGATTTCCCCACGTTGTCGGGGATCCTTCGCACGTCCTCGCTACAGGCCTGTGACAGCCGCGACGGTCAGGCCGGGATTACTTCCGGCCCGCCGAAGCGCTCACGCCATTCGGCCACCTGGGTGTCCTCGATCTTGCGGAACAGCACTTCAGGCGCCTTTACGGTCTGCCCGGGCGTGAGGAGTTCCAGGGCCCTGTCGGGATCCGGCCAAAGGCCCGGACCAACGCCAACTCCCACTGATTCGCCGATGACCTTCGCGGTGAACGGAATGAACGGCTCGGCGACCCTGGCGAACAGGGCCACCAGATTGAGCCCTGTACGCACCGCCACGCCCGCGCGCTCCGGATCGGTTTTCAGCGCGGTCCAGGGGGCGGCCTCGGTCAGGTACTGGTTGCCCAGCACCCAGAGCTGACGCAGCGCCGCCGAGGACTTTCGGAACTCGCGCGCCTCCATGAAACCGGTCAGCTCGACCAGCTTGGCCTGAACATCGGCCCTCAGTTTGAGCTCCAGCGGCCCATCGACACCGCCCGCCGGGACCACGCCCTCAAAGCGCGTCTCGGTGAACTTCAGGATCCGGTTGACGAAATTGCCCAGCACATCGGCCAGGTCCGCGTTCACCTGCGCCTGGAACTGTTCCCAGACGAAGGTGGCATCCGAGGTTTCCGGCGCATTGGCGACGATCCACCAGCGCCAGTAGTCCGGCGGCAACAGCTCCAGCGCCTGGTCCATGAACACGCCGCGGTTCTGCGAGGTGGAGAACCGGCCGCCGTAATAGTCGAGCCAGTTGAAGCCCTTGAGTTCGTCCACCAGCTTCCAGGGCGCGTTGGCCCCCTCGTTCACGCCCATCAGGGTGCAGGGGAAACCCACCGTGTGGAACGGCACATTATCCTTGCCCATGAACTGGACGTAGGTGACGTCATCGGCGACGGGCTGTCGCCACCAGCGCTCCCAGTCCGCATCCGCGGCTTTTCCACCGGCCCTGGCGTCGGCCCACTCAGCGGTGGCGGAGATGTATTCGATCGGCGCGTCGAACCAGACGTAGAAGACCTTGCCCGCGAGCCCTTCCACATCCGGCGTCCGGCCCTCGGGGTTCGGGCCCCAGTCGGCGGCATTGACCGGCACGCCCCAGTCCAGGTCACGGGTGATGCCCCGATCCTGCAGGCCCTCGTCCAGCCACTTCAGGGCGATGGAGGTGACCAGCAGGGGCCACCGGCCCTTCCGCGCCTCTATCCCCTCACGCAGCCGGTCGGAGAACAGGCTCTGGCGCAGGAAAAGATGCTTGGAATCGCGGATCTCGATGTCCGTCGAGCCCGAGACCGCCGAGCGCGGATGCAGCAGGTCGGCCGGATCCAGCACCCGGGTGCAGTTTTCGCACTGGTCGCCGCGCGCCGATTCGTAGCCGCAGTGCGGGCAGGTTCCGATCACGTAGCGGTCGGGCAGGAAGCGCCTGTCGGCGCGTGAATAAACCTGCTGGGTGACCCGCTCCTCCAGGAAGCCGCCCTCCCAGAGTTGCCGCGCGAACATCTGTGTCTGCAGATGGTTCTGCGGCGAGGACGAGCGCCCGAAGTGATCCCACGACAGGCCGAATCGCGCACCCAGATCGGCCTGAACGGCGTGCGCGTTCGCACAGAATGTCGCCGGATCGAGCCCGGCCTCGGCGGCCGCGAGCTCTGTAGGCGTGCCATGCTCATCCGTCGCGCAGATGTAGAGGGTCTCGCGTCCCCTGCCCCGCTGGAACCGCGCGTAGACGTCGGCCGGCAACATCGAACCGGCAAGCGTGCCCAAGTGCTTGATCCCGTTGATGTAAGGCAGAGCCGAGGTGATGAGAATGCGGGACATGGGCCGTAACGGTTTGCGCGGAAAGCCGGGCTTATAGGCCGACGGGCAGGTTCGCCAAAGTCCGCCGTGCAAGAAAGGCTCGCCAAACGGCGCTATCGGCGCAAACTCTATCTATCGGGGCGATGGCGGCAGCCCCTGAGTCTGTCCAGAACAGCCGTCGTGAAACGGGAGAATGCGCATGCTGCGTAAGACAATTCTGGCTGTGGGGGTCACGACCTGCCTCTCGCTGACCGCCTGTGGTGAAAAGCCGGCCGCTGATGCGGCCGCGACGGCGCCGGCCGCCGAGAAGTTCTTCGGTCGCGAGGCGCCGCTGTATGCCGGACAGGAGAAGCTCGAGTCCCTGCAGGCGGGAACGATAGAAGCCGCGCCGGGTGGCGGAGTGATCCTGAA
>NZ_JBILRO010000211.1:0-6138 GCF_044372605.1 Phenylobacterium sp.
CAACGCGATCTCCACGATCCTGATCGGTCTGGTCGCCACAGGTGTGATCGCTACCTATCTGGTGCAGCAACGTGCGGCGCGGCGCGGTGATCAACGATCCTGAAATACCACAGACGACCGGGCCTTTGGCCTACTGACCCTACGCACCGCCAACCCGGCCGCCTGTAACCAACGCCGTACTGGCGTTGGAGGCCCGACCTGCCCCCCCGGACAGACCCGACCGCCGGAGATGTCCGTGTCCCGTCTTGAAACACATCTCCGACCTGCCCCCGAAGCGGCGCATCTTCCGCGCCAGCGCGGCGATGACTATCGATTGCCTGGGGGTCGGGTGGTGCCGGATACAGGATTCGAACCCGTGACCTTCGGTTTACAAAACCGCTGCTCTACCAGCTGAGCTAATCCGGCGCGCCGTGACCGCGCCGCTTATGCGGGCAAGTGCGCGCGGCGCCAAGAGGGGGGCGGCGCCAATCCACGTGAAGGGCGCCTGATTCTGTTGTAGGGCCGATACCCATGCGCATCTTCATCGACGCTGACGCCTGTCCGGTGAAGGACGAGACCTACAAGGTGGCGGCGCGCTATGGTCTGAAGACCTTTGTGGTCTCCAACAGCTTCATCCAGATTCCGCGCTCTGCGATGATCGAACGTCAGATCGTCGACGCCGGACCCGATGTGGCCGATGACTGGATCGCCGACAACGTGCTGCCGGGTGATATTGTGGTGACCAATGACATCCCGCTGGCGGACCGGGTTCTGAAGGCCGACGGGGCGGCCATAGCGCCGAACGGGCGGCCGTTCACGCCGGACTCCATCGGCCAGGCGCTGGCCCAGCGCTCGATCATGGAGCACATCCGTTCGACGGGTGAGATCACCGGCGGGCCAAAGCCCTTCGCCGTCGCCGACCGGTCACGGTTTCTGCAGGCGCTGGATGAGGCCGTGAACCGTGAGCGTCGAAAAGGCCGATAGCGACCCTTGCATCGTGGCCGCACGACGCTAGCTTGCCGATCCGTTATTGTCGGAGTCTTCCATGCGTTCCGGATCCCTTGCCGTCGTCAGCGCGCTCGCCATGCTGACCGCGGCGTGCAGCAATTCCCAGCCAGCGCCCAAGGCCGATGCCCCCGCTGCGCCGGCCCCGACGGACGCCGAAAAGCAGGCGATCCTGGCCACCTATCCGGCGCCGTACAACACGGCCGATCTGGATAACGGCGAGTCCAAGTTTGCGCTTTGCCAGTCCTGCCACACCATCGCCCCAGGTGGGGCCAACATGACCGGCCCCAACCTGCACGGCGTGTTCGGCAAGGCGGCGGCCGCCAACCCCGATTTCAAGTACTCCGACGCGCTCAAGGCGACCGGCTGGATCTGGGACGCCAACCACCTCAACCAGTGGCTTGAAAAGCCCCAGACCTATCTGCCCGGCACAAAGATGTCGTTCGCGGGTCTGAAGGACGCCAAGGATCGGGTCGACCTGATCGGCTATCTGATGGTCGAGACCGGCCACAAGCCCTAGATCGAATTTGCCCTTGAGGCGGTGTGCTTGCCACGCACAACAACCTTGACGCGCATCAAAAGTCGTCTCAATCTCTCCCTGTCGAAGGGGAGCATCAGCCCCGGCTGACCTTCTGAACCGAAGGGTGGCGAGCCCCCGCCATCCGCCGGACCCAGGGAATCTGTCACTCCTAGTTCGCAGGTTCCCTGGTGTCGGGTTCGGGACTTATTCGGCCGCGTTGGCGACCCTGGCCCGTTCCGCGTCCTCGAACGCCTCGATGCGGCGCGCCATCGCCAGCGGCGACTTCGTAAACCGCGCCAGCAGGTTGTAGAAGACCGGCACCACGAACAGCGTGACCACCGTGGCGAAGATCGCCCCGAAGAAGATCGTGACACCGATCGTCTTGCGCGCCTCGCCGCCAGCCCCGCCCTCAAGGATCAACGGCAGCGCGCCCGCAGCCGCCGAGATCGAGGTCATGATGATCGGCCGCAGGCGCAGGCTGGCGCTCTCGATCACGGCCTCCCTGATGGATAATCCGTCGTCGCGCAGCTGATTGGCGAACTCCACAATCAGGATGCCGTTCTTCGCGGCGATACCGACCAGGATGATCAACCCGATCTGGCTGTAGGTATTGATGGAAGAGCCAAACATCAGAAGTCCGAACAGGCCGCCCAGCACCGCGATGGGTACAGTCAACATGATCACCGCCGGGTGGATCCAGCTTTCGAACTGGGCCGCCAGTACCAGGAAAACCAGCAAGAGTGCGATCCCGAACGCCAAACCGACGGAGCCCGAGGCCTCGAGATAATCCCGCGCTCCGCCGCCCCACTTGATGGTCACCGATCCCGGCTGCTTCGCAGCCTCGGCCCTGAAGAAGGCGATGGCGTCGCCCATGCTGTAGCCCGGATTCAACTGCGCCGAGAGGTTGATGGAGCGAAGTCGATCCACGCGCGACCGGTCGGGCGTGTCACCGCGAACCTGGGTGGTCACCACGCTGGATAGCGACACAACCTTGCCAGAGGTCGTCCGGACATAGAGGCTGTCCAGATCGCTTTCGGTCTGCCGCCGGTCCCGATCAGCCTGCAGCAGAACGTCATACTCCTGGCCGTTCTTGATATAGGTGGTGGCGCGCCGCGATCCGAACATTGTCTCCAGCGCACGCCCGACGGACTGAGCCGAAATGCCCAGCGCAGCAGCCTTGTCGCGGTCGATGCTGATCACGACCCGTGGACTGGTCGGCTCATAGTCAAGCCTGGGCCGCGCGAGTCCGGGATTGTCATTCGCCGCCGCCAGCAACGGCTGGATCCATCGGGCGATTTCGGGATAGTCGGTCCCCGTGGCGATCAACTGAAAGCTCGTTCCGCCACCCCCGCCGCCGCCTGGCCCGCCCCGCTGCAGTCCGCCCTCGGCCGAGACGATGGCCCGAACCGCCGTCACCGAAGAGAGCTCGCGATTGAGCTTCGCCGAAAGCTCCGGCGCGGTGACCTTGGTGTCCGGCGACAGGATGATGTTGCCACCGCCAGAGTTGAATGACGAGTTTCCGAAGCGCGGCATCGAATAGACATAGCGTTCGACCGTCCCGTCCTTCAGGTACCTGGACAGGATCTGCTCGACCTTCTGGCTGGCGGCGACTGTGTAGTCGAACCCCGCGCCTTCCGGTCCCGAGAAGCTGAGCTGTGCGCGACGGCGGTCTTCCTCTGGGGTGAGTTCGCGCGGCAGCACGCTGAACACCGTATAGGCGGCCACGCCCAGAAACAGCACCAGCACCGAGGTCGCTATCGATACGCTGCGACGACCCAGCATCGCCTCCAGCGAAGCATGGTATGAGTTCCGCAGTCGATGCATGCCGGCGTCGACCTTGCGCGCGAGCCATCCCTCGCTCTTGGCGGGGCGCAGCAATTTGGACGCCAGCATCGGCGATAGCGAAAGCGCCAGGACGGCCGAAAAGGCCACCGCCGCCGCCACCGAAACCGCTAGCTCGACGAACAGCCGGCCGATGAATCCAGGCAGGAACATCAGCGGCGCGAACACCGCGATCAGGACAACGGTGGTCGCCACAACGGCGAAAAACACCTGCCGCGCGCCCCTTTGCGCCGCGACGATCGGCGGCTCGCCCTCGTCGATGCGCCTCTGGATGTTCTCAACCACGACGATGGCGTCATCGACCACCAGGCCTATGGCCAGAACCAGCGCCAGCAGGGTCAGGAGGTTGATCGAGAATCCCAGCGGGGCCAGAACGATGAAGGTCGACAGGATGCAGATCGGCGCCACGACAGTGGGAATGATCGCGGCCCGGAGCGTGCCGAGGAACAGGAAATTCACCAGCGCGACCAGCGCCAGCGAAATCCCCATGGTGATCCAGACCTCGCGGATCGCGTCACGGGTGAACTGGGTGTAGTCCACCGAAATTCCCAGCCGGGTGCCCTTTGGCAAACCCGCGTTGATCTCGGCCAGAGCGGCCCTGACCCCGTCGGAGATGTCCAGGTCGTTGGCCTGGCTTTGCCGCGTGATGGCGATCCCCACCATGTCGCGGCCGTTGGACCGGAAGCTTCGCCGGCGCTCGTCAGCCCCCTCCTCGACGCGGGCGATATCACCCAGGCGCGTGATGTAGCCCTGACCGGCGGACGAGGTCGTGATGTCCCGCGTCACACCCTGGGCGGCGCCTGCGGAGGCCGCTGTCCCGCCAATCGCGGCCGATCCGGGAGACTGCGTCGCGGTTCGCGCCGGCACAATCGGCATCTGGGCGAACTGCTCGGGGGTCGAGTATCCCCGCGCGACACGGATCGTGAAGTCCTTGGTAGGTGCCTCCAGCGACCCCGCCGGAAGCTCCGCGTTCTGGGAGTTGAGCGCGGTTTCCACGTCCTCGACTGTGATCCCACGCGCGGCCATGGCATCGGGGTTGAGCCAGATACGCATGGCGTAGAACTGCGCGCCGCCCACGCCGACCGTCGCCACGCCCGGCACTGTTGAGAGGCGCTCCACAAGGAAGCGCTGCGCGTAATCCGAAAGCTGCAGACGATCCATCGTCTGCGATGTGAAATTCAGGAACATGATCGGCGAGGAGTCCGCCGTCGCCTTCTGGATCTGCGGCGGGTCAGCCTGCTGCGGCAGTTGGGCCGTCACCCGGCTGACGGCATCACGCACGTCATTGGCTGCAGCGTCGAGGTCTCGATCCAGCTTGAAAGAGATGCTGATCCGCGACGAGCCGTCCCGTGAAGACGAATAGACCCGGTCAATCCCCTCGATACCGGCCACCTGGCGCTCGATCAGCTCGGTGATCCGTTCCTCGATCACTTCGGCCGAGGCCCCGCGATAGCTGGTGGAAATGCTGACCACCGGCGGATCGACACTGGGAAGCTCCCGCACCGTCAGGGCGCCGAAGGAGGCGAACCCGACAACGCACAGGATGATCGCCGCGACCGCCGCGAAAACGGGACGCCGGACCGAGATGTCAGAGAGCATCATCCGGCCGGCCTCGCCGTCGCCGGCCGGCCCTCGCCAGGCCCACCGGCCGGACGAGCCCCGGGTGCGCCCGGTCGACCGCCCGACGGCCGCGCAACCCTAACGGGCTGGCCCGGCTGAATCTTGTTGAGGCCATCCGCGACAACCCGTTCACCAGCCGTCACGCCTTCACGGATCTCGACAAAGCCCTGCTGGCGCGAACCGGTCAGAATAGGGCGTTGCTCCACCACCGTGCGCTCGCCCATCTGACGCAGTACATAGACGAAGGCGGCGTCACCCTGCACCGAAACGGCGCTCTCCGGCGCACTCAGGCTCTGACGTTGACCGCGTGAGATCCCGACCCGCATCAACATGCCGGGCTTCAGTCGACCGCCGGCATTGGGAAACTCCGCGCGCGCGGTGATCGCACGCGTCCGCTCGTCGACGCGGGTGTCGATCTGGGCGATCCGTCCCGGAATGGTTTGCCCCGGGTAGGCATCCGCAGTCGCCAGGAGCGTCTGCCCCGGCCGCAACTGGGCGAGGTAACGTTCGGGCGTCTGGAAATCGACCCGGATCGACGAGACATCATCCAGCGTCACGATGGGCGCGCCCGGATTGACCAGCGCGCCGGGCGCCACATCCGACAGGCCCACCACGCCGGCAAATGGCGCGCGGATCAGACGATCACTCTGCCTCGCCCTGGCGGCGGCCACATCGGCCTGCGCCGCACGCCATGTCGCCTCGAACTGGTCGATGGCCGCCTTGGAGGCGAAACCCTTTTCCCCCAGGGTCTTGTAGCGATCATAGGCGCGCTGAGCCTGGACAAGCCGCGCCTCGGCCTGCGCCGTGCCGGCGTCCTGTTCCGTATCGCGCAGTTCCACCAGCACCGCCCCACGGGCCACGCTTTGGCCGTCTCGGAAGCGAACCCGCTCGACCAGTTGAGTCGCGGCAGCCGTCAGCGTGACGGACTGGCGGCCCTTCGCCACACCCAGCACTTCGATGGTGTCTTCAAACACCCGCGGCTGGATCAGCGCGACCGTGACCTGGGTCGGCCCTCCGGGGCCTCCACGACGACCGCCCGGGCCGGCGGGGCCCCCTGGGCGTCCTGCGCCAGAAGCGCCCTGGGCCGACGCGCCGGGACCAGCCGGGCCCTGTCCATCCGCCTTGCCGCCAAGCAGTTTCAGCCCGCCGGCCACCGCCATGATGACCAGCAG
>NZ_JBILRO010000030.1:0-22280 GCF_044372605.1 Phenylobacterium sp.
CTCCGCGCTGGAACAGTGGTCGCTGAGCTGGGATGAGGCCCAGGCGTTCGAGGTCAAGGTCGGCCTAGAGACCCTGCGCACCGGCTCCGCCGTCGAGGGCGCCAGCCGGTTCGCGGCCGGCGAGGGGCGTTCAGGTCAGTTCTGAGGGCGTCCGGCTGACAGCTCGGCAAAGCTCGCGGTCCCGATCCCGTACTGGCGCCAGTCCATATAGTCGAAGTGCCACCACTCCTCGGCCAGTACCTCGAAGCCCATGGCTTACCGGCAACCGCAACAGGACAAAATGCGCCCTGTTCAGAGCTAAGCTGCTGGGTGATCTGCGGGACGTTTGCGCAAGCCGGCGGGCCGCCGAAAGGGTCCAGGCATCTACGGCCGCTGCATTCGCAAGGTTCTGCCTTGGGTTTGGGGGGGACTGGCGCCCGAGGATTGTCCGGCTTACAGGTCCCGCTATGGAACATCTTTTCACCCGGGCCGTCGCTGTGGCGGCCATATGAGCGCTGGCCGCCCCTTGATCGTCGGGCTGGGCGGTACGATCCGCGCAGGTTCCTCCACCGAGAAGGCGCTGGCCTGCTCCCTGCGCCGGGCCGAGGCCCTGGGCGCGGAGGTGCGGCTGCTGGGCGGAGAGTTCCTGGGGAGCCTCCCGATCTTTGACCCCCGGCCCGGCGAGATCTCCGACAGCCAGCAGGCTTTGATCGACGCCGTTCGCGCCGCAGACGGCCTTGTGGTGGCCAGCCCCGGCTATCACGGCTCCATCTCGGGCGTGATCAAGAACGCGCTGGACACCCTGGAGTTCACCTCGAAGGACACTTCACCCTATCTCAGCGGCAAGGCCGTGGGCGCGGTGATTACCGCCGAGGGCGGGCAGGCGGGCGGCACCACCTTGATGGCGCTGCGTTCCATCATTCATGCGCTGAGGGGCTGGCCGACGCCGTTCGGTGCCACGCTCGCTGGCGGATCAGCACTCTTTGACGACACGGGCGCCGTCAGGGACAAGCGCGACGCCTGGCAACTCGATACAGTCGCCGAACAGGTTTTTGAGTTTACACAGATGAGGTCCGGTCAATGAAGCCTCCCTACCTGGTCCCGCCGGCCCCCGGTTCCGGCGACGATGCCGATGTCAGCGCCATCAGCCCGATCGAGGACATCATCGAGGACGCCCGCAACGGTCGACCCTACATCCTGGTTGACGCCGAGGACCGCGAGAACGAGGGCGATGTCATCATCCCCGCCCAGTTCGCGACACCTGAACAGATCAACTTCATGGCCAAGCACGCCCGCGGCCTGATCTGCCTGTCGATTACCGCCGAGCGCGCCCGCAAGTTGCGACTGCCCCCGATGTCGACGGACAACCAGTCAGGCCATGGCACGGCCTTTACGGTCTCGATCGAAGCGCGCGAGGGCGTCACCACCGGTATCTCGGCCCACGATCGCGCCCGCACGATTGCGGTGGCCGTCGACCCGACCAAAGGCGTCGAGGACATCGTCACCCCCGGCCATGTCTTCCCGCTGGTGGCCCGGGACGGGGGCGTCCTCGTCCGCGCCGGCCACACCGAGGCGGCGGTCGATATCAGCCGCATGGCGGGCCTCAATCCGGCCGGCGTGATCTGCGAGATCATGAAGGACGACGGCTCCATGGCGCGTCTTCCGGATCTGGTGGCCTTCGCCCAGTTGCACGGCCTGAAGATCGGCACGATCGCCGACCTGATCGCCTACCGCCGCCGCACCGAGCGTCAGGTGGAGCGTGTACTGGAAACCCCGTTCGAGAGCACCTTTGGCGGCAAGTTCCGGATGGTGATCTACCGCAACAGCCTGGACCAGACCGAGCATGTCGTGCTGTCCCGGGGAAAGATCGATCCCGAGAAACCCACCCTCGTGCGGATGCACCGCGTGGATATGGCCACCGACATGCTGGGCGCCGTGGAAGCGCGTCAGGACTATGTGCCCAAGGCGTTGAAGGCGCTCGCGCAATATGACGGCGCGGCGGTGGCTGTCTTCATCCGGGATTCCAATCCCCACTGGCTGTCAGAACGCTACGGCCAGCCCCAGGCCAACCACTCCGAGAACATCCTGCGCGACTACGGCATCGGAGCCCAGATCCTGCTGGATCTGGGGGTGCGCGACATGACGCTGCTGAGTTCGTCGCAGACGGTGCTACCGGGTTCCGGCGGATATGGCCTGAAGATCGTTGGGCGGCAGGCGTTCGACTAAACCTTGACGCGAAACACAGAGTCTGGTCGCTTCCCGAAAAATAGGGCAGGCTCTCCACAACCAGATCGATATCGCCGCCGTACATGCTTGTATCCGGGTCGGGCTGGCTGGCGTGGTATTTGCAGAACTGCCCAATCTCAGGGGGACTTTGGGAGAGCGGGCCATGTTTGAGTTGATGATGACCCCTGCTGACCTTTCGACACCGCAGCTGGACGCCGATCCGATCACGAACGGCTTCATGAACTCGCGTCCGTTTGCCGGCGACGGAGAGGAAGCGCGTTGTCATTGCCCGTTGTGCTCGGGCGCCGCGGGTTTTCAGGACGCAGGTTCGGACGGCGACGCCGGGGCCCCGCAAGGCTATCTGAACGCCGAGGATCGCGCTGTCGCCACGGTCAATGGCAAGGCCAGCTTCTCCATTGATCGCGCCGGGCTGCAACTCACCGGCTTCAATCCCGACACCATGGCGCCCGCGCCGGGCTGGGGCGGCATCGCCGGCGCCGCCTTCACCGTCACCTACGGCTTTCGCGCCACCGCGCCGATCCGCATGCCCACCGATACGGACGGGTTCCAGCGTTTCAACACCGCCCAGATACTCCAGGCCGAGCAGGCGCTGCAGGCCTGGGCCGATGTCGCGAACATCCGGTTCATCCGGGTCGGATCCGGGTCCAGCACCGACAGCGACGCGGCCTACACAGACCAGGCGACCATCCTCTTCTCGAACTATTCCACCGGTGAAAGCGGCTCGGCGGCGTTCGCCTACTACCCTGGCAACGTGAATTTCGGCAGCTCGTCCGGCGACGTCTGGATCAATATCGGCGCCAGCTCCAACGCCTTTCCGACCCCTGGAAACTATGGCGCCCAGGTGCTGGTCCACGAGATTGGTCACGCTATCGGGCTTGCCCATCCCGGCGCCTACAACTCGAGCGGGGAGGCCAGGGTCACCTATGCCGCCAGCGCCGAGTACTTTGAGGACTCCCGGCAGTATACGGTGATGAGCTACTTCTCGGAGACCAACACCGGCGGCAATTTCAGGGGCAGCTATTCGGGGGTTCCGCTTCTGGACGACATCCGCGGCGCCCAGATCGAGTACGGTGCCAACATGTCCACACGGACGGGCGATACGGTCTATGGCTTCAACGCCACCGCCGATCGGTCCTGGTTCAGCGCCGCCAGCAGCTCCAGCCGCTTGATCTTCGCAGCGTGGGACGCCGGCGGGCGCGATACCTTCGATTTCTCCGGCTATTCCCAGGCGCAGCTGATCGACCTGCGCGAGGGGTTCTTCTCTAACGTCGGCGGCCTGACCGGCAACGTCGCCGTGGCCCAGAGCACGCAGATTGAAAACGCCATAGGCGGCTTCGGCGCTGACACCCTGAACGGCAACGCCCTGGCCAACGAGCTGAGCGGCAATGCCGGTTCCGACCGCATCTTCGGCGCCGCAGGTCGCGACACCATCGACGGCGGATCGGGCGCCAACTATCTGCGGGGCGATGACGGAGACGACTCCATCACCGGCGGCGCAGGCTTCGACGACATCAACGGTAATGTCGGCAATGACACCGGCTCCGGTGGCGCAGGCGATGACTGGGTGGTCGGCGGCAAGGATAATGATCGCCTGTTCGGCGACGATGGCGCGGACCTCGTCTACGGAAACCTGGGCTCTGACACGCTTGACGGCGGCGCCGGTGCCGACACGGTTCGCGGCGGTCAGGGCGATGACGTGGCTCAAGGCGGCCCGGGTGCGGACTTCATCTCGGGCGACCTGGGCTCGGATACATTGTCCGGGGGCGCGGGTGCTGATGTGTTCAACAGCTTTGCGGGCTCGGGTCTCGATCGGATCCTGGATTTCAACATCCTGGAGGGCGACCGCCTTCAGATTGCCGCAGGCAACACCTGGACGATGGCCCAGGTCGGCGACGACACGGTGATCACCCTGGGTCCGGGCGATCAGGTGATCCTGACAGGCGTCCAGTCGACGGACCTCACCGGCGACTGGATCTTCGGTTTCTGAGGTCGTCCTCAGAAGATCGTTTTCAGCCGTCGATAACCGGCCTATATGGAAATCCTACCCGCCCGGCCGAAAGGCCGGGCGCCTTCGTTTCCGAGATCAGGCTGTCGAGACTGAACATGACCAACATTCTGATGCCCAAGGCGACTGCCGTATGGCTGGTGGACAACACCTCGCTGACGTTTGAACAGATCGCTGACTTCTGTGAACTCCACCCCCTGGAAGTGAAGGGGATCGCCGACGGCGAGGTGGCACGTGACATTCGCGGCGCAGACCCCATCGCCAATGGCCAGCTCTCGCGTGATGAGCTGGATGCTGCGGAAAAGACTGCGACCTATCGGATGAAGGCCCAGAAGAGCCGCCACGCCGAGTTGCTGAAGCCCTTGAAAAAGGCGCCGCGCTACACCCCGGTGTCGCGCCGCCAGGATCGCCCGGACGCCATCGCCTGGTTTATCCGCAATCACCCCGAAGTGCCGGACAGCCAGCTGTCGCGGGTGCTGGGCACCACCAAGGCCACCATTGAGCAGGTGCGCAACCGCACGCACTGGAACTCCGCCAACATCAAGCCGGTGGATCCCGTGACGCTCGGTCTCTCCACCCAGCTCGAGCTGGATGCCGTGGTCCGGAAGGCGGCCGACAAGCGCGCCAAGGAGGCGGCGAAGCGCGGCGAGGTCGAGCCCGAGGGCGAGACCCTGCGTCCGGCTTCGGAAACCGGCGTGGTTTCGGAAAGTGCGCCAGAGCCGGTCTACGACGACGAAGCCGACGAGGATTGATCGGGTCGATCCCGCCTCATCAACCGGCGGGAAGCTCGCATCAATGCAGGTTGCTGCGGAGCGTCTCGATCTCTTCCTTCAGTCGCAACTTCTGTCGTTTCAGCTCCCGCAATCTAAGATCGTCGGATGACGGCCGTCTCAGCTCATCCTGGATGGCCGTTTCCAGGGATTGGTGACGGGAACCCAGTTCCCGGATGCGGGCTTCAAGCGCCATGCGGAGAGTCTCCTCGCTTTGGACGACGCCGCAGTAAACGCCTGCTTTGCGTCGCTGTCAGATCACATATGTTTGCTTGAAGCGGATCGATCTTTCGTCGCTCTCCCGCGTTAGGAGCCCCCTTGATGGCAGAGACAGAAACGCCAAGGCTGATCGTGGGGATCTCCGGAGCGTCGGGCGTGGCCTATGGCCTGCGCGCGCTGGACGCCTGCCGTGATCTGGGCGTGGAGAGCCATCTGGTGATGAGCCGGTCGGCAGCCCTGACCCTTGCGCAGGAGACCGATCTGTCGGTGGCCGACGTCCAGGCGCGTGCAGATGTGGCACACAAGGCAGGCGATGTCGGCGCCTCGATCGCGTCGGGCTCATTTCGCACCCTGGGGATGGTCGTCGCGCCCTGCTCCATCCGGACCATGAGCGAGATCGCCAGCGGGGTCACCGCCTCGTTGCTGACCCGGGCCGCAGACGTCACCCTGAAAGAGCGGCGGACACTGGTGCTGATGGTACGCGAGACGCCGCTGCATCTGGGCCATCTTCGCACCATGGTGAAACTGTCCGAAATGGGCGCAGTGATCGCCCCACCATTGCCAGCCTTCTACGCCAAACCCCTGTCGATGGCCGACATGGTCGACCAGTCGGTGGGCCGCGTGCTGGATTTGTTTGGTCTGTCATGGCAGCCTGTAAAACGTTGGGGCGAGGATATCGGCCCGCAGTCCAGGGCGGAGGCATAACCGTGGCGATCTGGGCGTGGGTTCTGGCGGCCTATGACCGGCCGGGCGTTCCCGAGGCCACCCTGGCGCTGCAGGACAACCACGGCCAGAATACGCCCTATCTGCTTTGGGCGGCCTATGCGCGGGCTACCGACAGGGGCCTGCTGGACAGGGCGGCCGCGACAGCGCGGGTCTGGGACCAAACGGCGCTGATCCCGCTTCGCCAGGCCAGGCGCGCGCTGAAGACGCCGCTTCCCCCGATCAACGACGGCGCGCGCGAGGCGTTCCGGCAGGACGTCAAGGCGCTTGAACTGGCCGCGGAACGTCTGCTGATGGAAACACTGGCAGGCCTCGCTGGCCAGGGACATGGCGTCAGCGCCTTCGAGGCGCTCTCGGCGGCGGCGGACGCCTGGGGCGAATCCCCGCCCGCGCAGGCGCTGGATGACCTTGCCAGGGTCCTCGGATAGGATCAGGCGCAGATCATGGACTATTCAACCTTCACCGAAGCGGCGCTTGAAGCGCGTCTGGCGGAACTTCGGCAGGATCACAGTGATCTGGAAGCGGCAATCCAGGCCCTGTCCAATGCAGCCTTGCCGGAGCTGATCGTCATCGGCCGCTTCAAGCGCAAGAAGCTGGCGCTCAAGGACGAGATCTCGCGGGTCCTGGACTACCTGAACCCCGACATCATCGCCTAACCGGTCTTGCGCCGGCGTTTGGCGGCGAACATGGCCGCATCCGCCTCGGCGATGAGCGCCTCGGGCTCGGTGTTCGACACGATCTCCCGCACCCCGTAGCTCAGCCGGATCGTGGCGGACCCGGCGTCGAAGACCACCGGCTCGCCTTCAATCGCCGCCGCCAGGGAGGCCGCCTTGCTTTCGGCAGTGGCCTGATCCGTCTGGACCAGCACCACGGCGAATTCGTCGCCGCCCATACGCCCCACGACGTCGCTCTCACGAACATGGGTCAGCAGCCGTTCCGACACGGTGCGCAGCGCCGCGTCTCCGGCGGCGTGGCCGTATTGGTCATTGATCGCCTTGAAGCCGTCCAGATCAAAATAGACCAGACTGGCCGAGGATCCGTAGCGTTCGGCGAACGTGCGCACCCGGCTGAACTCCCGCAGGAACCCCCGGCGGTTCAGCAGCGGCGTCAGCGTATCGCGGTCCGCCATGTCCTCCGCTGCCTTCAGACGCCCCTTGAGCTGTCCGACCTCCTCACGCAGCGCGTCGAGGTCCTTGAGCAGCGTCTGGATCGCCGCCAGCACCGCCGGCGTCATCTCCACGGCCGGTACGCCGAGAAAGCTCGTGCTGTCGGCCCGCGCCGGTCCGCCGACCGGCGCAGAAGCGCCGGCCGCGGGCGTCCTGCGGACGCCGGGAAGCGGTTCATTGCGTGCGCCTGTGACCTTCATGGTCCCGCCTCCAGAACGGTTAACGGCATTCGACGCTTTATGGGTTAAGGGTTTCTGACCGGGGTCGGTTGTGCGCGCAAAGGCGGCGCCTATACTCCGCGCCTTCTCCGGGGTTCAGGCAGGAAATGCAGCACATATGAGCGCGCCCGTCGCCATCATCATGGGAAGCCGGTCCGACTGGCCCGTCCTGCGTCTCGCCGCCGATATGCTGGATGCCCTCGGCGTGGCCTACGAGGCCAGGGTGGTCTCGGCCCACCGCACGCCCGAACGGATGTACGACTTCGCCAGGGGCGCCAAAGACGCTGGCTTCAAGGTGATCATCGCCGGCGCCGGCGGCGCGGCGCACCTGCCGGGCATGACCGCCTCACTCACCGATCTGCCAGTGCTGGGCGTTCCGATCGAGTCGAGGGCGCTGAAGGGGATGGATAGTCTGCTATCCATCGTCCAGATGCCCGGCGGCATCCCGGTGGGCACGCTGGCGATCGGCGAAGCGGGGGCGAAGAACGCGGCATTGCTGGCCGCCCGGATCCTGGCGCTGTCGGATTCGGCCCTGGCCATACGCGTGGCTGCATTCGCCGCCGACCAGACCGCCGGTGTCGCCGAGGCGGTCGAGTAGCACCGGAACAAGATGGCTGAGTTTCCCCTTCCCCCCGGATCTACCCTCGGCATTCTGGGGGGCGGACAGCTGGGCCGCATGTTGGCCCAGGCCGCTGCCCGTCTGGGCTTCGATGTCGCCGTGCTTGAGCGCGAAGCCGACAGCCCCGCTGGTCGCGTGGCCGCCCACACCATCGTTGGCCCCTACACCGATCACACAGCGCTGCAGGCGCTGGCCGCTGTCGCCAGTGTGGTGACCTACGAATTCGAGAACGTGCCCGCCGCCTCTGTACTGGCTCTGGGCGCGATGGGCGTCGAGGTGGCGCCGGGCCCCGAAGCCCTGGCCGTCGCCCAGGACCGGGTGGCCGAGAAGCAGTTTCTCAATGCCAACGGCGCGCCGACCGTCGCCTTCCAGGCGGCCGCGACGCCTGAGGAGGCCGTAGCCGCCGCCCAGGCCATGGGTGCGCCGGTGCTGATGAAGACCCGGCGCGAGGGCTATGACGGCAAGGGCCAGCGCTGGGTGGAACACGCCGCTGACGCGGCACGCATCTTCGCTGAACTGGGAAGCGTGCCGGTCATCCTTGAGGCGCCGGCCGACTTCGTGCGCGAACTGTCGATCATCGCCGCGCGCGGCCGTGACGGGGCGACCGCCGTCTATCCCCTCGCCGAAAACCACCACGAGGGCGGCATCCTGCGGCGCAGCCTGGCTCCTGCGATCGTGAGCCCGGCGCTGGCCGAGCAGGCCGAGCGGATCGCCGCGCGCATCCTGGGCGGCCTGGGCTATGTGGGGGTCGTCGGCATCGAACTCTTCGAGCTCGCCGATGGCCGGCTGCTGGTCAACGAGATCGCGCCGCGCGTCCACAACACCGGCCACTGGACCCAGGACGGCTGCGAAGTGGACCAGTTCGAACAGCACATCCGCGCCGTCGCCGGCTGGCCGCTGGGCCCGACAACCCCCCACGCCCGCATCGAGATGCTGAACCTGCTGGGCGACGAGATCGACGCGTGGGAACGGCTGTCTCATGAAACCGACACCCGCATCCACCTCTACGGCAAACGCGACGCCAAGCCGGGCCGCAAGATGGGCCATGTCAACCGGGTCAAGGCGCTTTAGCGACCACCTCCCCCGCCGTACCGCGCCCGCCCTAGCCCCTCGGCAAATCGGGCCAGAGCCTCGGACGGCCGGAACGTGGTCGTCGCCTTCCATTTCTCGAAGGCCATCACATTGTCGATGCGGTGGTCCACAAATTCCATCGCCGCCTTGCGCCCTGCAGAGGCCCGGATCGCCCCGGCGCCGGTGAGGATCCCGGCCAGCAAAAGGCGCTTGGTGTAGTGGTTCTCATCCGTCGCCGTATCCCCGGCCCAGCGCCACAGCACGTCGGCGCTGTCCCAGGCCAGCCTTGCAGCCAGCGGCAGGTTCAACGGCAGGGCGAGATACCCTGACCACCGCCGGAGCGCCGGCTCGTCGACGGCGGCGGCGTCCAGGCGCGCCTCGACTGCACGGCGGATGCGTTCGCGGATCTTCAGGTTGCTGGCGTGGACCTCGCTCAGCAGAGCCAGCGCCCGGTCATCATGGCGTCGCGACAGCAGGGCGGCCAGATCGGCTGGGCCATGCGGGATCAAGAGCCCTGTCTCACCGGCCGACAAACCGAGCGCCTTTCCGGCCAGGCCGACGGTGCGATGAGTCCAGCCATGAATCGGCGCAAGCCTCAGCGCCTCGTCCAGCAACCGTTGCTCGGTTATCGCAGCCCAGTCGGAGTCTTGTGCGGTCATGGAAACAGTCTAGCGGAGTGCGTGGACAGGGCGAACCTCTTCTGCTATCTGCCCGCCCTCAAACTTGAAGGGCCAAACCTTCAGGCGACAATTTTTTCTACGCTCGCCGCCTTTCAGCCGGCGCAAGGCGGGCGGCCAGCGTTCTACAGGAGAGATACCCCTGGTTCAGATTTTCGTCCGCGACAACAACGTCGACCAGGCCCTCAAGGCGCTGAAGAAGAAGATGCAGCGCGAAGGTTCGTTCCGCGAAATGAAGCGGCACGTACACTATGAGAAGCCCTCGGAGAAGCGTGCGCGCCAGAAGGCTGAAGCCGTTCGCCGCGCCCGCAAGCTGGCCCGCAAGCGCGCCCAGCGCGAAGGCCTGATCGCTGCGCCGAAGAAGGTCGTCACCCGATAATATCGGTGTCAGCCTCTAAAAGCTGGCATGGATGATGCTTATTTGAAGGGCTGTGCCTCAGGGTGCAGCCCTTTTGCATTTCTGATCCGATTCTAAACCTTGGCGGCCTGCTCTGATCAAAATGTCCTGACGTTAAGTGGTCTATCAACCGTCTGCGCCCTATGTTTGAAGTTTGGCGCACGGCCTTATTGGGAACGGTCCTCTTATGAACCTCCGCAACTTGGTGATCTGGGGCGCAATCCTCGTGGTGATGGTGGGGCTCTACGGCATGATGGCCGGGGGCAATCGCACCAGCAACCAGACCGAGGTCACCTACTCCCAGCTGCTGGCCAAGGTAAACGCCGGCGAGATCAAGGCGGTTGAGATCGAGGGTCCGATGATCCTGGCCACCGACCAGGGCAACCGCGCCTTCACGTCCGTCACCCCCAACAATCAGGATGATCTGGTCCAGCGCCTGGAAAAGCAGGGCGCCGACATCAAGGTCAAGGCCGCCGGCGGCTTCACCTGGACCGGGGCGCTGCTCCAGTTCCTGCCGATCCTGCTGCTGATCGGCGTCTGGATCTTCTTCATGCGCCAGATGCAGGGCGGTGCGCGCGGCGCCATGGGCTTCGGCAAGTCCAAGGCCAAGCTGCTGACGGAAAACAAGAACCGCGTCACCTTTGACGATGTCGCCGGCGTCGAAGAGGCCAAGGAAGAGGTCGTCGAGATCGTCGACTTCCTGAAAGATCCGCAAAAGTTCCAGCGCCTGGGCGGCAAGATCCCCAAGGGCGCCCTGCTGGTCGGCCCTCCCGGCACCGGCAAGACCCTGCTGGCCCGCGCCATCGCCGGCGAGGCGGGCGTGCCGTTCTTCACCATCTCCGGCTCCGACTTCGTGGAGATGTTCGTGGGCGTCGGCGCCAGCCGCGTGCGCGACATGTTCGAACAGGGCAAGAAGAACGCCCCCTGCATCATCTTCATCGACGAGATCGACGCCGTCGGTCGCCATCGCGGCGCCGGTCTCGGCGGCGGCAACGATGAGCGCGAGCAGACGCTGAACCAGCTGCTGGTGGAGATGGACGGCTTCGAATCCAACGAAGGCATCATCCTGATCGCCGCCACAAACCGCCCCGACGTGCTCGACCCCGCCCTGCTGCGTCCGGGCCGCTTCGACCGCCAGGTCGTGGTGGGCAACCCCGACATCAATGGCCGCGAACGGATCCTGCGCGTCCACATGAAGAACGTGCCGCTGGCCGCAGACGTCGATGTCAAGGTTGTGGCGCGCGGCACCCCCGGCTTCTCGGGCGCGGATCTGGCCAACCTGGTCAACGAAGCTGCCCTGATGGGCGCGCGCAAGAACCGCCGCATGGTCACCATGCGCGACTTCGAGGACGCCAAGGACAAGGTCATGATGGGCGCCGAGCGCCGCTCCATGGTCATGACCGAGGACGAGAAGAAGCTGACAGCCTACCACGAGGGCGGTCACGCTCTGGTGGCGCTGAATGTCGCCGCCACCGATCCGGTGCACAAGGCGACCATCATCCCGCGCGGCCGTGCGCTGGGCATGGTGATGCAACTGCCGGAACGCGACCGGTTCTCCATGAGCTATGAGCAGATGACCTCGCGCCTGGCCATTCTGATGGGTGGTCGGGTGGCCGAGGAGATCATCTTCGGCAAGGACAAGATCACCTCCGGCGCCTCGTCGGACCTCGATCAGGCGACCAAGCTTGCCAAGGCTATGGTCACCAAGTGGGGCTATTCCGAAAAACTCGGCATGGTGTCCTACGGCGACAATCAGGACGAGGTCTTCCTCGGCCACTCTGTCGCTCGTACCCAGAATGTCTCGGAAGAAACTGCCAAGGTGATCGACGAGGAAGTTCGACGTCTCACCCAGGCCGGCTGGGATGAAGCCAAGACCATCCTGACCACCAAGCTCGATCAGCTGCACCTGCTGGCCAATAGCCTGCTGGAGTACGAAACCCTGAGCGGCGACGAGATCGTCAATGCCCTGAAAGGTGTCCCGCCCAAACGCGACGAATCCGAGACCAAGCGGGCAACCGGCCCTACGGTCGCCGTCCCGATCTCGCCACGTCCCAGCGCAGAGCCGGCATGACGCCCTGCCTCCCCCGCATAGCGGCGGGAGACAGGAATTCGGTAGAAGCCGAGAAGGGTGACGACCCGGTTGAGTGGCTCGGCTGAGCCCTGAACCTATCCTAAAAGGGTCAAGTCGCTGCTTGGGCTGGCAGTGGCGTTGCGCTCCCCGGACTTCGCCAAATCAACGGCCGCAACAATAACGGGGTTGAGGTCCAATGCGTTCCCGACTGTCAACCGAACGTCCACGCGTCATGGGGGTCGTCAACGTGACGGTCGACAGCTTTTCCGATGGCGGTCGCTATCTGGGGTTCGACGCGGCGCTCGCCCATGCCCGGCGCCTGATCGCCGACGGCGCCGACATCCTCGACCTTGGCGCGGAATCTACACGTCCGGGCGCCGCGCCGGTGGCGGCCGAGGTCGAGATCGACCGGCTGCTCCCGCTGATCGTCGCGCTCCGGGCCAAGAGCGCCATACCCATTTCCGTAGACACCATGAAGCCCGAGGTCGCTCGCGCCGCGATCGCGGCCGGCGCCACGATGTGGAACGACGTCACCGCACTTCGCCACGCGCCTGAAAGCGCCGCCGTGGCCGCCGAGCTCGGCTGCGACATCGTGCTCATGCACATGCAGGGTGAACCCGGAACCATGCAGGCCGAGCCGTACTATGAAGATGTGGTCGCCGAAGTCGTTGCTTTCCTGGAGGAGCGCGCGGAACTGGCGATCTGGGCCGGCGTCGCCCGTGAGCGGATCTGGCTCGATCCCGGCATCGGCTTCGGCAAACACCCTATACGCCACAATCTGCCCCTGCTGGCCGGACTGGACCGGATCGTGGCGCTGGGCTTCCCGGTGTTGCTCGGCGCCAGCCGCAAACGTTTCATCGGGATGCTGGATGGCGACGCCGATGAGGAACATCGGCTGGGCGGATCCATTGCCGCCGCGCTAGCCGGCGCCGCAGCTGGTGTGGCGGCGGTGCGGGTCCACGATGTCCGCGAGACAGTGCAGGCGCTGACGGTGTGGCACGCGATCCGTTCGGGTTGAAGGCTCTCGGATCCACCTTGCATTTGCGTACGATCTCTTACAGCGAACGTCGCGAGAACCTCGCGGCCGCGATCAAACGTGTGAACGCCGACCCAAGTCTGCGAGGCCGCCCGTTGAAGGGTCTTGATTTCGTCACCGGACTGAAGGGCGGTCCAGGCGTCTGGACGGACGGCACCGTCTACAATCCGGACGATGGGCGCGGCGGTGGTGCTTGCGATCCTCGGCGCCGACCACGTGCAACTCAGAGGCTGCGTCATCTTCCCGCTCTGCAACACCGAGACCTGGAATCGTATCCCTTGATCAAGCGGCTAATTCCTCGATCGGATTGAGGAAAAGGGTAAACCCGGTTTCCGCCCGCAACCCGCGCCAGGCCTATGAAAATGCCCATGCTTTTCGATATTGGATTGACCTAATCCGACCTCGCCGTGATCTAGCCGCCCCTCAGCCGATCTATGGCCTCGGCGACCACGGCGGTCCAGTCTGCAGGATCGATTCCAAGATCGTCCGTTTCCGCCTCAGCGGCGGCGTCGCACAGGCGTTCGACGGTCAAGAGCGCACCAACCCGGGCCGCCCAGGTCGAAGGCGCGAGCTTTTGTGAAAGAGCTTCGAGCTGGGCCCGCCGGCTTGCAGCGCGGGCCGCGCGCACACGGTCATCTTCAACTGCCAATTGCCTCAGTGAACGCCGGAAGGACGCCCACTCCCGATGGCCGGCTATCAGCGTGGCGGCGACAGCCCGGGCCTGGCCCGCGCTGTCCGGCTGGGCGCGCATGGCGCTGGCGATCTTACTACGCTCGTCTTCCTGCCACTGTTCGTAGACGCGGATGAAGATCTCCGTCTTGTCGGCGTAGTGGCGGTAGAAGGTCTGCGGGGCAAAGCCGGCGGCGCGGGCGATGCGGTTCGTGTCGGTCCCGCTGAAGCCCTGCGTATTGAACTCGACAGCCGCAGCCGCCAGCAGCAACGCCTTGGTGTCGGCTTTGGGCGCCAGGGGGCGCTTGCGTTCAGGAACTTTCATGTGATATTCATATCACTTCGCCGGGCTCTGGATCCGGCTTTTTATGAGATGCCGTGTGATAGGGCAATCACCCAGGATACCGGAGAGACTCGCCGCCTTGAGCGCCGCAGACAGCGCCGGCCTTCTGACGCTGCCGTCCGGCGCGCGGCTGGCCGTGAAGCGGTGGGGCCGGGGGGCGCCCGTGTTGTGCCTGCACGCGGTCGGCCATGGGAGCGGCGATTTCGCCGATCTGGCCGGTCGACTTGGCGGGGCATTTGAGCTGATCGCGATCGACTGGCCCGGCATGGGCTGTTCGCCGTCTGACGGTTTTCCGGTGCGCGCCGACCGTTTCGGCGGTCTCATTCTGGAGGTCGTCGAGGCGTTGCGGCTCGAGTGCCCCTTCATGATCGGCAACTCGATCGGCGGGGCCGCGGCGATCATCGCGGCGGCAGCGGCGCCGGGACGGTTTGCGGGGCTGGTGCTGTGCAACCCGGGCGGCCTCGCGCCCCTCGATGGCCCGGCGCGCTTCGTGATCGGTCGCATGGCCGCTTTCTTTCGAGCCGGCGCGAAGGGTGCAGCCTGGTTTCCGATGGCCTTTGCAGCCTACTATCGTTTCCTGGTGCTCTCGCGGGGGCCGGCGCGGGCGCGCCGCCAACGTGTCGTCGCCGCCGGACGCGAACTCGCCCCAATGCTGGCCGATGCATGGGCGGGCTTCAGCGAGCCGGCCGGCGACCTGAGGCGCTTCGCGCCAATGCTGACCCTGCCGGTGTGGCTCGCCTGGACTGAAGGCGACCATCTCGTCTCGTGGGGTCGCGCCAGGGCGACAGTCGCCGGCATGCCCCTTCACCGTGTGACCCTGTTCCGCGGCGGGCACAGCGCTTTCCTGGAAGATCCTGAAGCGTTCGCCGCCAGCTTCCGCACCTTCGCCGCAGATGTACAAACCGGGAGATTCCTATGAACCACCACGAAAAAAACCTCGCCGCTTACGACGCGATCCACCGATCGCCCTTGAATCGCGCCAAGCATGCCGTGGGCATGGTGCGTCTATGATGATCGATTTTCGCAGCCTGGCCGGCCCTGCCGGTGTCGCCCTTGTCGGTCGGGCGCTCATGGCGCTCCTCTTCATCCTTGCGGGCATCGCCAAAGTTACTGACCCAACACCCGTTCTGAATCAGATGCGGGAGTTCTCCGTGCCCACCGCGCTCTTCTTACCGGTCGTGGCCCTGGAGATTGGTGGGGGCATAGCGCTCCTCCTGGGCTTGCGCGTCCGGGATGTCGCCGGTGCGCTCGGCATTTTCTGTATTCTGGCCGCATTCATCTTCCACCATGATCTGGCCGACAAGGTAGAACGCTCCATCTTCTTCAAGGATCTCGCGATCGCCGGCGGTCTGCTTGCGCTTGCGGTGCGGGCTGCGCTTGCGAGACCCGTCTGAATCTCTTGAACCGGTGTCGCCGGCAATGCTGGGGCCACTGCGGCATCGTGCAGTCAGCGTCAGGGTTGGCTTCCGCTGTTCGGCCGGGCGCGCTATCTCAAGGACATGTTCCTGAATGGCCGTGTCCTGATCATCGCCGGCTCCGACAGTGGGGGCGGCGCCGGCGTGCAGGCGGACATCAAGACGGTGACGGCGCTGGGCGGCTATGCAGCCACGGCGATCACGGCGGTGACCGTGCAGAACACCCTTGGCGTCACCGGCGTGCACCCGATCCCGCTGGACATCATCGAGGCCCAGGCCCGCGCGGTGCTGGACGACATCGGCGCTGACGCCATCAAGACCGGCATGCTGGGCGATACGGCCACGGTGGACCTGGTGGCGCGACTGCTGGAGGCCTACCCGATCCCGGCGGTCATCGACCCGGTGATGATCGCCAAGGGCGGCGCCTCGCTGCTCGCCTCTGAAGCGGTGGCCATGGTGCGTGAGCGGCTGGTCCCTCTGGCGGCGCTGCTGACCCCCAATGCGCCGGAGGCCGAGGCCCTCACCGGCCTGCCCGTCTCCACCACCGATGATCTCCGACGCGCGGGCGACGCCCTGCTGGCGCTGGGCGCCCGGGCCGTTCTGATGAAGGGCGGGCATGTGCCGGGGGATCGTGTCGTCGATGTGCTGATGACCGTCGACGGGGAGACGACCTTCGAGGGCGCGAGGATCGACAGCCGCCACACCCATGGCACCGGCTGCACCCTGGCCTCGGCCTGCGCGGTCGGAATGGCCCAGGGTCTGCCCCTTGAGGCCGCAGTGGCGCGGGCCTGGGAATATGTGCATGAGGCGATGCTCCGCGCACCGGGCCTGGGCGCAGGCCACGGTCCCCTGGACCACGGCTGGCCGCTTCGGGGCCGGGCGTGAGCGAGGACCTGCACCGCCGTCTTGAAGCCATCGTACGACGCGCAACCCCCTTGATGGAGGTGCTGCACCGGCTGCGAGACATCGATCTTCCCGACTGGCAGGTGTTTTCGGGAGCCATCTACCAACGGGTGTTCAACGACCTGACCGGACGCGATCCGGACCACGGCATCAAGGACTACGACGTCGCCTACTTCGACCCTGACACCAGCTACGAGGCAGAGGACGCGGTGATCCGTCGGGTGGCGGCGGCCTTCGGACCGCCGCTGCGTGAAATGGTCGAGGTGCGCAATCAGGCCCGCGTACACCTGTGGTTCGAGGGCAAGTTCGGCGAACCCTATTCTCCGCTGACCTCCAGCTCCGAGGCCCTGACAAGGTTCGTCAGCCCGCTGCACGCCGTCGCCGTGCGGATGGAGGCCGACGACAGCCTTACCGTCATCGCGCCCTTCGGCCTCGAAGACCTTTTCGCCATGCGCCTGCGCCGCAACCCGACGCGGGCCAGCGCCAATTTCGAGCGCGTCGCTCAAGGCGCCAAGGCGCGTTGGCCGGAACTCGAGATCCTGGGATAGCGCAGGTCCGCCGCATCCGAACTGGCCCTTGCCGGGGATGTCGCCCGGACGCAGATGCTGGTCGCTATTCCAGGGAGGCCAACTATGCGCCAATGGACCGTCGACGCCTTCGCCAACCAGCCCTTCAAGGGCAATGGCGCCTGCGTGGTGGAGCCTCTCGACGCCTGGCCGGAGGCCGGCTGGATGCAGGCGTTGGCCGCCGAAAACAACCAGGCCGAAACGGCCTTCCTGCTGAAGACCCCCGATCCGGCCTGTTTCGGGCTACGCTGGTTCACCCCGCTGCTGGAGGTGCCACTCTGCGGCCACGCCACGCTTGCCGCCGGGCATGTGCTGTTGAGGGAGCTCGGCGTGAACGCCGACCTGCTGACCTTTGAAACCCGGTCCGGGCCCCTCACCCTGCGCCGATCGGCCACCGGCTACGAGATGGATTTTCCCGCCTAGCCGCCGGTGCAGATCGACCCGCCGGAGGGCCTCGTCGACGCCCTGGGCGCCCAGCCCGTCGAGGTCTGGATGTCGTCCTACCTCGTAGCCCTGTTCGACAGTGAAGATGCGGTGCGCGCCCTGTCGCCAGACCTTGCGGCTCTGAACGCCGTCGCCAGCGGGGCGACCGGCGGGCGCGGCAACGTCGGCGTGGCGGCGCTGGCGGACCCGGGATCTGACGTCGATGTGGTGGATCGGTTCTTTGCCCCCGGTTCCGGCATCCCGGAAGATCCCGCGACCGGATCCCTGCATTGCATCCTGTCGCCATTGTTCGCGCAGAAACTGGGCCGGTCCACGGTGCGGTTCCTGCAGGCCTACCCCGGCCGCGGCGGCGATATCGAATGCGAGCACCGTGGCGATCGGGTCCTCTTACGGGGCCAGGCCGTGACCGTGGTCGATAGCCGCCTACGGCTCACGGTATGAAACGGGGGCGCCCCCGACCGATTGACCAGGGGCGCCGGGAGCTTGGCTATCGATAGTAGCTAAAGCCATATTCACGGTCCCGTCGCTCATGGCGGGTGCGGTCTTCGAGGCGGTCAAACCGACGGTCCAGGTCGGCTCGCTCCCAGGGCGACAGGCCGTTCGACCGGTATCGCGCCTCAAGCCACACGATGCGGTTGAAGTCCTCGCGCAGGCCACGGGCCTCCCGGAGGGTCAGGCTGCCGTCACGCAGGCCTCGATCAATCCGCCGGTCCAGCCGCTCCTGACGCGGGTTGATATTGTAGCTATCCCGATCGTAGCCAAAGCGGCCCCGATCCTGAGACTCCCGTCGCCCGCCGTCATAGCTGTATCCGTGCGGCTGGGCGGCGGCGGGCAGGACGCCTGCGGAGACGGCGCTCACTGCGGCCAGGGTGGCGATTAGAATCCGGGTTGAAACACGTGCCATGTCGAGTCCTCCGAGGCAGACCGGCGGGGGCGCCGGCCTTCAACGAACTCAGGAGACCACGATGCGGCTGACCCGAACCTGAGGGTGCGGTTGGCTGAGGTTCAGGCGGATGAACGGGGCGTCAGGCGGAGGCGGCTACCGTCTGGGTCGAAGGCGCCACGCCGGTGGCGGCGGCGTTCAGCACGGTGGAGATCATGTCATAGAGCCGTGCGATCTCGATGGGCTTGCCCACGTGGGCGTCCATGCCGGCAGCCATGTACTCGGCGACCTGGTGGGTCAGCGCATTGGCCGTCAACGCGATGATCGGCGTGCGCTTGCGGCCCGAGGCAGCCTCGCCGGCCCGGATGGCGGCGGCGGCGGTGATGCCGTCCATCACCGGCATCTGGATATCCATCAGGATCAGGTCGTATGCGCCGCGACGCCAGGCGGCGACGGCTTCCTTGCCGTCCGGAACCATTTCGACATCGATCCCCAGAGAACCAAGCACGGCGCCCAGCACCTGCTGATTGGTCGGGTTGTCCTCGGCGGCCAGGATGCGCAGGTTGCCGTCTTCATTGGCGCCCAGCCCCTCCTCGCCGTGAAGCGCCGCCAGTCGGCCGCGCGGCAGGGGCAGGTCGACCGTGAAGGTAGAACCTTCGCCTTCGCGGCTTTCCACACGAATGGTCCCGCCCATCATGTGGATCAGTTCGCGGCAGATGGCGAGACCAAGGCCGGTGCCGCCGAAACGGCGGGTGGCCGAATTGTCGGCCTGGGTGAACTTCTCGAACAGGGTCGCAAGCTTTTCGGCCGGGATGCCGACGCCTGAGTCGCGGACGACAATCCGAAGCCCGTCGGTGTCGCCGACGTCGACCATCGCTACAACGCTGCCCTTCGGCGTGAACTTGACCGCGTTCGACAACAGGTTGCCGATCACCTGGCGCAGGCGATCGGCGTCGCCGCGCCACCAGCCTTGCGCGGCATCGGTGATCTCGAGCCTGAACGCCAGACCCTTGGCTGTCGCCATGACCTCGAAGGTGTCGCGGGCCTGGGTGAAGACGTTCTCAACCTCGAAGTCCTCGTCGAACAGGGTGAGTTTGCCGGCCTCGATCTTCGAAAGGTCCAGCACGTCGTTCAACACGGCCAGCAACAGGCCGCCCGAGCGACGGATCACGTCAAGGCGGTCGCGCTGGACGTCGGCGAGATCGCCCATGGACATGACCTCAGCCATGGCCAGCACGCCGTTCAGCGGCGTGCGGATCTCGTGGCTCATGTTGGCCAGGAACTGGGTCTTGAGCACGTTTGCAGCATTGGCTGCGTCGCGCGCCGCTTCCAGATCACGCATGGCGGCCTTCAGATCGTCCTCACGGACGGACAGTTTGGCCAAGAGGTCATTGAAGCTTTCGGTGAGGCTCTGGAACAGTTCGTCCCGCGCCTTTACCTCGACCGGCGTGAAGCTGCCGCCGGCGGCCACCTCACGCATGGCCTGGGACAGAACCTCCACCGGCTTGATCACCCGGTGCGCCAGACTACGCGCCAGGAACAGCGCCACGCCTACGCCGCCGAACAGCAGAACGAAGGTCAGGGCGATGAACTGCGGCAGCATGGGTGTCAGCGAGGGCTGCTGAACGGTAAGCCGCAACTGCCCGACTGTCTCTCCATTGAGGAGCATCGGCCGGGTGATGACTTCCGTATCGCCTGCCGCAGGCGAAGGACGCCGGAATTCGGCAAGCACCTTGCCGGAACGGTCCGCCACCTGGGCCGAGACCACGTCCTGGCTGGCCTGGACTGAAGCCAGCGATGAAGCGAGGCGAATTCGCTGTGCCGGCGCCATCGAGGGGGAGGCCGTTTGAGCGGCGATCTCGGCGAGGCTCTCGTGAAAGAGGTGCGACTGGGTCCGCGCCACAGCCCACTGCTGCAACATGAAGGTCAGGCAGGCGGCAATCAACACGACAACGGTCGTCACCAGGCCGACGCTGGCCACCCGCGCGTGAAATGTCACGGTGGGGGCTGGCCGGTCCGGGTCGCCGTTAGGGTGAGGGGCGTCCGTCGCGCTCATGCCCGTGGTGATAGTCGGATTGTCCTAACGCTTCGCTTCCGGGCCAGCCCCTGAGCGCCCTTCAGGCCTGGAAACTGTGCCATTTTGGGCACAACACAACTGCTGGCGGTGGAATTATATGGTTAACAACCCATGAACAGATTGCGTGCACCTTAACCTTCGCTTTACCTTAACGGGTGTCGGGTAACATTAAGGGGTTAATCCATATGGAAAAGGCATTCGTAGCCCAACGCGTGGCCAAGAAGCTTTTCACGACTGAAGCCGCCGTCGACGGCGCGATGGTTGAAGCTGCCGAGCTGATGAGCGAAATGCTCAAGGCGCGCCAGGATGTGAACGTGTCGCTCGTGTTCGCGGACGACGTTCAGGTAAAGATGATGCAGGCCATCAAGGCGCTCAGCGAAGCGCGCTCCGCGATGGTCGGCGTCCACAGCGAACTGCACGAAGCGCAACTCCGCCTCGGCATCCGCACGAAGATGGTCTACAAGATGAAGCCTTCGGAAGCGTCTGCGGTCTCGACCACCACCATGCGCGAAGTTGGCTAACTGACACGTCGGGTCGGTTTCTCGCCTGACGTTGCGATAGATTGACTGGTTAGGCCCCTCTGAATCGGATTAGGGGGTCTAATCATGTCTCCGCTCTACATCTTCATTGCCCTGATGGTTTTCAGCCTCGTTGGTGTGCTGTTCGCCTTCTGGAAGGGCGCGGCCGCCGAGCGAACGGCGGCCTTGGTTGTCATGGCCAATATGGCGATCAGCATTGCTGTAAACTGGGCATCGCCGGACCTGGCGGCCACAGTCGCCTTCGCCAGCGACGGATTGTCCGCCCTCATACTTCTGATCGTCACCGTCCGCTACGGGGCGCCATGGATGGGCGGCGTTATGCTGTTCTATGCAGCTCAGTTCTCGCTGCATTCGTTCTATCTGGTGACCGCGCGCCCGGACACCGACTACCTTCACGCCCTGATAAACAACATCAATTCCGCTGGCATATCCTGGTGCCTGATCATCGGCGTCGCCGTTACGGCGCGTCGCCGCTGGCGGCTGGCCCAAAGGGTTCGACCGCCGCCCACCTAGCGAACACCAGACCCGCTTTCAAAACTTCTGCTTGCGTTCTGCGTCAAACGCAGGCCTTTGACGCGCGGGCCACGCCCCCCCAACGGGGCGCTGCTCATCTGTAAGGATGGGAGACATCGCTATGAACACCCTGCCGAAGCCGGCCATGCGCCCGGCTCGTCCCGAATTTTCCTCCGGCCCCTGCGCCAAGCGCCCCGGATGGACCCCCGAAAATCTCCAGAACGCCGTGCTGGGTCGCTCGCACCGCTCAAAGCCGGGCAAGGCGCGGCTGAAGGAAGCCATCGACCGCACCCGTGAGGTGCTGCAGGTTCCCGAAGACTATCTGGTGGGTATCGTCGCTGGCTCCGATACCGGCGCCGTCGAGATGGCCATGTGGTCGATGCTCGGCCCCCGGCCAGTCCAGCTTCTCGCGTTCGAGAGCTTTGGCAAGGACTGGGTCACCGACGTCGTGAAACAGCTCAAACTGCCTGCCGAGGTGCTGGAAGCGCCCTATGGCAAGCTGCCGGACCTGACGAAGGTAAACCCCGACGCCGACCTGGTGTTCACCTGGAACGGCACCACCTCCGGTGTTCGCGTGCCCAACGGTGACTTCATTTCCGCCGATCGTACCGGGATCACCATCTGCGACGCCACCAGCGCCGCCTTCGCCCAGGATCTGGACTGGGCAAAACTCGATGTGGTGACCTTCTCCTGGCAGAAGGCGCTGGGTGGTGAAGGCGCGCATGGCGTG
>NZ_JBILRO010000031.1:0-22277 GCF_044372605.1 Phenylobacterium sp.
CGCCGTCGGCGCCAGGACGGGCGGCGCGCCGGTGCTGAAAAGCGTGTTGCGGGTGACCTTCTGGGGCGCCGCCGCCATGGCCCTCACCGCGGGCGTCGGCCTGATGTTCGGTGTGGCAGCCTAGTTCGACCGCGCCCGGATCACTTTTCGCCGAAGATATGAACCAGTCGCGCCGCCGCCGGCAACATCAGGGCGGCCAGCAGAGAGGGGAAGATAAACAGGATCAGAGGCACCGTCAGCTTGGCCGATAGCCCCAGCGCCTTCTCCTCGGCCCGCAGCATCCGCTTGGAACGCATGTCGGCGGAAAACACGGAGAGCGTCTCCCCCAGGCTTGTGCCCATCTCCTCGGCCTGACGCAGCATGGTGGCCAGCTGGCGCGCGTCGTCGATACCCAGACGGTCGGCGAAAGCGGTCCAGGCGTCCTTGCGGGCGCGGCCGGCGCGCAGCTCCAGCACCAGGAACCGCAGATGCACCGTCAACGTCGGGTAACGGCGCTCCAGCTCCTCGGTCACCCGGGTGACGCCCGCGTCCAGCGACAGGCCGGCCTCGACCGATGCCACCAGCAGATCCAGTAGGTCGGGAAACCCGTCGGAATACTCCCGCTCACGGGTGATCTTGCGCTGTTTAAGCACGAAGTCGGGGCCGTAGAGGGCGGCCAGCGAGAGCCCCACCGCGATCCCCAGGGCCATGAGATTTCCGCCCTTATGGGTGATCATTGACGGTAGCGTCAGCACCACGCCCAGGGTCGCCAGCGCCAGGCCGATCGCCTTGATGCCCAGGAAAATGATCGGCGCCTCGCGGGAATGGAACCCCGCCTGCATCAGCCGTGAGCGCAACTCCGAAACCTTGGCCGGGTCGCTGACCGCGCTTTGCTCGCCCAGTTTGCGAACCGCGCCCACCAGCTGGGCCGAAATCGCCGCGCCCGGGACAGACCCACTTCCGGCCGAGCGGCGGCCCTCGACCGTGCCGGTCAGGCGGTTGCGGCGCTGGGCGCGCGTACGCAGCTCGCCGAACCCCACCAGACCAAGCCCGCCGACCGCGCCTGCGGTCAGAACCAGGCCGACAAGATAGATGATGGTTTCAAGGTTCATGGCGTCAGAGCCGCATGTCGATCATGCGCCGCATGATCATGTTGCCGAGGAAGATCCAGAAGCCGACCGCCGCCAGGCCGTACTTCACCATCGGCTGGTCGATGACATCGCCGTAGAAGTGTGGCGAGGAGATCATGATGAAGCCCACGGCGATGAAGGGTGCGGACGTCAGGATCATCGCCGAGGCGCGGCCTTCCGAGGAGGCGGCCTTGATCTTCAGCCGCATCTTGTGGCGGTCCCGCACGGTATGGGCGTTGAGCTTGAGCAGGCCCGTCAGATTGCCGCCGGTCTTTTCCTGCAGGCGCACGGTGGCGGCAAAGAGGTCGACGTCAGGGTGCTGGCAGCGCTCCGACATCCGCTCGATCGCCTGCTCCAGGGTGGCACCGTAGGCGATCTCGTCAGCGGCCATGCCAAACTCGGTCCCGATGGGATCAGGCAACTCGCGGCCCACCAGATTGACAGCGGACGGCACCGGGTGCCCCGCTTCCAGCGACCGCACGATGATGTCCAGCGCCTGGGGCAACTGCAGGCCAAGCGCCGCCGCGCGCTGGCCCGCTTTCATCTTCAGCAGTCCCAGCGGAGCGACGACGCCGCCCAGCAGGGTGCCGCCGGCAAAACCAAGTGGCGTGCGGGTCAGGACGCCAACCAGTATGCTACCCAGCACCGTGGCGGCGGCCAGATACATCAGCCATTTACTCCGGTCGTAGGGCAGGCCGGAGGCGACGATCAGGTCGGACAGCCAGCGCAGGCGAACCGGGCGCCCGCCAGACGACGTCAGTCCCCGCCGTTTCCTGAGCTCGATCACCAGGGCAGAGACCCCCTCAACCTTCTCACCGATCTTGAGGCGCTGGTTCAGCTTGCGCTTCTGGGTCGCGACCGTGAGCATGCCGACCAGCCCCTGGACGCCGGCGAACACGGCGGCGGCGACCATCACCATGACCACAAGCTTGGCGTCGATCACGAGCCCGAACATCAGCCCAGTACCTTCGAGGGGTCAAAGTTGGCGGTGTCGTACGGAATGCCACGACGGATCATCTCGTCCAGGCAACGGGGCCTGAGGCCTGTCGCGCGGAATTCGCCGAACACCTCGCCATCGGGGCCGGTGTGGGTGCGGTTGAACACAAAGATGTCCTGCATCTGCACGACCTGGCCTTCCATGCCGGTGATCTCGGTGACGTGGGTGACCTTCCGCTTGCCGTCCGAAAGGCGCATCACCTGCACCACCAGCCCCACGGCGGCGGCGATCTGGTGACGCACGGCGTCGGCGCCGATATTCAGCCCCCCCATGGCGACCATCTGTTCAAGACGGCTGATGGCTTCGCGCGGATTGTTGGAGTGGATCGTCGCCATCGAGCCTTCGTGGCCGGTATTCATGGCCTGAAGCATGTCGAAGGCTTCTTCCGACCGCACCTCGCCCAGGATCACCCGGTCGGGTCGCATCCGCAGGGCGTTCTTGACCAGCTCGCGCTGACGGATCTCGCCCTTGCCCTCGATGTTGGGCGGGCGGGTTTCCATACGCACGACGTGCGGCTGTTGCAGCTGCAACTCGGCCGCGTCCTCTATGGTGATCAGGCGCTCGCCCTCGCTGATCGCCGAGGAGAGAGCGTTTAGCAGGGTGGTCTTGCCCGACCCGGTGCCGCCGGAAATCACGGTCGAAACCCGGCTCCGGACGGCCCCGTAGAGAAAGTCGGACATCGACTGGGTCATGGCCCCGAATTCGACCAGCTTCTCCAGCGTCAGCGGCTTCTTGGAGAACTTCCGGATAGAGACCGAGCAGCCGTCAATGGCCACCGGCGGGATGGCGGCGTTGACCCGGCTGCCGTCGGGCAGGCGCGCGTCAACCATTGGCTGGCTCTCGTCGATCCTGCGGCCGACAGCGGCGACGATGCGGTTGACGATGCGCAACAGGTGGTCGTTGTCGCGGAATCGGATCGGGGTGAGCTCCAGCTCACCGCGCCGCTCGATGTACACCTGATAGGGCCCATTGATCAGGATGTCGTTGATCGAGTCATCCTTCAGCAACGGCTCGATGGGACCCAACCCCACCATCTCGTCGTAGATCGAGGCGCCCAGCGCCTCGAGCTCCCGGGCGTTCAGCGCCATGCGCTCGATGCGGGCGAACTCGGTGACCTGACCCAGCACCTGACGGCGAAGCTCCGCCTCGTCCAGCTTGTCCAGCTTGGCGAGATCCAGTTCCTCGATCAGCTTGGCGTGCAGTCGCAGACGCAGGTCCAGCCCGGCGTCGCGCGCCGGCGACTTCGGCTTGGATTCCACCCGGGCCGCCGGGGGCGCGACCGGCGGCGGCGCAGCCAGGGCGGCAGGGGTCGGCGCGGGCGCGGAGCGGACCAGGCTGAAACGGCTCATCAGGCGGCCTTCTGGGCGGTGTCGCGCCGCGGCGGCTGGACGGCCAGCCGCTCGACCATTTGCTGGATATCCTTGACGATTTTCGACTTCGGGCGGTGCTGGGCGATCGGACCACCCAGATTGACCGACGCGGCGGCGGCTTCCCAATCCGAACTGACCCCGGCCTCGGCCTTGCGCTGAAGGGCCTTCTCGGCCTCCGTGACCGAGGGCGCAGGTCCGAACATCCGGTTGGCCAGGCGGTTCAATACGATCCGCGGACGAAGACCGACAGCGACGCCGACCCCCACCTCGATCTCGTCCGACTGGGCGCGCGCGGCGAGCAGGGCCGGAACGGTCAGCTCCGAGATCACCAGCACCTCATCGCAACCGGCCAGCGCTTCCAGCGTCCAGCTATGGCGATGGCGCGGCAAATCCAGGATCACCCAGTCGTAAACCTCGCAGGCCACTTCCAGCATGCGCAGGATGGCGTCGCGACCGACGGTTTCGAACGCGGATGGATCGCGCACGCCGGCCACCAGATCCAGACCCTTGCAGACCGGAGTAACGAAGGCCTGCAACATGGCCGCATCGATCCGGTCGGCGGCGTTGCCGAAGTCTGAAAGGCGCATGGTCGGCGCAGCACCCAGATAGGCCGCAGCCGCCCCGTCGGTCAGGTTGAGGTCCACCAGACAGACACTGCGATCCTTGCCGGACCGGGTGGCCAGACCGTAAGCGATCTCGATCGCCACGGTGGTGGCGCCACACCCCCCCACCGCGCCGGTCACGGCCCAGCAACGCGAGCCACCGGCCTCGCCGGTCGCCGCCGAAAGCACGGGTTGGGCGCGCGCCAGCAGATTCTGGATCTCACCAGCCATCTGCTGGTCGGTGTAGGGCGCCTCCAGAATGTCGGCCGCCTCCAGCCGCATCAGGTTGCGGACGAGACCGGCCGGCAGGTTGGCGCCCACCACCAGCACCGGCGGGCAGGCCTTCAGCGCCGATAGCGCCTGGACTGCCGCGGCCAGGGCCGGCGCCTCCCAGGCGTCGGCGTCGATCAGGACAAGGTCGAACGCGCCGGCCGCCAGGTTCTGGAGTTGGGGGATGGCCCCCATCTGGACGATCGCACCCTGAAGGGGGCCATCGATCAGGTTCGCTAACGCGGCGCCCAGCGCGAGCACGCGGCGGCCGTCGATGAGGTTGGAAGGGGGCGGTGACGTGGACTTCAGACGCAACATGACTGGCGCTACTTCTTCCCGCTAAGGCTGTTGGCGGCGACCGGCGGACCAAGGTCACGCGCCATGGGCCGGTCATGGGACTTGCCACGCAGGAACAGGTCCGCCGCAGACGGTTCGCGACCAGGCAGGCTATCAACCGGCGTGATCTGGCGTTCCTCGGCGGTGGCCAAACGTGGCGTCACGATGATCAGCAACTCGCTCTCCGAGCGCTTGAACTGCGCCGAGCGGAACAGGGCGCCCAGCACCGGAATATCGCCGAGCCAGGGAGTCTGGGCCGTGTTGTTCTGGTAGTCGTGCTGGAACAGACCGGCCATGGCGAAGCTGTCGCCAGGCTTCAGCTCCAGTGTGGTGGATGCGCGTCGAACGGTCAGCGCCGGTATGTTGACACCACTGATGGTCAGGGATCGGTTGGGATCCAGCTGGCTGACCTCGGGCTCCACACTCATCCGGATCCAGCCGTTGTCCTGCACCTTGGGGGTGAAGTTCAGGCGGACGCCGTAGGGGCGGAACTCGATGGTGATGCCGTCACGTGTAGGCACCGGGAACGGGAACTCGCCGCCGGCCAGGAAGCTCGCCTTCTCGCCTGAGATGGCCACCAGATTTGGCTTGGCCAGGGTCCGGATCACGCCCCGCTCTTCCAGGGCCTGGATCTGGGTGTCGATCCGCGTGCTGCCTGATCCGCCGCGGGTGGTCAGCACCCCTGCGGCGGGGGTCAGGCCGACCAGACCGGAGCCATTCAACATCGAGAATGACCCGTTGGCCACATTCAGGTTCACGCCGAGGTCCTGCATGGCGTTCCGGCTGGCCTCGAGGATCCGGACCTCCAGGATGATCTGCTGCGACGCCCGCACGGTGATACGGGAAATGACCGAGTCCGGCGCATATTTGGCGGCGATCCGCTCGGCGCCGGCCTGCACGCCGGTGGTGGAAACTTCCCCGGCCAGCATCAGCACCTCGCCGAGGTTTCGCACCTTCAACCCCTCGCCGGGGAAGGCGGCGGCAAAGTCCTGCTGAAGGCCGTCGGAGTCGTATCCCACCCGGATGTCGATTACCTCCTGCAGCCGACCGCCGACGCCGTAGACCAGCAGGTTTGTGGACCCGAACTCGATGCCCTGGACGTAGAAGCTGGAGTCGCTGGTCGCGGTGACCTTGGCGATGTCCGGCTGGGCGATGACGATCCGCGAGGCCGCCTGGGGCAGTCGGAACGACAGGGATTTGTCGCGCGGGACATGGATGGTCCGGCGCAGCACCGGTTCGCTCGACAGCGACTGCGCCGCCGCCGGGGCGGGCGTAGCCAGCGGGGCGAGCGGGGCCAGCGAAAGCGCCAGCAGGCCAAAGGCGGTTCTGGAAATCCGACGGGGGGTCATGGCCTATCCGATCGCGCCGACGCCGGCGGAGCCGGCCTGGGGGTTGGCGGCGCCGGCCGCATTCGCCACAGGGGGTGCAGCAGGTGCGGGGGCCCGGCGCGAAGCGCCGCCACGCTTCGAGGGTTCGCCCTCGATGATCAGGATCGCCGAGTATGACCTGGTCGGACCACGCGACACCACGCGTCCGCTCCCGGTGCTCCGACCGCCGCCGCTGCCCACCAGAAAGTCGGCGGTGCGCAGGGGTGTGGCGTCAGCGATGATCGCCTCGCCGTTGCGCCGCAACGCCAGCGACAGCGTGCCCAGGGTGGACGCCACAGAGAGTTTCTGTGAGTCCTCGACCGAGACTTCGAGGGTGGCCGTGTTGGGGCTGGCCGGCTTGTTCGAGGTCGGATCAGCGTTCAGGTCGACACCCAGCAAGCGAGAATTCTGGACCACCACATAGGAGATGAAGTTCCGCTCGGGCCCGGTGGGCGTCAGGTCACGCATCAGCACCACGTCCACGCGATCGCCAGGCAAGGCATGACCGCCCACGCCCGTGGCGTCATCCACCTTCACCGCATAGGCCCGCATGCCTTCGGCCACCTCGGCGGCTACCGATGGCCGCGCGCCCGGGCCGGAGACCTTGGTGGGCAGGATCGCCTCGCGCTCGGATATCGGAAAGAGCACCACCGGTGCGCCGCCGTGGTCCGCCGCCAACGCGGCGGCGACGGTTGTGAAGGCTCCGGCGGGCACAGCGTTCTCGGGCGCCTTGATCACCTTCAGCATGCCGGCGTCCAGCTTCTCGCCATACTTGATGGCGCGGGCGGCGACGACGAGCGGCGCGCCCTGCACTTCGTGCGCGACCGGACTCTTCGCCGCCGAGGCGCTGGGCAGCGCGATCTTGGCCACAAAAAGGGCGCCGAGGCCGAGAACCGCGGAAACCCCAAGACTGGCGATAGTTACGAGCCGCATCTATTGATCCGCCGCGAGTTTCTGTCTGATCTCGCAACGTTAACGACGATCGACTTGCGACATCGCCAACAAGCACGGTGAACGTAGGCTTAAGCATGATCCCGCTGGCGCTTCCCTCGCCGGGACAGCTAGAACCGGCCCGATAACAGATACGGGAGATGATGGATGAAGGTGCGCCGGCTGGGTAACTCGGGGCTGAAGGTCAGTGTGGTGGGCCTGGGCTGCAACAATTTCGGCATGCGGATCGACCAGGCCCAGACCCAGGCCGTCGTGGACGCCGCCATCGACGCGGGCATCACCCTGTTCGACACGGCCGACATCTATGGCGGAACGCGGTCGGAGGTGTTTCTGGGCGAGGCGCTGGGCAAGCGACGCCACGAGATCGTGCTGGCCACCAAATTCGGTATGCAGATCGGCCAGGACCCAAAGAAGCGCGGGGGATCTCGCCGCTGGATCATGACGGCGGTCGAGGACAGCCTTCGCCGCCTCGGCACCGACTACATCGACCTCTATCAGCACCATCAGCCCGACGGCGACACGCCGGTGGACGAGACGCTGCGCGCGCTGGACGACCTGGTCACCCAGGGCAAGGTCCGCTACCTCGGCAACTCCAACTACACCGGCTGGCAGATCGCCGACGCCGACTGGAGCGCCGCCGGCCAGACGCGGTTTGTGTCAGCACAGAACCTCTACTCCCTGCTGGAGCGCGACGTTGAGCGCGAGGTGCTGCCGGCCTGCGAGCACTTCGGCCTGGGCTTCCTGCCGTTCTTCCCGCTCGCATCCGGCCTGCTGTCGGGCAAGTACAAGCGCGGCGAGGCGCCGCCGGAGGGAACGCGGCTGGCCGCCTGGGGCGCGCGCGGCGCGCAGGCCATGAACGACCGCAACTTCGACCGGATCGAGGCCCTCGAGGCTTGGGCGTCCGAGCGCGGGCACACCATTCTGGAACTGGCCTTCGCCTGGCTGCTGGGTCACGAGGCGGTGTCCTCGGTGATCGCCGGCGCCACGTCTCCGGAGCAGGTACGCACCAACGCCGCCACCGCGGAGTGGCGGCTCACGCCCGATGAGGTGGCCGAGGTCGGAAAGCTGGTGGCCTGACCATGTACGATCTTCTGAAAGGCCTGCGCGTCGTTGAGGGATCGGCCTTTGTCGCCGCGCCCACCTGCGGTCTCTATCTGGCCCAGATGGGCGCCGAGGTGATCCGGTTCGACAATATCGGCGGCGGTCCGGACTACCGGCGCTGGCCGTTGGCTGACAATGGCGCCAGCCTCTACTGGGAGGGACTGAACAAGGGCAAGAAGTCGGTGGCCCTGGACCTCTCGGGCCCCGCCGGGCGGGAGATCGCCCAGCGGCTGGCGGCCTCGCCGGGCGATGACGCGGGCCTGTTTGTGACCAACTTCCCGGTCGACGGGTTCCTGTCCTACGAGAAACTCAGCGCCCTTCGCACTGATCTCATCTGCGTGCGGGTCATGGGCTGGGCCGACGGCTCGCAGGGCATGGACTACACGATCAACTCGGCATTGGGGCTGCCGTTGATGACAGGGCCGGCCGACGACGACAGGCCGGTCAACCACGTACTGGCGGCCTGGGACCTGCTCACCGGCGCCTATTGCGCCTTTGGCCTGGTGTCTGCGCTTCTGGCGCGCCATCGCGGCGCGGGCGGTCGCGAGATCCGGGCCCCGTTGTCGGACATCGGCGCAGCGTCCATGGCCAACATGGGCTTCACCGCCGAGGCGATGCTGACCGGCCACCAGCGCCCCCGCATGGGCAATGACGTGTTCGGCGCCTTCGGCCGCGACTTCACCACCCGCGACGGGCAGAAGCTGATGCTGCTGGCGATCACGCCCAAGCAGTGGAGCAAGGCCATCGAGACCCTGGGCATCGGCGCCGAGGTGTCGGCCGTGGAGGCGGCGCTGGGCGTCTCCTTCGCCACCGACGAAGGCTTGAGGTTCACCCACCGCGCGCGGCTCTATCCGCTGTTCGAGCGGGCCTTCGCGGCGAAGGACGCCGCCGCCCTGACACCGGCCTTCGACGCTGGCGGCGTCACCTGGGGCAGCTACCAGACCCTGGAAGCCGCTCTCGAGGACACCCGCCTCTACAAGAACAACCCGGTGTTCGAGGCCGTGAAACACCCCAGCGGCCTCACCTACCCCGCCCCCGGCGCCATGGGCACGATCCCGCAGGACGAACGTGGACCGGTGCTGCCGGCGCCGAAACTGGGTCAGCACACCGACGAGGTGCTGGCGCAGGTGCTGGGCATGAGCAGCGGCGAGATCGGCAAGCTGCACGACGCGGGCGTGGTGGCTGGGGCCAGCTGACCCTAGAGCACGACAGCTAGAAGTGGATACCGGTTCAAGCGCCCGTCGTGCTCTAAACATTTGATAACGAGCCTGTTTATCCGGTTCAGATGATTCCATCTGAACCGGACAGGCTCTAGTCCGCCGTCAGCTTCACCAGAACCGACCCCTCGGTGACCTGCCCGCCAAGTTCGGCGGCGATCTCGTTTACCTCACCGTCGAATGGCGCGGCCAGGGCGTGCTCCATCTTCATGGCTTCGAGAGTCAATAAAGGTTGACCTAACGTCACTCTGTCGCCCACCCTGACCGACAGCTGGGTGATCTTGCCCGGCATGGGCGCCCGGATCGAGCCGTCGCCAGCCGCGACGCCACCTTCCCTTATGGCCGGGTTATCGCGGAAGACGAAAGCCTCACCGGCCTCGAAAACCACCACCTCGTCGTCGCCCGGCGCATGGACAATGCGACTGGGTTCCAGCGGCATGGGGACATGGACGGCCGTCGCGCCCAGGAAGACGCGGGCCGTCTCCAGCGGCGGGGCGTTGAGGCGGAAGCCCAGCAGTTCCACCCACGGCGTAGCCGGCTGCCCGGCGGCGGCGCGCTCGACCACCTCGCGGAAGGCCCAGCCGGCCGTCGCCAGGACCTCAGGGCTGGGCTCGGGCGTTGCGGCCAGGGTGTCCAGGTTTCGGGCGATCAGACCGGTGTCGACCGCGCCGGCAATAAAGTCGGGGTTCTCCAGGCAGCGGACGAGGAAACCGGCATTGGTCTTCACCGGCCAGATGTCCACCTCGGCGCAGGCCTCGGCAAGATCAGCGATGGCCTCTTCACGGGTTTCACCATGCACGATCAGCTTGGCGATCATCGGATCGTAGAAAGGACTGATGACGTCGCCCGCCTCGACCCCGGCGTCGACCCGGATGCCCTGCGGCAGGCTGAAAGCGTCCAGCCGACCGATCGACGGCAGGAAGCCCGAGGCGGGGTTCTCGGCATAGAGGCGCGCCTCGACGGCATGACCGGTCATCAGGATCTGTTCCTGCTTCAACGGCAGCTTTTCGCCGGCCGCCACGCGAAACTGCCACTCCACGAGGTCGAGGCCGGTAATCATTTCCGTCACCGGGTGTTCGACCTGCAGGCGGGTATTCATTTCCATGAACCAGACACGGTCGCCACGAAGGCCTTCGGATGCGTCGGCGATGAATTCGACGGTGCCTGCGCCGACATAGTTCACCGCCTGGGCCGCCTTGACCGCAGCGGCGGTGACGGCTGCGCGGGTGGCGGCGTCCATACCGGGAGCCGGCGCCTCCTCGATCACCTTCTGGTGGCGGCGCTGCAACGAGCAGTCACGTTCGAACAGGTGGACGACGTTGCCGTGGCTGTCGCCGAACACCTGTACCTCGATGTGTCGCGGACGGCTCAAATAGGTTTCCAGCAGCACCCTCTCATCGCCGAAGCTGGCGGCAGCCTCGCGCTTGCAGGAGGCGAGCGCCTCGGCGAACGCGTCGGCACAGTCCACCAGCCGCATACCCTTGCCGCCGCCGCCGGCCACGGCCTTGATCAGTACCGGATAGCCGATGCGGGCGGCCTCGCGGGCCAGGATCTCCGGCGACTGGTCCTCGCCCAGGTAGCCGGGCGTCACCGGCACGCCGGCCTTGGCCATCAGGCTCTTGGCGGCGTCCTTCAGGCCCATGGCGCGGATCGACGACGGCGGCGGCCCGATCCAGATCAGACCGGCCGCCATCACGGCCTCGGCGAACCCGGCGTTCTCCGACAGGAAGCCATAGCCCGGGTGGATCGCCTCGGCGCCGGTCTGCTTCGCCGCGGCGATGATCTTTTCGGGGACCAGGTAGCTTTCCCGCGCGGCGGCGGGCCCGATCAGGATCGCCTGGTCGGCGTCGCGGACGTGGGCGGCGTGGGTGTCGGCCTCGGAGTGGACCGCGACCGTTTCGATCCCCATCCGGCGCGCGGTGCCGAAGATGCGGCGGGCGATCTCGCCGCGGTTGGCGACCAGGACGGACTTGAACATCTTTGACCTGGCCATCCGCTACATCCTGAACACGCCGAAGCGTGTCTCCGGGATCGGGGCGTTGAGGGCCGCCGATATGGACAGGCCCAGGACGTCGCGGGTCTGGGCCGGGTCGATGATGCCGTCATCCCACAGTCGCGCGGTGGCGAAGTAGGGGTTGCCCTCATCCTCGTAGCGCTGGCGGACCGGGGCCTTGAAGGCTTCTTCCTCGGCGGGCGTCCATTTATCGGCGTCGCGGTGGACGGTGGCCAGGACCGAGGCAGCCTGCTCGCCGCCCATGACCGAGATCCGGCTGTTGGGCCAGCTCCACAGGAAGCGGGGGGAATAGGCCCGGCCGCACATGCCGTAGTTGCCGGCCCCGAACGAGCCGCCGATGAGGACGGTGAACTTGGGCACATTGGCGCTGGCGACCGCGGTGACAAGCTTGGCCCCGTCCTTGGCGATGCCGCCGGCCTCGTACTTTCCGCCGACCATGAAGCCCGAGATATTCTGCAGGAACACCAGCGGGATTTTCCGCTGGCAGGCCAGTTCGATGAAGTGGGCGCCCTTCAGCGCGCTCTCCGAGAACAATACGCCGTTGTTGGCCAGGATCGCCACCGGATAACCCCAGATGCGGGCGAAGCCACAGACCAGCGTCGCACCGTAGAGCGCCTTGAATTCATCAAACCGGGAGCCGTCGACGACGCGGGCGATCACTTCACGCACATCGTAGGGGGCGCGAACGTCCGTGGGGACCACGCCATAGAGTTCCTCGGGGTCGAACGCCGGGGGCTCCGGCTCGGCCAGCGTCATGTCCTGCGGTTTGGTGGTGTTGAGATTGGCCACGATCCGCCGGACGATAGCCAGGGCGTCCTCGTCGTCTTCGGCCACATGGTCGACCACGCCGGAGCGACGACCATGGGTGTCGGCGCCGCCCAGTTCCTCGGCCGAGATGATCTCACCGGTGGCGGCCTTAACCAGGGGCGGGCCGCCCAGAAAGATGGTGCCCTGTCCACGGACGATGATGCACTCATCGGACATGGCTGGGACATAGGCGCCGCCGGCGGTGCAGGAGCCCATGACGCAGGCGATCTGGGCGATGCCCTCTGCGCTCATCCGGGCCTGGTTGAAGAAGATCCGCCCGAAATGCTCCCGGTCGGGAAACACCTCGGCCTGATGCGGCAGGTTGGCCCCGCCGCTATCCACCAGATAGACGCAGGGCAGGCGGTTCTGCTGGGCGATCTCCTGGGCGCGGAGGTGCTTCTTCACAGTGATCGGGAAATAGGCCCCACCCTTCACTGTCGCGTCATTGGCGACAATCATCACCTCGCGGCCGGACACTCGGCCGATGCCGGTGATGACGCCGGCGGCCGGAGCCTCATCGTCATAGAGGCCGTTCGCCGCCAATGCGCCCACTTCCAGGAACGGCGCGCCGGGGTCGAGCAGCCGCATCACCCGCTCGCGGGGCAAGAGCTTGCCGCGGGAGACATGGCGTGTTCGTGAGGCCTCGGGACCGCCCAAGGCCGCCGTGCTGGCCCGGGCGCGGAGATCATCCGCCAGGGCTCGGTTCACCCGGGCGTTGGCCGCAAAGGCCGGGCCGTTCGGATCGACGGCACTGGTCAGCTTCCTCATGGTTGGCCTAGGCCGTCTTTTCCAGTTTCAGGTCAAGCTCGGCGATCATGGTCTCGCGCATCTCGACCTTGCGCACCTTGCCGGTGACGGTGGTGGGGAAACCCTCCACGAAGCGGATGTAGCGGGGGATCTTGTAGTGGGCGATCTGGCCGCGGCAGAAATCGCGGACCTCCTCGTCGGTGACCGCTTCGCCGGGCTTCAGCACGATCCAGGCGCAGAGCTCCTCGCCGAACCTGAGATCGGGAACGCCGATCACCTGCACGTCCTGTACGGCGGGATGGCCATAGAGATACTCCTCGATCTCGCGCGGATAGACGTTCTCGCCGCCTCGAATGACCATGTCCTTGATGCGGCCGACGATGTTGCAGTAGCCGTCGGCATCGAGGGTGGCGAGGTCGCCGGTATGCATCCAGCCGGACCGGTCGAGGGCCTCGTCCGTCCGCTCGGCATCATCCCAGTAGCCCAGCATCACGGAGTAGCCCCGGGTGCAGAGTTCGCCGGGCGCGCCGCGGGGCACGATCCGTCCGGCCTCGTCGACGATCTTGACCTCGACGTGGGGCTGGATGCGACCGACCGTGGAGACCCGGGCTTCCAGACTGTCGTCGCAGCTGGACTGGAAGCTGATCGGGCTGGTCTCGGTCATGCCATAGGCGATGGTCACTTCCGGCATGTGCATCCGGTCAATAACCTGACGCATCACCTCCACCGGACAGGGCGAGCCGGCCATGATCCCGGTGCGCAGACAGGTCAGATCGAAACTGTCGAAGGCCGGATGCGCCAGCACGGCGATGAACATGGTGGGCACCCCGTACAGGGCCTCGCAGCGCTCCTCTGACACAGCCTCCAGCACCGCCAGGGGTTCGAACCCTTCCGAGGGGAGCACCATTGTGGCGCCGCGGGTGATGCAGCCCAGATTGCCCATCACCATGCCGAAGCAGTGATAGAGCGGTACCGGAATGCAGAGCCGGGATCCCGCCTTCAGACGCAGCGCCTCGCCGACAAAGAAGCCGTTGTTCAGGATGTTGTGGTGGCTGAGCGTCGCGCCCTTGGGAAAGCCGGTGGTGCCGCTGGTGAACTGGATATTGATGGGGTCGTCGAACTGCAGGGTCGCGCCGATCTCGGTCAGCCGCGACCGGTCGGCCAGACGCGCGGTGTTCGACACGTGCGGAAAGCTCTGGCAGCCGCGATGCGGATCGTCGTCGATTGTGATGACGACTTCGAGATGCGGCAGGCGGCCGGCGTCACGCAACTCATGCACCATCGACAGATACTCGCTGGTCTTGTGGCGGACGGCGATGACCAGGGCTTTGCAGCCGACCTTGTTCAACGCGTACTCGGCCTCTGACAGGCGATAGGCCGGGTTGATGTTCACAAGGATCAGGCCCGCCTTGGCGGTGGCGAACTGGGTGACGACCCATTCGGCGCAGTTCGGCGCCCAGATTCCGATCCGGTCACCCGGTTCCAGGCCCAGCGCAATCAGGCCGCCGGCGAAGGCGTCGACGCGGCGTTGTAGTTCAGCATAGGTCCAGCGGATCTTCTGATGGCGAGAGATTACCGCAAGCTGATCGGGATGGGCGGCGCACGTCTCGTCGAACACCACGCCGATGGTCTTTCCGATCAGCGGCTGCGAACTCGCGCCATGCACATAGCTGAGTTGACTCACCTTGGGTTCCCCGACGTTTCCTGTTTTGTGGAGATGATCACTTTTGGCAGTCGATCTCCAGTGCCGCGCATGACAGAGACACCACGATGACCGAAACCTTCCCTGAAATTCGCGAGGCGGTGCGCAAGCTGTGCGCCCGCTTCCCCGGCGCCTACTGGCGGGCGCTTGACCGCGATCGCGCCTATCCGACGGCCTTCGTGCAGGCCCTGACCGAGGCCGGCTTCCTGTCGGTGCTGATTCCGGAAGAGTACGGCGGCTCGGGCCTGGGTCTGGCGGCGGGGTCGGCGGTGCTGGAGGAAATCCACCGGTCGGGCTGCAACGGCGGCGCCTGTCACGCCCAGATGTACACAATGGGCACGCTGCTGCGGCACGGCACGTCAGCGCAGAAAGAGGCCTATATGCCCCGGATCGCCAGCGGCGAGCTGCGCCTGCAGGCCTTCGGGGTCACCGAGCCGGACGCCGGCACTGACACCACCCGCATCACCACCTTTGCGAGGAAGGTCGGCGACAAGTACGTCGTGAACGGCCGCAAGCTGTGGATCAGCCGGGCCGAGCATTCCGACCTGATGGTGCTGCTCTGCCGCACGTCACCGCGCGACGAGGCGAAGACGTCGGCCGGGATGAGCGTGCTGCTGGTCGACATGCGCGCGGCGGTGGGGAACGGCCTGACCATCACGCCGGTCCGCACCATGCTGAACCACGCCACGACCGAGCTGCTCTTCGAGGACCTGGAGGTTCCCGCCGAGAACCTGATCGGCGAGGAGGGCAAGGGCTTCAAGTACATCCTCGACGGCATGAACGCCGAGCGGATCCTGATCGCGGCCGAGTGCATCGGCGATGCGAAGTTCTTCATCGACCGCGCCAGCCAGTATGCCAAGGACCGGGTGGTCTTCGGCCGTCCCATCGGCGAGAATCAGGGCGTCCAGTTCCCGTTGGCGCGGGCCTATGTGCAGATGACCTCAGCCAATCTGATGGTGGAAAAGGCGGCGGAACTGTTCGAGGCCGGTCAGCCCTGCGGCACCGAGGCCAACATGGCCAAACTGGTCGCCTCGGAGGCCAGCTGGTTCGCCGCCGACATGGCGATCCAGACCCACGGCGGCTTCGGCTTCGCCGAGGAATACGACATAGAGCGCAAGTTCCGGGAGACCCGCCTCTACCAGGTGGCTCCCATCTCCACGAACCTCATCCTCAGCCACGTGGCCACCCACGTGCTGGGCCAGCCGAAGAGCTTCTGATGGATTACGAGACGATCAAACTGGAAGACCTCGGCCCCGGCATCGTGGCGGTGGTGTTCAACCGGCCGGAGGTGGCCAACGCCCTGTCGTCGACCATGGGCCGCGAACTGCTGGACGCCTGGACCAAACTGGGTGCGCGCGTCGATCTGCGCTGCGTGATCCTGCGCGGCGAGGGCAAGAACTTCCAGGCCGGCGCGGACCTCAAGGAACGCAACGGCATGACCGATGAGGCCTGGGCGGCCCAGCACAAGATCTTCGAGGACATGGCCCGCGCACAGCTGGCCGTGCCGGTTCCCGTGATCGCGGCCGTGCAGGGTGCGGCCATGGGTGGCGGCTGCGAGATGACGCTCGCCTGCGACTTCGCCTACGCCGCCGAAGGCGCGCGGTTCGGTTTGCCTGAAGCCGGGCTCGGCATCATGCCGGGTCTGGGCGGCACCCAGCTCCTGACCCGCGCCGTGGGACCCCGCCGGGCCATCGAGATCATGACAACCGCCGCCCCGATCCCGGCGGACAAGGCGCTGGACTACGGGATCGTCAACGGCGTGGTTCCGGTCGACGCCCTGCTCGAGACCGTGTTGGCCGTCGCCGCCCAGATCGCCAGCCGGGCGCCCCTGTCGGTGCGGGCGCTGAAGCGGGTGGTCCATGGCGGTCAGGACCTTGACCTGAAGGCTGCGATGGACCTGGAACTTAGCCTCTACAACCGCCTCTTCACCACCGCCGACCGCCGCGAAGGCGTAGCCAGCTTCAACGAGAAGCGGACGCCCGCGTTCAAGGCCGAGTAGGCGATCCTTCATAGTGGCGCGCCGCCCAGGCAGTGGATAGGCTGAGCCCACATGGAGCCTCAGCATGATCCGACGCGGCCGCCCCTATCTGGAAGTTCGCACCGAACCGGCGCCGGAAGAGTCCGTCCAGCTGGAGCGGGACGGTTTCGCCATCATCCGTGGCCTGCTCTCACCGGCAGAGATCGCCGAGCTATGCACCGAGATCGGCGAGATCTATGACCGCGATCCGTCCGACCGGCGCGGTGACCGACCGCCGGAAGATGCGGCGATGTTCCGTTACGCGATGCTGAACCGAAGCGCCGCCGCCCAGCGCGTGTGCGCGCATCCGCGGCTGCTGTCAGTGATAGAGCCGCTGCTGGGCGAGGATTGCCACGTGATCGCCAATACAGCCTGGCGGAACCCGGCCGGCCATCCCGGTTCGCACGGAGGGCAGGCCTGGCACATTGACGCCGGTCCCCATGTGCCGTTGCCCGAGGGCGTGAGATGGCCAGCCGAAATTCCGCACCCTGTTTTCGCCATCGGGGTGCATCTCTATCTGCAGGACTGCGCACTGGAAGACGGCCCGACCGGCGTGCTGCCGGGCAGCCATCTCTCAGGCCGGGCGCCGCCTCATGCGCGCAACATGGATGATGACCTCGACTATGAGGGCCAACGCGTTGTGCCCTTGCTGACCCGGGCCGGTGACGCGGGCCTGTTCGTTTCCGACGTCTGGCACCGACGGATGCCAACCCGGGACGGCGACCAAGGGCGGTTCTTCCTGCAGGTCCACTATGGTCGTCGCGACATCGCCCAGCGGCTGGTTCCAACAGATGACGCGAATCAGCTCTCCGCAGAGGCCATCGCGCGGGCAACCACGTCCCGTGAGCGCAAGGTGATCGGCCTGCACCCGGCGCTGTTCTACGACGGGTGAGGCCCGGCTGAACGCGCAAGGGCAGTAGCCTCGAAGCGCACATCCGCTTACCGTCCGCCGCATGAAGATGCCCCTGCCGGATGCCGACCTGATATCCCGAAAGGCCGAGATCGTGCGCGCCTTGCAGCAGATCGTGCCCGGCGAGGGCGTGGTGAGCGCTGCGAGCGAACTTGTCCCTTTCGAAAGCGACGGACTGTCGGCCTATCGGCAGGCGCCTATCGCCGTGGTCCTCCCCGAAACCACAGCGCAGGTCGCGGAGGTACTGCGCTGGTGTCAGGCCAATGGCGTCAAGGTCGTGCCGCGCGGCGCCGGAACATCGCTGTCCGGTGGCGCCCTGCCGTTGGCGGACAGCGTCGTCGTGGGTCTGTCAAAGTTCAATCGGGTGCTGGAGGTGGACTATCCCAATCGCTGCGCTGTCGTGCAGCCGGGCGTGACCAATCTGGCGATCACCGGGGCCGTCGAGGCCGAGGGGTTCTACTATGCCCCCGATCCCTCCAGTCAGATCGCCTGCACCATCGGCGGCAATGTGGCCGAGAACTCGGGCGGGGTGCACTGCCTGAAGTACGGCCTGACCACCAACAACCTGCTGGGCTGTGAACTGGTGCTGATGAGCGGCGAGATCGTGCGCCTGGGCGGCAAGGCGATGGACGCGGACGGCTATGATCTGCTGGGACTGGTGACCGGATCTGAGGGTCTTCTGGGAATTGTCACCGAGGTGACAGTGCGGATCCTGCCAAAGCCCGAGACCGCCAAGGCCATGTTGCTGGGGTTCGCCTCAGTGGAAGATGCGGGCGGGCTGGTGGGCGACATTATCGCCGCGGGCGTCATTCCGGCGGGCCTGGAGATGATGGATAACCCCGCGATCCGGGCGGCGGAGGCCTTTGTGGGCGTCGGCTATCCGGTGGACTGCGCAGCCCTGCTGATCGTGGAACTGGATGGACCGCAGGCCGAGTGCGACGAACTGACCGGCCACATCCGGGCTCTGGCGGCGGTGCGGAATGTCACTTTCGAGCGCGTGTCAAAGTCCGAAGCCGAGCGTCAGGCCTTCTGGGCAGGCCGCAAGGCCGCCTTCCCGGCGGTGGGGCGGATCGCACCCGACTATTTCTGCATGGACGGCACGATCCCCAGGGGCAAGCTTCCCCAGGTGCTGGCCAGGATCACCGAGCTGAGCGGCCATTACGGGCTGGGCGTGGCCAATGTCTTTCACGCCGGCGACGGCAACCTGCATCCGCTGATCCTCTACGATGTCGACATCCCGGGTGATCTGGAAAAGGCCGAGGCGTTCGGCGCCGACATCCTGAAACTCTGCGTGTCGGTGGGCGGCGTCCTGACCGGGGAGCATGGCGTGGGTGTCGAGAAACGCGACCTCATGAGCGAGATGTTCGACGAGACCGATCTGGCCTGCCAGCAACGGGTCAAGTGCGCCTTTGATCCCGGCCTGCTACTCAATCCCGGCAAGGTGTTTCCGGTGCTGCATCGCTGCGCCGAGCTGGGACGCGTCCATGTTCACCGCGGGAAGCTGGCGTTCCCGGATCTGCCGCGGTTCTGATGTCCAACGCCCCCACCCTGGAACCCGCAACGCCCGAAGAGGTGCTCGACGCCGTCGCAGAGGCCGGCGCGAAGGGGCGTCGCATCGAGATCGTCGGCGGTGGCACGAAGCGGCGCGTCGGCAGCGTGGACCGGGCGGATCTGGTCCTGTCGACGACGCGACTTGACCGCATCATCGACTATGCCCCGGACGAGCTGGTGCTGACCGCGCAACCCGGCGTGCGGCTGGCGGATCTGGAGGCGCGGGTGGCCAGTCAGGGTCAGATGCTGGCCTTTGAGCCGCCGCACTGGACCGGGCTGCTGGGCGCAACGGGGCAGCCGACCCTCGGTGGGGTCCTCGCGGCCAACGTCTCGGGACCCCGGCGGGTCCGCGCGGGCGCCGCGCGGGATCACTTCCTGGGGTTCGAAGCCGTCTCCGGTCGGGGGGAGATGTTCAAGGCCGGCGGCAAGGTCGTGAAGAATGTCACCGGCTATGATCTGATGAAGCTGATGGCGGGGTCCTGGGGCACGCTGGCGGTATTGACCGAAGTCACCATCAAGGTGCTCCCCGCGCCACGAGCCGAAACCACCCTGATGCTGTTTGGCCTGAACGACACCAGGGCCCTGGAAGCCATGGGCGTGGCGATGAACGGCCCCTTCGAGGTGTCCGGCGCGGCCTATCTTCCGCCCTTCGCGGCCAAGGCCAGCCCCCTGAAGGCCGAGATGGCGGTGACAGCGGTGCGGCTTGAGGGATTCGAGGCGTCGGTCACGGCGCGGGCCGAGGCGCTTGCGGCGGCGCTCAGGCCCTTCGGTCGGATCGAGACACTGGACGCCGGCCACAGTCGCCCGTTCTGGAAGCAGGTGCGCGAGGTTGAAGCTCTGGCCGACGATCCACGGCCGCTCTGGCGACTGTCCCTGCCCCCGGCGTCGGGATGGCGCGGGCCAGAGCAGCTTGCGGGCGATGCGCTCTATGACTGGGCTGGCGGACAGGTCTGGCTACGGACTGAGGCGCTGCCTGACCGCATCCGCGCCGTTGTCGCGAACCTGGGCGGCCATGCCCTTTGCCTGCAGGGCGGCGATGCGTTCACGGCGAGAAGCGGGGCGCTGGGGGCGCTACAGGCGCGAGTCAAAGCCGCCTTTGATCCCCTGGGCGTACTCAACCCCGGCCGCATGGAGGGGCGCGGATGAGAACCTCGTTCACACCGGTACAGCTGGCCGATCCCAAGACGGCAGCCTCGGCGGCGGCGATCCGCAAGTGCGTCCACTGCGGGTTTTGCACAGCGACCTGCCCCACCTATGTGCTGCTGGGCGATGAGCGCGACAGTCCGCGCGGGCGGATCGAACTGATCAAGGCGATGCTGGAGGATGGCGGGCCGCCGCCGGCCAGCACCGTCACCCACGTGGACCGCTGCCTGTCGTGTCTGGCCTGCACGACCACCTGCCCCTCCGGCGTCGACTATGCGCAACTGATCGACCACGCCCGGATCCACATCGAGACACATCACGTGCGGCCCTTGCCCGAGCGGATACTGCGTGCCGTCCTGGCGGGCGTGATGACGCGGCCTGGAAGGTTGCGGATTGCGCTTGGCCTTGGGCGGATCGCTCGGCCGCTTGAGCCCCTCTTGAGGCGTCTGGGACTGAAACCCTTGGCAGCCATGCTCGGTTTGGTCCCGAAATCACGGGCCGGCGTCACTGCGCCAGGGCACGGCGCCCCGCCGACAGGAGCGGCCCAGCCGGTGAAAGGCCGGGTGATCCTGCTTCAGGGCTGCGTTGAGCCGGTGATGGCGCCGGAGATTCGCGAAGCGGCGATCCGATTGCTCAACCGGGCAGGTTTTGACGTCGTGCTGGCCGAGGGTGAAGGCTGCTGCGGCGCGCTCTCCGAACACCTGGGCCGCGCGGCCGAAGCGAAGGCGATGGCGAACGCCAATCTCGCCGCCTGGGCGCGCGCCGGGACGGTCGACGCCATCATAGCCACGGCGGCCGGCTGCGGTACGATGCTGAAGTCCTACCAGCAGTTGGTCGGCGAGGCTGTACCGGCCAAAGACATCCTGGAGTTCATCGGCGAGGTGGGGCTCCCGCCAGTTGCAGCGCCATCGGGACTGATTGTGGCCTATCATGCTGCCTGCTCGCTTCAACATGGCCAGCAGATCAAGACCGGACCTCCGGCGCTGCTGGGAGCGGCCGGGTTCGAGGTGCGGATGGTCGCGGAAGGCCACCTCTGCTGCGGATCAGCCGGCGTCTACAACATCCTGCAGCCCGACCTCGCCATCCAACTCCGCGACCGCAAGGCCGCCAACATCAACCGCACGGGCGCCGTCGTTGTGGCCGCCGGCAACATCGGCTGTATCGCGCAGCTTGCGCCAGTGCTGGATGCGCCAGTGGTCCACCCCGTGGAGCTCCTGGACTGGGCGACCGGTGGGCCTAAGCCGGCAGGTCTCGGCCTTTAAGCCTCGGCCGCCACCGGCTCCTGCACAAAGCCCTTCCAGGTGGACATGTAGTCCACGAACGCAGGGCCGAGGCCTTCCTTGACCAGATGCTCGCGGGTGACCGGCAGGGCGATCGGCTCGAAGGCGGGATCGTGGGAGAGCTTCGGGAAGTCGTGGTGCAGGATGGCCGCGCGGCCGATCAGGACGAAATCGGCGCCCTTGGCCAGCATATCGCGCGCCACCGCCGGGCTGGTCACCTTGCCGGCGACGCCCAGCCGCACCTGTCCACGATCCAGCGCCGTGAAGTACGACATCAGCGACCGGCCGTGGAATTCCTCTTCCATGGGTTCCTTGGCGACGTCCCAGAGCGACATGTCCAGATAATCGATGCGGCCATCGGTGAGGATGGTCTGGGTGATCTGAAGGATCTCGGCCAATTTCAGGCCAAAGCGCTCCGGCGACAGGCGCAGGCCCAGCTGGAAGTCGGGTCCGCAGCGGCTGCGGACACCGTCGATGATCTCGTGGATGATGCGGGCGCGGTTCTCGACCGATCCGCCGTAGCGGTCGGTGCGGTGGTTGAGTTCGGCCGACAGGAACTGGGCGATAATGTAGCCATGGGCGCCGTGGATCTCCACGCCCTCGAAGCCAGCCTGCTCCGAACGGACAGCGGCGGCGACGAAGTCCTCGATCAGTTGCTCGACCTCACCCAGCGACAGGCCGCGCGCGCCGGTTTCGGGATCGTCCGACGGGCAGACCGGCTGGCCGATGAGCTCCTTGGGCGATCGGTTGCCCGCATGGTGCATCTGCAGCGACGAGACGCTGCCG
>NZ_JBILRO010000254.1:0-4817 GCF_044372605.1 Phenylobacterium sp.
AAATCTATGGAGATCGGATCTCGGGGAATTGCCTGAAGGTGGCCTGGATAGCGGATTTTCTGGGTCTTGCGTACGACTGGATCGAGGTCGACATCATGAAAGGTGAGTCTCGCACGCCGGACTTCCTGGCGATGAATCCAGCGGGCCAGGTGCCTGTCGTCGTTCTCGATGACGGTCGGGCGCTGTCGCAATCCAACGCCATCATCCTGCATCTGGCCGAAGGCTCGGCGCTGATCCCGGTCGATGCCTATAACCGCGCCCGCATGCTGGAGTGGATGTTCTGGGAGCAATACAGCCACGAGCCCTATGTAGCGGTGGCGCGGTTTCAGGTGCGCTATCAGGGCAAGGCGGTAGCCGACCTCGAGCCGCGACTGGTGGAACGTGGCCGGGCGGCGTTGCAACGTCTGGAGGACGGTCTGGCTACCTCAGCCTTTCTGGTTGGCGATCATGTCAGCCTCGCCGACGTGGCCCTGGTTGCCTATACGCGGATGGCCGGGGAGGGCGGTTTTGACCTGGCCGACTACCCGCGCGTCACTGGCTGGATCGAGCGCGTTGAACAGGTTTTGAAGATCAACTGAAAGCGCCTTGCCTTGGCCGGGATCGACAGCGCAAATGCGGTCCATGAAACGCCTCGTCGCTCTTGCCGTTGCTGCCCTGCTCGCCACTGCGCCCGGCGGTGCCCTGGCCTGGGGCGGGAGTGGTCACCGGATGATCGGCCAGGAGGCGATGCGCAGCCTGCCAGGCGAGTTGCCGGGTTTCCTGCGTAGCCCGAGAACCATCCTCGACGTCGGTGAACTCTCCCGTGAGCCGGATCGCCACAAGGGGGCCGGGCGTTTGCATGATACCGACCGCGAGGGCGCGCACTTCATCGACATCGACGAACAGGGCAAGTTGCTGGGCGGCCCGATGATGGTCCCTCTGGCCGCCACCCGGGCCGACTACGCCACGCAACTTCGGCTGTTCAATCTGGATGAGTGGAAGGCTGGCTACCTGCCTTACGCCATCATCGACCGCTACCAGCAGCTCACCATAAATCTGGCCTACTGGCGCGTCCTTAACGCTGCCATCGTCAACCCCGCCTGGAAAGGCAACAGGGTCTGGTTCAAGGAAGACATCCGCCGGCGGGAGGCGCTAATCCTCAAGGACATAGGCGAGCTGTCCCATTTCGTGGGCGATGGCAGTCAGCCCCTCCACGTGTCGATCCATTACAACGGCTGGGGTGACTATCCGAACCCGAATGGCTACACGACGGCCCGTATCCACGCTCCCTTCGAGGGAGAAATGGTCAAATCCCGCGTGTCGCAGGTTGATGTCGCAAAGGCCGTCGCGCCGTTCCGAAGCTGTTACTGCCCTATCGAACAACGGGTGACGGATTATCTGCTTAAGTCACGCGACCAGGTCATCCCGCTCTACGAGATGGAGAAGGCTGGCGGCATGAAGCCGGGCGATCCGCGCGGCGGCACCTTCGCGACGGCCCGACTGGCAGAGGGCGCCTCGGAGCTTCGGGACCTGATTGTTGAAGCCTGGCGAGCCAGCGCCACCACCAAAGTCGGATGGCGACCTATCGCAGTACAGGATGTGCTGTCGGGCAAGGTCAACCCTTACGTCGCGCTCTCCTCGGTCGACTGATGGCGATCCCGCAATTTGGGGTCGCCGTGGATGAGGCTGCCTGCCCGGATCGTCCGGCCGCTTTCGCCGTGATTGAGCGGGGCGGCCTTATCGCGCTCGTGCGGGTGTCGTGGCTGGGGCGAGGTCATCTGCTGCATCTGCCGGGCGGCGGGATGGATCCGGGCGAAACCGAGGTTCAGGCAGCAATCCGTGAGTGCGGAGAGGAGGCTGGCCTCGTGGCCGCGCTCGATGCGGCTCCTTTCACCCGCGCCGATCACTTCTTCCTGCATCACGACGGCGTGGTCCGGAACACGCGTGGGGCCTTCTTCGCGGGCCAGGTTGCAGCCGAGAATCACGCTTTGAAGATCGAGACGGATCACGAACTTGTCTGGCTCGACCCATTCGAAGCCCTCACTCAACTGGATCGAGAATCCCATGCCTGGGCGGTCGCGGTCTGGCTGAGATTGCGCGTACGGGCGCCACGCGCTACCAGCGCGAGATGACTGAGACCACCGCTAGGATCATCGACGGCAAGGTCCATGCCGAACGCCTGCTGACTAAAGTGAAGGCAGAAGTGTCGCGGCTTAAATCCGAGCATGGGCTTCAGCCCGGGTTGGCGGTTGTGCTGGTGGGCGACGATCCCGCGTCGCAGGGCTACGTGAAGTCCAAGGGCGAGCAGTCGCTTGCGGCGGGCATGCATTCGGTCACTCATCGGCTGCCTGCGGACACCCGGCTTGAGGACCTGTTGCAGCTGGTTGGCGATCTCGATGCTGACCCCTTGATTCACGGCATACTGGTCCAACTGCCGCTGCCGAAACATCTGGACGAAAGCGCGGTGATCGCCGCCATCAGTCCGGACAAGGATGTGGATGGCCTTAGCGTGATCAATGCCGGTCGGTTGGTGGCGGGGCTTCCATCGCTGGTGGCCTGCACGCCGACGGGGTGCCTGATCCTGTTGCGCGAGACCCTGGGCGACCTGACGGGCAAGCGCGCGGTGGTGGTCGGTCGGTCTCTTCTGGTAGGCAAGCCGATCGCCCAGCTGCTGCTGGCAGCAGACTGCACCGTGACCATGGCCCACTCTCGCACGGTCGATCTACCGTCGGTCTGCCGGGAGGCCGATATCCTGGTGGCCGCCGTAGGTCGTCCCCGGATGATCCGCGGCGACTGGATAAAGCCCGGCGCCTGCGTGATCGACGTCGGCATCAATCGTGTGCCGTTTGACAATCCCGAGCAGGCCGCAGCCGGCAAGACCAAGATCGTGGGGGATGTGCACTACAAGGAAGCCCTGGGCGTCGCGGGCTGGATAACGCCGGCGCCGGGCGGGGTCGGGCCAATGACCGTGGCAGTGCTACTGCAGAACACCATCACGGCGGCGATGCGGCAGGCAGGGGTGGAAGCCTAGACCGGAACCGCCAGCTCGTTGGTCCAGCCGATCACCTGCTTGAGAACCTCAGCCACGGCGCGGTCGTAGGCAGGAACGATCTCTGAGAGCTTGTTTTCCGAGGGCGTGATCCGGGCTTCGAAGATCCGTTCACCGACCAGGCCACGGTCCGCGTTCGACGTGAGCGCCGCGCGCACACGGACCAATACAGTTGGCGCCGCCTTCGGCCCTCGTTCGTAAAGAGCTTCAAAGTTGCGGACGTCCAGGCGCAGCACATAGGCCGCGCGCCCGGGTTCGCCGCGTGCGATCAGCCTCACGCGACCGTTGTCCGCGTCAAACGCCGCCAGTACGGCCTCGTCCCAGAGTGTGATGGCTGGCGTCACCCACCGGGCTTCGGCGACCAGAGCCACCCTTTCCGACGTGATCGCCACTAACCGGTCGCCAGCGGCCTCGCGCTGAAACTCTCCCGTTGCGCGGACAACGCCAACCGTGCCGGTCTGCACTGTCTCGAACTTGGCTGATGCCGGTTGACCAAACCGGTAGAGGTCCACCGGCTTCGCCTTTGGCAGCAGGGTGATGCATCCGCTCGTCGCCAGGGCAACGGCAGCTATAACGGCCACTCGGAATGTGATGGAGCCGGACCTCATTTCGGGACTTTCACTTCCTTGGCGGGCGGTTTGCCCAAAGCGCCGGTGGGGCTGGACTGAATTTCGTTGATCAGGCGCTCAAGAGATTCGGCCGAGTTCTGCAGCTGGATCACGGTAGCCGTGACCTGAGGCAGGCCGTTGTTGGCGAAGTCAGATGTCGGCCCCTGAAGTTTTTCCGCCATGGTGCGGATCTCCTTGGCTGTGACCTGCGTCTCCCTTGCGGCGTCGGCGAGGCTGCGCATGGCCCTGCGACCGTCGCCGTCCACCACATCGCGTGTGGTTTTCGACAGGAGCGCGATCTCGGCCGTCGCCTCTTCCAGCCGTTGAACCGCGATCTGAACGTCGGCGATCAGGGCCTTGCGCTCGCGTAGCTCTGCCGTCACCGCCTGGACATCCGAGAGCGCGGCCGAGAATGTGCGGACGTTCTGATCCGACAATACACGGTTCACCCGATCAAGGGCCTCGATCGAGCGCGTCAGCACCGTGCCTCCGCCCTCCAGGAGGTCGGCGAAGGTGCTGCGCCGACTGGCCAGTCGGGGAACGCAACCACCGCCGATGCGGGTGCAGCGCTTGTCGGAATAGTCCTTCAGGAGCTGCTTCGTTGAGCTTCCGGCGATAATCTGGACATAGTTGAGGCCGGTTATCCCCTGAGGCTCAAGAGTTGCGTAGGAGTCGATCCGGATCGGCACATCTCCTGTAACCCGCGCCCGGGCAATGACGTTCTTGGGGTTTGATCCGTCGAGCTCGATCTTGGTGACCTCGCCGACCTTGATACCGTTGAAATGAACCTCGCCGCCTTCGGTCAAGCCCCGGACAGGACCCTCGAAAACGATGTCGTAGAGGTCGTACCCTGCATTGAAGTTCAAGCGCGCCAGCCAGACCACGAAGACCATCAGAGCGACAGTCAGGATCAGCGTGGACAGGCCGACCAACGCATAGTTGGCGTTCTTTTCCATCAGCCCTCAGATCCCCTGCCGCCGCCCCGCGCCGCGCGACCGCGTTCGCCCAAAAGGTATTCCTGGATCCATGGGTGTTCCGAATGTTCTAGTTCGCGAACAGGCGCCACCGCCACCACCGTCTTGTCAGCGATCACCGCCACCCGGTCGGTGACCTTGTAGAGACTGTCGAGGTCGTGTGTGATCATGAATACGGTAAGGTCCAGACTGTCGCAAAGGTCCTTG
>NZ_JBILRO010000212.1:0-6104 GCF_044372605.1 Phenylobacterium sp.
GACCAACCTGGCTTTCGGCGCGCCGACGATAGTAGGCCGCCACCTCTTCAGTCGCCACGCCGCCCGGAGAGAACGAGCGGGTCATCGGCGCCATGACGACGCGGTTAGGGAGCGTCAGCCCCTTGAAAGTAAACGGGGTGAAGAGGACGTCGGAGGCCATGAAAAATTCCCGTGAGTCTGGTTAGCCCAATGTCGTTGGCGTGACGGCGCTGCGCCAGTGCAGAAATTCTGACGCCAAAGGTGACGCATGCGTCACTTTTGATTGACATGACCCGGCCCGGGGATCAACCTCACAACCGATCAAATGCGGGCGCTTTCGACCCGCGACATTGGAGGATGAGCCATGGACGACGGCGCCATCGACCTGAAGCGCGCAGCCCGCGAAGCCGCGTATAACATGCCCCTCGCGGACATTGATCCCAGCGATCCCGAGCTGTTTCGCAACGATACCATGTGGCCCTATTTCGAGCGGCTGCGGAAAGAAGACCCCGTCCACTGGTCAACCTCGCCGGAGGCGGAGATCGGCGGCTACTGGTCGATCACCAAGTACAACGACATCATGGCCGTGGATACAAACCACGAGGCCTTCTCGTCGGAACCAACGATCGTCCTGCCAGACCCCGATGCAGACTTCACCCTGCCCATGTTCATCGCCATGGACCAACCCAAGCACGATGAACAACGCAAGACGGTGAGCCCGGCGGTTTCACCGGTCCAGTTGATGAACCTGGAGCCCGTTATTCGCGAACGCGCCGGGGCCATTCTCGACAGCCTGCCGATCGGCGAAGAGTTCAACTGGGTGGACAAGGTCTCCATCGAACTCACCACCATGACGCTGGCCACCCTGTTCGATTTTCCGTGGGAGGACCGCCGCAAACTGACCCGTTGGTCCGATGTCGCCACGGCGGCGCCGAACAGCGGCCTGTTCAGCTCGGACGATCCGGAGATCGCCAAGGCGGAAGGCCGCGCCGAACTCTTTGAATGCGTCGACTATTTCCTGCGCCTGTGGAACGAGCGGGTGAACGCTCCGCCGCAGCCCGACCTGATCTCGATGCTGGCCCACGGCGAATCCACCCGCAACATGGACCGGATGGAATACCTCGGGAACCTGATCCTGCTGATCGTCGGGGGTAACGACACGACCCGCAATTCGATCACCGGCTCGATCCTGGCGCTTAGCCAGAACCCGGAGCAGGAGCGCCTGCTTCGCGCCGATCACAGCCTGATCCCGGCCATGGTCTCCGAAACCATCCGGTGGCAGACGCCTCTGGCCTATATGCGCCGCACGGCGCTGAAGGACGTGGAACTGGGCGGCAAGACCATCAAGAAGGGTGACAAGGTCGCCATGTGGTACGTCTCGGGCAATCGGGACGAAGAGGTCATCGAACGACCAAACGACTTCTGGATCCAGCGGCCACGGGTGCGCCAGCACCTCTCGTTCGGGTTCGGCATTCACCGCTGCGTCGGTAATCGTCTGGCCGAGCTGCAGCTCAAGATCATCTGGGAAGAGATCCTCAAGCGCTTCCCGAAGATCGAGGTGATGGGGCCGCCGCGCCGCGTGCCGTCTTCCTTCGTGAAGGGCTATGAATACCTGCCCGTGGTAATCCCAAGCCGGACCTGACTTTCCAGGTTTGATTGACGTAGGGCCTCGACTACGCTTCCGTCCCCTTACCGGGCCGGGAGCCCGCAGGAGGGTTGCATGACGAAGATCATCGCAAGGGCAGCCGCGCTGGCGTTCACGGCAACAGCCGTGGTCTCCGCGCCCGCTTTCGCACAGGCAGTTGCACTTTCCGCGCATCTGATGGGTTCCGCAGAAAAGCCCAGCGCCGGCGACGCCGATGGGATGGGCCACGCCACGTTGAAGGTCGACGTCGCCAAGTCTCAGGTTTGCTACACCCTGATGGTGGAGGGGATCGCGCCGGCCACCATGGCCCACATCCACAAGGGACCGAGCGGTTCGGCTGGGCCGGTGGCCGTGCCGTTGACAGCACCTGATGTCGTGGGAAAGAGCGCTGGCTGTGCGACCGCCGATCCTGCGGTGGTCACGGATCTGCTGGCCAATCCCGCCGGTTACTACGTGAACGTCCACAACGCCGAGTTCCGCGCGGGCGCGATCCGAGGCCAGTTGTCAAAATAGTTAATGACCGACACCAGGGCGAGGCGAGAGGAATAGTCCCGAGCCCTCGAAAAGCGGCCTAGCGGGTCGCAGGTTTCAGGTTGCTGACCGTAGCCTTGGGCGGAATTGTCTTCTTCGCCGCCGCCCCACCCGTTGGCGCAGCCTTGGCTTGTGCGGGTCGTCTTGTGTCGCCTCCCGCCGCACTGGTCGGGAGTGGCGGATCCCAAGCCGCCATCAAGCTGATCACGACTTTGGCGACGCTTTCGGCCGAGACGACCGAGCCACCACCACCGCTTCTGCGACACACCAGCCTGAATGCATTGTAGATGTCGCTCGCATTGGTCGGCGGATTCCACTCGGGATTGGGATTGCGCTGGCTGACCAGGGTCGCGCCGGTCCGGGAGAAGGCCGTAAACTCGGTCCACCGCACAAGATTGGCGCCGCAGTCATATTCGGACAGGGTCCGAACGTAGCCCGGCACGGGAACCTCTCCCGTCATTATGTTCCGCTGCACCCTCACTGCCCAGGCGCGGCGGACCGGACCTTCGTTGGACAGTGTCTCCACGCCTTGGGGATCAATGACAGTCCAGGAGTCAGCGCCCGACTGAACGACGTAGTACGACCCTCCAAGGGCGGCGGTGCCAAGGGCGACCGTGGCCAGGCCGGCCAGTGCTGCGACAATCCGGGCGGCGCGCGACATTCTGTGACTTTCGCTCAGAACAAACCGTTGTCCTGCCCAGAACCCGTCAGAGCCCCAGCACCATCTTGGCCATGATGTTGTGCTGGATCTCATTCGACCCGGCATAGATCGACGTCTTGCGATAGTTGAAATAGTGGGGCGCCACGGTCGCTGCGTAGTCGGGTCCGGCGCGGAAGGTATTGCCGCCCGGCTGAAGCATCTCCCAGGTGTCGCGCACGAAGGGCTGAGCATAGAGGCCGGCTGCCTCGAGGGCCAGTTCGGTGACAGCCTGCTGCATCTGGCTGCCTTCCAGCTTGAACATGGACGAAACCGCCCCCATTGCCTCGCCGCTGGCGCGTCCCGCAAAGGCACGCAGTTCCGTAGCGTTCAAGGCCTCGATCTTTATCTCGGCCTCGCACAGCTTTTTGCGGAAGTCCGGATCGTCCATCATAGTGCCGCCACGATCCGACCGTTCAACACCAGCGATCTTGCGGACCTTGCGCATCTGCATGGACAGACCCGCTGCGTAGGGATTACCGCGCTCAAATTGCAGGAGATATTTGGCGTAGGTCCAACCCTCGCCCTCCTTGCCGATCCGGTTGGCGACCGGCACCCGCACGTTGTCGAAGAAGGTTTCGTTGATCTCCTGCTCGCCCTCGGCCGGTCCATCAAGCGTCGGGATCGGCCGGATGGTGATGCCTGGAGTCTTCATGTCAATCAGCAGGAAGCTGATGCCCTTCTGGCGGATCTCTTCATTAGAGGTTCGCACCAGGCAGAACATCCAGTCCGCCCACTGCGCCAGCGTCGTCCAGGTTTTCGAACCATTGAGCACATAGTGGTCGCCGTCGCGTACCGCCTTCATGGACAGCGAGGCGAGATCGGAGCCCGAGCCTGGCTCGGAGTAGCCCTGGCACCACCAGACGTCAGTGGACAGGATCTTAGGCAAGTGCTGAGCCTTCTGTTCCTCGGTCCCGAACGCCATGACGACAGGCGCGCACATCGTCGTTCCCATATTCGACGTCGAAGGCGCACCGGCCAGCGCCATCTCCATGTCGAAGATGTACTTCTTGCTGAGATCCCAGCCCGTGCCGCCATGCTCAACCGGCCAGTCAGGCGCCATCCAGCCGCGGGCGCCCAGGCGCTTCAACCACCGCACCTGACTGGCCTTGTCCAGATGATGGTTCTTGGACTGCTCCAGCTTGGCGCGCATCTCGTCGTCGAACGCCTCGGCGATAAATGCCCGAACCTCGTTGCCGAACGCCAGATCCTCAGGAGAGAAATTCAGATCCATGTCAGCTCACCCCACGCCGTCCAGATATTCGACCTCAGGCCGCCCCGCCAGCACCGCGGCGAACTTGGGCCCTGCTGCCTTGAAATAGTCCGTGCCGCCGTGATGGGTCAGCGCATCCTGGTCCACATAGAGTTCCAGAAACTTGTAGGTATTGGGTTCGGTGCGGCTCTTGGTCAGTTCATAGGCCAGATTACCCGGCTCGTTCGCCCGCACTTGCCGGGCCAGTTCAGACGCAAAGGCCTCGAACTCCGCCCCTTTTCCGTCCTGGATCCGGATTGTCGCAATCACGCCAATGGACATTTTTCGCTCCCAACGCTTGTTTGAAAGCACGCTAGTGCCGGGCGGCAGAGCCGGCAAGCGTCACCTCGCGGCAACGAGTCATCGCGGCAGTCTAGCGGCGCTCGTTCCAGCCATAGGCAACCCAGTGATGGCCGCCCTGATGACGGGCTTCGATGATGTCACTGTCGGTGCGACGCGCGCGCACTGTACGCCGGGCCCGCATTGCGAAACCGGCAAAGGCCAGAAGCGCAGACGCCATCACCGCGATCACGGCCACGGTGGCTGCGGCGAACACGGCCAGGATCGCACCGACGATAACCGCCGCGATGGTCGCCAGCCCTCCGGCGAGCAACGCGAGGCTACGGAAGGCAGATCCTTGTCTCGCGGCGAAATTCTGAACCATCGGTTCTCCTCAGCGGACGGCTGTGTCCATCACTGACACACCAATGTCATTACTCAATGGCCGCACGTCAAGTCGGCAACCATCGACGCGCATACAGGCCAAGTTCACGAAGCGCCGACAAGAGCATGGGCGCGACGGTCACGGACAATCTCGTCATAGGCGGCGTTGATGGCCGCAGACTTGGCCTCGGCGACTTCGACAAACTCATCGGGTAGCCCGCGCGATCGCGCCCGATCAGGATGCGATTCTGTGAGCATGGCCCGCCAGGCCGCGCGAACGTCTGCGTCCGGGGCGTCCGGGGCGACACCAATGACCAGATAGGGATCATCCCGCTCGCCGCCCAGGTGGGTCGCCTTGATCCGCCGGAAGGTCAGAGCCGAGAACCCGAAGAGCACGCTGACACGTTCGAGATAATCAAGCTCATCCCCGGTCACGGCGCCGTCCGAACGTGCGATATGAAAAAGGCCGTCCAGTACATCTTCCAGTATTTGTGGACAGGAGCCGTAGCGCTTCTTCAGCCTACGGGCGTAGCTCTCAAAGCCGCGGGTGGTCTGTCGGGCGAGCTGATAGAGCCGGCGGATGTTTCCTTCGCTGCCATCGTCAGAGCGGAATACAATGGAAAAGGTTTCGTACTCGGCCGATTGGGCGTTGCCGTCCGCCTTGGCCAGTTTCGCGCCAAGCGCAGTGACGGCCGTGGAGAACGCGGGGTCCTCCCCGGGCAGACCCGGTGGGCATTGGTCGCATTCCGCCTCATCGAGATTGCGGACTGCCAGACCAGCAATTTTGCGCCAGAAGCTCATTTCGCTATGGGCATGCCTTACGACTAGGGCGAGCCCGTGACAATCACACCGAGAGGTTAAGTTTTGGACAGGCGCTTCAGCTTCTGGATTGATCGCGGGGGGACATTCACCGATGTGATCTGTCGATCAGACGACGGCGTGGAGACCTCGCTGAAGCTGCTTTCGGCGTCGGCGGCCTATCCTGACGCAGCCGTTGAGGCGATGAGGCGGCTCATGGATGTGGCGGCGGGTGATCGTTTCCCGGCCGCGCGGGTTGACGCCATCAAGATGGGAACCACGGTCGCCACCAACGCCCTGCTGGAGCGCCGCGGGGCCCGGACCCTGTTTGTGACAACGGCGGGCTTCGGCGACGCCCTCGTCATCGGTGACCAGTCGCGACAAGACCTGTTCGTTCTGAACCCCCGAAAACCAGCACCGCTTTACGACGGCGTGGTGGAAGCGATCGAGCGGCTGGCAGCGGACGGAGCACCGGTTTTGCCGTTGGCCGGGAATGACCTGCGCAAGCAACTCGAGGCCGCTGTGGGGGCAGGCTTCAC
>NZ_JBILRO010000213.1:0-6092 GCF_044372605.1 Phenylobacterium sp.
GTTCGATGTCGGCCATGCCGGCGCGGGCGAGGCCGCAGACGACGCTTTCGGTGATGATCCCGGAGATGGCGCGGACCGCCTCGAAGTCGCCGTTGGAGGCGATCGGGAAGCCCGCCTCGATCACATCGACCTTCATGTCTTCGAGGATCTTGGCCAGTTCGAGTTTTTCGTCGTGCGACATCGATGCGCCGGGCGACTGTTCGCCATCACGCATGGTGGTGTCGAAGACAATGACGCGGTCAGACGGCGCCGGGGCGGACTCTGATACAGGGTCGGTCATGGGAATTCAGATCTCTTCGCGGTGTTTCAGTCTAGGGGCGGAGGTCTTCTAACCCCTGGATCGCCCGGCCGCGAGCATGCGCGTGCCTAGAGAGGCGCCCAGGGGCGGCTAAGCCCCAGCGAGAGAAGAAGCAGGCTTGTGGGCCGCGTGCGCATGGAAGTTTATGTAGCAAAATGGACGTCGTGCCGCAAGCTTCTTGCGTCGGATCAGTTGAAAGACGCCCTTCTCGGCAAGAACCTTGCTGATCGGTGGCTCAAGGGTCACTTCGCCCTCGCCGCCCCAGCCAGCGCTGTGCAAACCATCCGATCGCCAGCCAGGCGACCGCAACGGCCAGCAGCGTCACCCCATGGCCTGCAATCTCGCCGCGCATGATCTGCAGGATTGAGGCCCCCGCGAAAGCGGTCAACGCGATTTTAGGGACGATGCCGATCCCCGTCCCCGCCAGAAAGTGGGTCACACGCATGGGCGTCACGCCGGCCGCCATGTTGACCACGATGAACGGCGCCGACGGTACCAGCCGCACGATCAGGCTGGCCAGGAACCCGTTCTCGCCTATCAGCCGCATGAACCGGCGCACGCCGTCACCCGAAATCCGCTCGAGCGTTCGCGCGCCGGCGGTTCGCCCGAGATGAAATCCCACCACCGACGAGACCATGGTGCCCACCCAACTGTAGGCCGCGCCGGTCACCGGGCCGAACGCCACCACGGCGGCCGCGATCAGGACAATCTGCGGCGTCCCGACAAAGGCCAGGGCCGCAAAGGCGGCGACCGCCACCGGCAGGGACCACGGCCCCCGCGCCGCGCCCAGCCACCCTTCCAGCGTGCGCTCGCTGTCGATCCCCAGGAACTGGGCGCCGAACACAAACACAACGCCGACACCGCCAAACAGCACAAACGACACCGCCAGCGTCCGCCAGGCCTGGGCGTCGAGGTTGGACAGGAATTCGAAGAGGCGGCGCATCACCTTCGGAGGCGTCGCGTGATCCTGAGGCCAGGTCAAGGCGAAGTGGCGCCCTTCTGCGGGTAGGCGTGCGCCGCTGCATGAGCTAAACCCCCGCCGTTTCGCCAACCCCCAGCCGGGAGTCTCCCCCCATGTTTCGGGAATCCGACGCGCTTGCCCGCGTAAAGCCCTCCGCCACCCTGGCCGCCGACGCCAAGGCTCGTGAGTTGAAGGCCCAGGGCAAAAACGTGATCGGTCTGGCCGCCGGCGAACCCGACTTCGATACCCCCGACAATATCAAGGAAGCCGCCATCAAGGCGATCCGCGAGGGCAAGACCAAATATACCAACGTCGATGGTATCCCTGAACTGAAGGACGCCATCGTCGCCAAGTTCCAGCGGGAGAACCAGCTCACCTACAAGGCCAGCCAGGTGAATGTCTCGCCGGGCGGCAAGCCGGTGATCTGGAACGCCATGATCTCGACGCTGAACGCGGGCGATGAGGTGGTGATCCCGACGCCCTATTGGGTCAGTTACTGGGACATCGTGCTTTTGGCAGGCGGCCAGCCTGTCGCCGCGCCCACCTCGGTGGCCTCGGGCTTCAAACTGGATGCGGCGGGCCTGGAAGCGGCGATCACCCCGCGGACCCGCTGGGTGTTTCTGAACAGCCCCTCCAACCCCTCCGGGGCCGCCTATACCCGGGCCGAACTGCGCGCCTTGGCCGATGTCCTGCTGCGCCATCCGCAGGTCTGGGTCCTGACCGACGACATGTACGAACACCTGGTGTTCGGCGATTTCGAGTTCACCACCATCCTTCAGGTGGAGCCGGCGCTCTATGATCGTACGCTGACCATGAACGGCGTTTCCAAGGCCTATGCCATGACCGGCTGGCGGATCGGCTATGCGGCCGGACCGGAAGCCCTGATCAAGTCGATGGCCAAGGTGATGAGCCAGACGACGTCGAACCCCTCGTCCATCTCGCAATGGGCGGCGGTCGAGGCCCTGAACGGGCCTCAGGACTTCATCAAGCCCAACGCCAGGCTGTTCGAAGGTCGCCGCGACCTGGTGGTCTCGATGCTGAACCAGGCCCAGGGCATCAACTGCCCGACACCGGAGGGCGCCTTCTATGTCTATCCGTCCGTGGAAGCCCTGATCGGCAAGACCGCGCCGTCGGGCAAGGTCATCACGTCCGACGCCGACTTCTGCGTCGAACTGCTGGAAACCGAAGGCGTCGCCGTGGTGCTGGGCGCGGCGTTCGGGCTCTCACCGCATTTCCGGATCAGCTACGCGACCAGCAACGCAGTGCTCGAAGACGCCTGCCAGCGGATCCAGCGGTTCTGCGCAAACGTGAAATAGGCAGGACCGGGGTAACCGGCCGACACCGAGAAGGTTGCCAAAGCCAAGCTGTTTGCCTGATCGCCGAGGCAGGATTCCGCGTTCGCAATCGGGTCGGCAATCGGCCGGGACCCGGGCTCAGGGCTTCATCCCGGGGTTCCAGTCCGGCTTGAAGTCGCTGTCCAGCAGCCATCGGATTGGATCCGCGAGTGACTGGATAACGCCGATCATGAAGGGCAGGTCCACGTTCTCCAGGGTGTCGGTCGGCTGGTGATAGGTGGGGGGCAGCGGCCAGGCGCTGATGGTATGGGCGACCACGCCCTTCTTCGCCAACCGGTAGTTGTCGGACCGCATGAAGAAGTTTTCCTCCGGATAGAGATCCGGACCCAGGCTCGCGCCCCTGGCCTTGAGCGCCGGACCCAGGTTTGAACGATCCCAACCGGTGAGCATGAGCGCCTTGCTGTCCTTGGGATCGGGAACCCCGATCATCTCGAACTGGAGATTGGCGACAATATCGCCCAGCGGTGCTGGCGAATGGGCAAGATAGTAGCGCGAGCCATGCCCGCCTTGTTCCTCACAGCCAAAGAGCGCGAACTGGACCGTGCGCTTGTGGCCGCGCCCCGACTTCATCATCCTTGCGAACTCCAGCACGGCAGCCGTGCCGGAGGCATCATCATTGGCGCCGGGATAGAGTTGTCCGTCAATGACGCCGAGGTGGTCGTGATGTGCGCTGAGCAGCACCACCTCGCGGCGGGCTTGTCCGGATCGGCCGGGGATTTCCGCCAGCACATTGTAGGTGGTGCGCAAAATCGGCGACCCCAGGGTCGCGGTGATCCTCGCAGACGTCCCGGCGCGCAGCTTCAAGGTCGCCATCGTCTCGGGGCGGGCAAAGATAACTGGCGGGCCTATGGGCCGCGGCGACGGCGCCTCGACACCCAGAACCTCGACGGGCCCAGGCGGGCGCAGTGCGAGCTGATCCCACGCTTTCAGAAGCCGGTCCGGCGGTGTCGCGATGACCGCGAGCGCACCGGCCTTTACCAGAGCTGCGGCGGTCGTCGGATCATAGGGCCCATCGAAGAGCACGATCCGGCCAGCGGCCTCCGCAGGGGCGCCGTCCCTGTTCAGGATCACCAAGGGCCCCGCGGCGTCCGACATGGGTGTCTGGACCAGAATACCCTCGCCGTGGACGTATCGATCCTCCCCAATCTGCAGGACGGGCGGTGAGGCATAGGCCGGCGCTCGGAACTGCACGGACTGCAGATAGCCGCCGCCAGGCGCGGCGCCCCTTACGCCGTAGGCCTTGAAACGTCGGGCAAGGTAACGGGCGGTGGCGAGGTCATCATCTGTACCGCAGGCCCGCCCGGCCAGATCGGGACCTGTGAGGCGCTTCATGGTCGAGGTGACACAGCTGGCGCACACCCCGGAGCCTGCATGCGCAGACATCGGCGCCAGAGCGGTGGCCATGCCCGCCAGAAGAGCTAGACTGCGCAGCACGATGTGACTCCGGAGCGAGGATCAGAGTGATGGTGGAACTGATCAATCTCAACAAGGCCAGAAAGGCCCGGGCGCGCGCCGAAGGCAAGTCTCAGGCGTCCGGGAACCGCATCCGGTTCGGGCTTACCAAGGATCAGAAGGCCGTTGCCGCTCTCGAGGCCACCCGAACGCAGCGCGATCTGGACGGCAAGAAACGCGGGGACTGAACGCCCCCCCGGCATCTCATTCAGAACTGGTAACTGGCGCCGACGCGATTCAGGCGTTTGCCTCGCGCCGAGACCGAGAAGTCACGGAGGTAGGTCCAGGCGTCAGGCCGCTACGGCCCCATCACGCACATCTGCGGGGATCGAGTCGTAGATCGTGGCGGGTGTGATACCCAGCCGACGGCGCGCGGACTCGAGCGGCTCTGACATCAGGCGTTCATAGTCCTGACCCAGCAACCATGCCGCGGCTTTGCCCCGCTGATATCCCTGCCAGATCGCCTTCACCATCGGGTACCCGGAATTGCGCGCCGTCGAAGCAGCGCCGACGGCGATGAAGGCCCAACCAAGGCTTCGGGTCTGGGCATAGGAGAACGCCACCAGACAGGCCTCGCCCAGGGCATCGCGGTGATAGCCAGACAGGATGTGCCAGATGTCATGCACATCGCGGGTGCGGCGGCCGAACCAGGCATAGGGATGCGGCTCGTCGGCATGCTCGCCGCTGTCACGGCTGATTTCCACGAGGCCGTCGGCGGAGAGATGCTCGGCGCGAATGAAGGTGCGATAGGCGGCGCCGACGCTGCCAGCCGGCAGGCTGTCGAGCCAGGCGTCGTCCATCAGCTTCCCCGCGAACTCCTGACGCTCATAGGCGATACGACCACCCCCGGGCGTGTCCAGAAGGCGCCGGTAGCCTTTGGCGATGGAGTCGCCGGTGAGGGCGCGCATGATTTCGAACACCGCGTGGGTGTCTTCCTTGTCCTTAAGCAGGCGCTGGAGCGCGCGCCAGGCGGCGCCCCACTCAAGCTTTGGCGCCGCCGCCTTTGGGGTGGCACGGAAATCAGCAGCGTCGGCGGTAATGGACATCGAACGCAATCCTAGTGGACATCGACAGCATCAAAGATGACGCCCCCGTCATCTTTTTTCAAGGGGGACCTTTGCGTTTAGCGGAAACGGGGTAAAAAAGGTTTCCATGCCCGCCCTGAAAAAGCGTTCTGTCCTGCTCGCTGGCCACGCGACCTCGATTGCTCTCGAGCCTGAGTTCTGGACCGTGCTCGAGGAGATGGCGACCGCGCGCAATTCGAGTCTCGCCGCTTTGATCCTGACGATCGACCGCAGCCGCGGCGAACGCGCCCTGGCTTCGGCGTGTAGGGTCGCAGCGCTGACACACCACATCGGTTAGCAGACCCGAACTCTGTGCTACATATGTTCCAATGTCGCCGTCCGAATCTCCAGATCTCCCCGCAATCCGCATCAGCGATCTTGCACGCGCCGATGCGCGGCCAGCGGACTATCTCGCAGGCCTGAACCCCGAACAGCGCGCGGCTGTCGAGGCCGTCGACGGGCCTGTGCTGGTGTTGGCGGGTGCGGGCACCGGCAAGACCAAGGTGCTGACCACGCGGCTGGCCCACATCCTGGCGACAGGACGGGCCAAACCGTGGGAGCTGCTGGTTGTCACCTTCACCAACAAGGCCGCACGGGAGATGCGCGAGCGGATCGGGGCAATCATCGGGCCATCAGCGGAAGGCCTGCGCTGGCTGGGAACCTTCCACTCGGTCGCCGCCCAGATCCTGCGCCGGCACGCAGAACTGGTGGGTCTGAAGTCCAACTACACCATCCTGGACACTGACGATCAGGAGCGCCTGATCAAGCAGGTGCTGGAAGCCGAGAACATCGACACCAAGCGCTGGACGCCCAAGGCGCTGGCCGGGCTGATCGACCACTGGAAAAACCGCGGCTGGCGGCCGGATCAATTGCCTGTCGCAGAGAATGCCCACTTCGCCAACGGCAAGGGCCAGGCGATGTACCGGCTCTATCAGGAGCGCCTGCGTACGCTGAACGCCTGC
>NZ_JBILRO010000037.1:0-20559 GCF_044372605.1 Phenylobacterium sp.
ATGAGCGCGGCGCCTACACGCCTCCCACCGGAGATGCGCCGCGGAGTTTTGATCCGCGCCGACCCGTGCGGGGCGAGCGACCGATCCCGGTGACGCTGATCCTGAGCGTGCTGGTGCTGGCGGCCCTGGTGGCGGCGATCTTCATGTTCTACCGGTCAGGCGTGCGCCAGGCCGCCGAGGCGCCGCAGGTGGTAGGTGCCCCCATCGGCGGGATAAAGGCGCCTGCGACGCCGGAAGCTCAACCTCAGGACCCGGCGGCGGGCTTGCAGATCTACAAGGCCGACGACGGCGGTGCGATCGGGGCGGCCCCGCCAGAACCGGCGTTTGTGGCGCCGCCCGAGCAGCCCCAGGCGCGGCCGACAGCTCCTGTCGTTGTGACCCAGGTCCCGTCAGCCGCCACAGCCCAGGCCCTGAAACCGGCGATTCCGGGGCCAGCCGTGATATCGCCGCCGCCCGCCGCGAAACCTGCGCCACCGCCGGCGAAGGCGGCGCCCGCGCCGGTCAAGCCTGCGCCTTCGCCCAAGGTCGCCCCGCCCGCCGAGATCAAGAGGCCGTCCACGCCGGAGCCCAAGCCGACCTCCGCCGGCGGTGCGGCAGTGCAGATCGGGGCGGTCTCGTCCACAGCGCTGGCGGACAAGGCATGGAACGACGCCGTGGCCGCCGCGCCCGGCCTCGGCGCCGGCAAGGGAAAGAGCGTCGAGAAGATCGAACGCAATGGTGGAACGCTCTATCGCACGGCGGTCACCGGGTTCGCCACGAAGGCCGACGCGCAGGCGTTCTGCGCAAGACTTCAGGCGGCCGGGAAGAGTTGCTTCGTCCGGTGACGGTGGCGGCCTGTATCCTGGGGTGTTCCGGTCTGGTCCTGACGACGGAAGAGGTGGCCCTGTTTGCGGACGGCCAGCCATGGGGCTTTATCCTGTTCGGGCGAAACATCGCCTCGCCCGATCAGGTGCGCGCGCTGACCGCAGCCTTGCGCGAGGCCGTGGGCCGAGAGGATGCGCCGGTGCTGGTGGATCAGGAGGGCGGGCGCGTCCAGAGGCTGGGGCCGCCGCATTGGCGCCGCTACCCGCCGGGCCGCGCCTATGGAGCCTTGAGCCGGCTCGATCCTGAGGCGGCCGTGGAGATGGCCGGGCTTGGCGGTCGCCTGCTGGCCCAGGATCTGGCGGCGGTCGGGATCACGGTCAACTGCGCTCCGGTGCTGGATGTCGCCAACCCTGAGGGCCACGACGCCATCGGTGACCGGGCAATCTCGGATAATGCCGCCGATGTCACCCGGCTGGCGCGGGCGCTGGCCGAAGGCCTGCTGGCCGGTGGCGTGCTGCCTGTGATCAAGCACATGCCGGGGCAGGGGCGTGCACAAAGTGACAGCCACCATGAGGCGCCGGTGGTGAAAGCGGACCGGGCCCAGCTCGCCGCCTGCGATCAGGCGCCCTTCCGGGCTCTGGCCGACCTTCCCATGGCCATGACGGGGCATGTGATCTTCGCAGACATTGACCCGGCGCGACCGGCCACAATCTCGCCCACAGTCATCAACGATGTCATCCGGACCGCCATAGGGTTCGACGGCCTCTTGATCACCGACGATCTATCGATGGCGGCCCTTGAAGGCGACCCCAATGAGCGGGCGCGGGCGGCGCGGGAGGCGGGCTGTGATGTGGCGCTCTATGGCCCCGGTGATATGGCCGGGGGCAAGTCGGTGCTCGCCGGCGCAGGCACGTTGACAGGACCATCAGCCCGTCGGGTCAGAGCCGCCCTTGCGCGGCGGGTCGCGCCGCCCATGCCGTTTGACGCCGCGGATGCCCGGGCTCGCTTCGACGCGGCGTTTGGGGGAAGGTGGGCGGCATGAGCCAAGGCTTCCAGCCCTCCCTGGATTTTGCCGCTGCGGTGACTGCTGCGGAAGACGGCGAGGCGCTGATCATCGACCTTGAGGGCTACGAGGGTCCATTGCACGTCCTGTTGGCCCTGGCGCGCAGCCAGAAGGTGGATCTGCTGCAGCTCTCGATCCTGAAGCTTGCGGATCAGTATCTGGCCTTCGTGCAGGACGCGCGGCGACGCCGGTTCTCGCTGGCGGCGGACTATCTGGTGATGGCGGCCTGGCTGGCCTACCTCAAATCCCGGCTGTTGTTGCCAAAGGTCGAGCAACCGCGCCCCGAGGAAGCGCCCGCCGAGGAGATCGCAACGCGGCTGGCGTTCCGGCTGGCCAAGCTGGAGGCGATGCGTGAGGCGGCCGAGCGTTTGTTGGCGGGGGCGCAGCTGAAGCGCGACGTTTTCGGGCGCGGAGACCCGGAGGCGATCCGGATCATCCCGTCGGGCCAGTTTGAAGGCGACCTCTATGGACTGATGAGCGCCTACATCGGCCAGCGCCAGAGGGAGGCGCAGCGCAGCTACAAGCCCGCAGCCCCGGTGGCCTATCCGCTTGAGGACGCCCGCGAGCGGCTGCGTCGTCTGTTGCCCGATCTGGACCGATGGACGGCGCTGAACGGCATCGCGCCGGCGGGCACGCCCACGGCGGGGCCCAGCCGGGCGTCCTATCTGGCGTCGACGTTGTCGGCCAGCCTGGAACTGGTCAAGGAAGGCGATATGGAGGCGCGCCAGCTCGAGGCGTTTGCCGACATCTTTCTTCGGGCGCGGAAGGGCGCGGATGTCGCATGAGATCGATAGCCCTGTCCTGTCTGCCGGATTTATTGGCGCCCTTCTCCGCCCCTGTCGGGTTACTGATGTCACGGGCTTCGATAAGGCCCGGGCCTGCCCTTCGCCCCTTGTGGGAGAAGGTGGGCCGCGAGAGCGGCTCGGATGAGGGGTCGCGCGGCGAATCCCGAAAAGGAAACAACACTTTCTGCCGGAAGGTCTATCGACCCCTCATCCGTCAGGCTTCGCCTGCCACCTTCTCCCACAAGGGGAGAAGGGTGACGTCTCAAGCCACTGATTTTACGGAAGCTGATAACCCGTCGGGGGAGGAAAGGGGTTGTCCTGCGCGTCTCTTGGCCCGGCGGTGGAGCCGGGGATGACCGACGTTACGACTGCCCGCGAGATCGAGGCCCTGTTGTTTGCCGCCTCAGGGCCGCTGAGCGAGAGTGATCTGGCGCGGCGGTTGCCGGAGGGCGCGGACGTGGCCGGGGCGCTGGCCGAGCTGGCGGCGCGATATGAGGGGCGTGGCGTGGTGTTGGCCTGCGTCGCCAACGCCTGGCGCTTCCAGACTGCGCAGGACCTGGCCTGGTTGATGACCGAGGAGCGCGAGGAGCCGCGGCGGCTTTCGAAGGCGGCCCAGGAAACGCTGGCGATCATCGCCTATCACCAGCCGGTGACGCGGGCGGAGATCGAATCGGTGCGCGGCGTGCAGGCCAGCCGCGGGACGCTGGATGTGCTGCTGGAACTGGGCCTGGTGCGGATGCGAGGACGAAGGCGCTCTCCGGGGCGGCCGGTGACCTACGGCACCACCGATGGCTTCCTGGAGCACTATGGGCTGGCGAGTCTGACGGACTTGCCGGGGCTGTCGGAGATGAAGACAGCGGGCCTGTTGTCGATGGATCTTCCGCCTGACTTCGCGGTGCCCGACCCCAATGCGCCAACTTTGGACGAAGATCCGCTGGACGCCGACGCGCCTGAGTTCCACGTCGATTATCTGGGCGAGAACGAGGGAACTTCGTAGCCCAGGCGCCTCACCATTGGCGTGACGGCGGCGGACGGACTATATAGCCTCACAAGGCATCGGGCGGCGGCGATCTGGCCCCGCGCAAGGAGAGTTCGGCCCATGGGCGCGTTCAGTATCTGGCACATCGCCGCCATCGTCGTGGTCGCGCTTCTGCTGTTTGGCGGGCGCGGCAAGATTTCCGGTATCATGGGTGACACCGCCAAGGGCATTCGCGCGTTCCGCGACGGCCTGAAGGGTGAGGACGCCAAAGAGGAGGCCAAGGCCCAGACGCTTCCGAAGGACGAAAAAGACAGCGCGCGCGGCTGAGGCCAGACGCTTTTCCACCATTTCGCGCCGGCCCGCCTTGATTGCGGCCGGCGCTTCTGTTTTAGGCCGCAGCCATGCTCCCCGAAGTCGGCATGTCAGAGCTCGTGGTCATCGCCATAGTTGCGTTGATCGTCGTGGGCCCGAAAGATCTACCCGTTCTTCTGCGCCGGTTCGGTCAGTTCATGGCCAAGCTGCGCGGCATGGCGTCGGAGTTCCGGGCCAGCTTTGACGAGATGGCGCGCCAGACCGAACTGGACGAGCTGCGCAAGGAGGTCGAGGCCATGCGCCGCGGCCAGTTTGCCGACATGGCCGATCACGATGAGGCGATGCGCTCGACCGTGGGTGAGATCGAGCAGAGCATGGCCGAGGTGGGCGTGCAGCTGCATCCGCCGATGAGCTATCAATATGAGACGCCGGAGCCGCCGCCGGTGGAGATCTCCGAAGTCGCCAAGCCCGCCCGCAAACCGCGCAAGAAGGCGGCCGCGCCGGTTGAAGCCACGGTGGTCGAGGCCGCGCCCAAGCGTCGCAAGCGCGCGCCCAAGACCGTCGAGGCGGGCTGATGAGCGTGGATGAGGACGAGATCGAGGCGTCACGCGCGCCGCTGATGGATCACCTGGTGGAGCTGCGCAGCCGCCTGATCATCTGTGTGGTGGCCATCGTGGTCGCATTCATCATCTGCTTTGCGTTTGCCGCACCGATCTATCTGTTCCTGCTGCACCCCTTCCAGATGGCGGCCCAGATGTACGCCGACTCCAAGGGTGGAGAGGCTACAGGACCCTTCGATCTGCTGTTTGTGCTGATCGGCCTGAAGGAGGCTCCGGCCGCCACCGGCGATCTACGACTGATGTTCACCGCGCCGCTGGAATTCTTCTTCACCAAGCTGAAGCTGGCTGGCTTTGGCGCTGTGGTGTTGTCGTTCCCCGTGCTGGCCTGGCAGGTCTACGCCTTTGTGGCGCCGGGTCTCTACAAGCGCGAACGCTTTGCGTTCCTGCCGTTTCTGCTGGCCGCGCCGGCCCTGTTCACCCTGGGCGGGGCGCTTGTCTATTACATCATCCTGCCCTTCGTTCTGTGGTTCTCGCTGAGCCAGCAGATCATGGGGGCGGGCATCGCGGTGGAGCTGTTGCCCAAGGTGTCGGACTATCTGACCCTGGTGACGACGCTCCTGCTGGCGTTCGGCCTCTGCTTCCAGTTGCCGGTGGTGCTGACGCTGCTGGGGCTGGCCGGGATCGTCAATTCGGAGATGCTGTGGAAGGGCTGGCGCTATGCCGTGCTCGGCGTGGTGGTGGTCGCCGCCGTGGTGACGCCGCCGGATCCGATCAGCCAGTTGCTGCTCGCTGTGCCGATCATCGCCCTCTATTTCGCCTCGGTCGGCTGTGTGAAGCTGATCGAACTGCGGCGGAAGAAGGAAGACGCGGCAGCGGGCACGGATGTCGCGCTGAGCTGACCTGTTCCGGCCTCCTTGCGAGCGATGGGGGAGGTTGGCGCCCTGTCCGACGCGCTCTAGAGAGAGCCGCCTAGCCCCAAAGCGGACACCATGCACGATATCCGAGCCCTTCGCGAAAAGCCCGAGCTGTACGAGCAGGCCTGGGCGGCAAAGGGGCTGTCCGGACAGGTGTCGAAGATCCTTGAGCTGGATGCCAAGCTTCGTGCAGCCCAGACGGCGGGACAGATCGCGCAGGCCGAACGCAACGACGCCTCCAAACAGATCGGCCAGGCCAAGGGTCGCAAGGACGAGGCCGAAGCCGCGCGCCTGATGGCGGTGGTTGAGGGCCTGAAAGGCGTTCTGGCCGAGCAGGCCGAGGCGGAGCGCGCGGCGAGCGAGGCGCTGCACGACATCCTGGCCAGTTTGCCCAATCTCCCCGCGCCGGATGTGCCGGTGGGTGCCGACGAGCACGACAATGTCGAGGTCCGGCGCTGGGGCGAACCCTTCGCCATCGCCAACCCGCGCGATCACGTCGATCTCGGTGAGATGTCCGGCCTGCTGGACTTTGAGGCCGCCGTGCGGATGAGCGGCGCGCGGTTTTCGGTGCTGAAGGGTGATCTGGCGCGACTGGAGCGGGCGCTGGGCCAGTTCATGCTGGATCTGCAGACGCGCGAGCATGGATACCTGGAAGTCTCACCGCCGCTGCTGGTGAATGACGCCGCGGCCTACGGCACCGACAAGCTGCCCAAGTTCGCCGACGACCTGTTCCAGACCACTGACGGCCGCTGGCTGATCCCGACGGCGGAGGTGCCGCTGACCAGTCTGGTGATGGACCAGATTGTGCCTGAGGAAGATTTGCCGCTCCGCTTCACCGCCTTGACTCCGTGCTTCAGATCGGAAGCGGGCGCCTCGGGGCGCGATACGCGCGGGATGATCCGGCAGCATCAGTTCTACAAGGTCGAGCTGGTCTCCATCGTGGCGCCGGAGCTATCCGAGACCGAGCACGAGCGGATGGTGGGGTGCGCCGAAGCGGTGCTGAAGCGGCTCGACCTGCCGTTCCGCACCATGCTGCTGTGCACCGGCGATATGGGGTTTGGTGCCCGCAAGACCTACGACCTGGAGGTCTGGCTGCCCAGCCAGGGCAAGTATCGCGAGATCAGCTCCTGCTCCAACTGCGGGGATTTCCAGGCGCGGCGCATGGATGCCCGCGCCAAGAAGGCGGGCGAGAAGGGCACGCGGTTTGTCCATACCCTGAACGGATCAGGCCTTGCCGTAGGACGCACCCTGGTGGCGATCATGGAGAACTATCAGGACGAGAACGGCCGGATCGCCATCCCGCAGGCCCTGCACGCCTACATGCCGGGCGTGTCGCACATCGGGGGGCAGGCGTGAGGATCCTCATCACCAACGACGACGGGATCCATGCCGACGGGCTGGAGGCCCTCGAGCGGATCGCCGCCAGGCTGACCGACGACGTGTGGGTATGCGCGCCGGAGTATGAGCAGTCCGGCGCCAGCCGGGCGTTGACGCTGGCCGATCCGATCCGCGTGCGGCAGCTGGCCGAGCGTCGGTTCGCGACCACGGGCACGCCTACCGACTGCGTCATGCTGGGCGTGAATGACCTGATTGTGGGCAAGCGGCCGGATCTGGTGCTCTCCGGTGTGAACCGGGGCGCGAATCTGGCGGAAGACGTGACCATGTCGGGGACGGTGGCGGGTGCCATCGAGGGGATGGCGCTGGGCGTGCCTTCCATCGCCCTGTCGCAGATGGGCTTCTATGAGCCTGGAACCAGCTACGAGGCCGCCGAGACCTTTGGCCCGGGGATCATCAAGCGACTGGTGGAAATTGGCTGGCCGAAGGACGTGGTGCTGAACATCAATTTTCCGAACGGCGATGTGAAGGACATCAAGGAGGTTGAGGTCACCCGGCAGGGCTTCCGCGACTTCCAGATCCGGCACAACGAGAAGCGTACGGACCTGCGTGGCCGGGAGTACTATTGGGTGGGTTTCAAGGCGCTGCGCTCCAGCCCGCCGGCCGGCACCGACCTGCGCGCGCTCTACGACGGCAAGATCTCGGTGACGCCGTTGCATATTGACCTGACGCACCAGAAGACCGTCCATGACCTCAAGGGTCAGCTGGGCGGGGCTCCGCCGAAGCTCTGAGTTATGACGGACGCAGCAGACAGTCCCGAGACGCAGATGGCGCGCCTGATCCTGGCGCTACGGTCGCAGGGCGTGACCGAGCCCAAGGTGCTGAACGCCATCGAGACGACGCCCCGGCCGCTTTTCACCCAGGCGCTGTTCAAGGATCGGGCGTTTGAGGATTCCGCGCTGCCCATCGCCTGCGGCCAGACGATAAGCCAGCCGTTCGTGGTGGGTCTGATGAGCCAGGCGCTGAAGATTGATCGGCGCGACCGCGTGCTCGAGATCGGCACGGGCAGCGGCTACCAGACCACCGTGCTCTCGAAGCTGGCGCGGCTGGTCTATACGGTCGAGCGTTATCGCACCCTGATGCAGGAGGCTGCGGGCCGTTTCAAGGAGCTGGGCCTCACCAATGTGATCACCCGGTTTGGTGATGGTGGCGAAGGATGGCCGGAGCAGGCGCCTTTTGACCGCATTATGGTCACAGCCGCGGCGCCAGATGAGCCCAAGGCTCTGCTCGGCCAACTGAAGCCCACCGGAATCCTGGTGGCGCCGATCGGGAAGGGACCTGTGCAGGTGCTGCGCCGCTATACTGGAGACGGGCAGGGAGGGTTTCAGATCGAAGACCTGATCGATGTCCGATTTGTGCCGTTGCTGGATGGCGTGGCCAAGGAACTCTGACCTTTTCGTGTTGGGGTGGATTGTGGGTTGGCGTGGGCGTGGGCTCACAGCCATGATCCCCACGGACGCCCCGACGATTCTTTGTCACTACCCCGGAGCGGCGATGACGCAGCACCTTAGACGAATTGCCCTGATCCTTCTGGCCGGCGCGGCCATGCCGACGCTGGCTGGCGTGGGTGTGGCCCAGGCGGCGACTGATGCGCCCAGCGTGGTCGGGGTGGATGCGGCCGCGCGCACCGGCGCGCCGGGGACCTATACGGTGAAGCGCGGCGACACGCTGGCCGAGATCGCGAGCAAACTCGATAGTGATATCGAGGAACTGGCCAGGCTCAACGGCCTGAAGTCGCCCTATCGACTGATGCCCGGACAGGTCATCAAGGGCCCGACGGCCGCGTCAAAGCCAGCGGCGAGATCGTCGGCGCGGACCCCCTCGAGGGGCGCCTCGGATGGCTATGTCGTGAAGTCCGGCGACACGCTGTTCGCCATCGCCAAACGCCTGGACACGACCGTGGAGGCCCTTCGTGCGGCCAACGACATGGGCCGGAGTTCGGCGCTGACGCCGGGGCGCAAGCTGACCATTCCCGGTTCGGAGGCGGCAAACGCGCCGGCTGAGGAGGCTTCGGCGCCGGTCGAGCGCAAGCCAAGGCCATCCAGCCGGATCACGGCGCCGGAGCCGCAGGAAGTCCCGGTTTCCGGGCGCTCGGTTACAGGTCGGGTTATCAACGTGGACACGCCTGGCGCCGTCTATCGCGTCAAGAAGGGTGACACGCTCGAGAAGATCGCGCGTCGGCTCGACAGTGAGATCGATGATCTGGCGCGCATCAACAAGCTGAAGAAGCCTTACCCGCTCCAGCCCGGCCAGCCGATCCGGGGCCCCGGCGGCTCGGCGAAGGCCTATGTGGTCGGTCGTGGCGACACCCTGGCGGAGATCGCGCAGCGGTTTGGGGTGAGTGTCGACAAGCTCAGGGCTGCGAACGGTCTGCGACGCGGGGCCTCCGTGGCGCCTGGCCGGAAACTGCGCCTGCCGGCGGGTTACAGGGATCGCGGTCCGATTGCTGATCCCGCGCCGGAACGTGCTCCACCGTCGGAGCCCCGTACGCCGTCCCCGGTTCAGGAGTCGCCGACGCCCTCCCGCACCCCGGATATACCCGGAGCGGGCCTTCCTGCCGCGCCCCAACCCTATGTGCCGCCACCGCGCCGGCCCTCGCGGCCGCCGCCCCAGACGTTCACCCCCCAGGGCACGGTCAACGGTGCGCCGGTGGCCAGCGCCCCGGTCAGCGACGCCCAGATCACCCAGATGGGCGCCGGTCGTTTCGCCTGGCCGATTCGGGGCGAGATCATCTCCGGCTTCGGGACCAAGGGGCCCAGCCAACGCAATGACGGGTTGAATATCCGCGCCAATGTGGGCGACCCGGTTCGCTCGGCCGCCGACGGCGACGTGGTCTATGCCGGCGATCAGGTGCCCGGCTTCGGCAACCTGGTGCTGGTCAAGCATGCTGACGGGTGGGTGACCGCCTACGGCCACCTGTCCCGGGTCGGGGTGCGCATGCAGCAGAAGGTCAGCCAGGGCCAGGAGATCGGCCAGGCAGGATCGTCAGGCGGGGTTTCCGAACCCCAGCTGCATTTTGAGATCCGCTACGCCGCCACGCCGCAGGAACGGGCGCGACCGATTGACCCGGGATTGGTGCTGCCGCGCTAAAGAGGCAGTGGCTTGCCCTGTTCTCCCGCCAGATCGCGGATGAATTGCCATGCCACGCGCCCGGACCTGGCGCCGCGCAGCTGTGACCATTGCAGGGCCCGCCGGTCGAGATCGGGCGTCTCCAGGCCGTAGCGTTCTGCATAGCCCTGGACGGCGGCCAGATAGGTCGGCTGATCCATGGGCGGAAACCCGATCCAGAGGCCGAAGCGGTCGGAGACGCTGACCTGTTCCTCGGCGTCCTCGGCGGTCGCGATCAGGCCCCGGTCTTCGTCGTGGCCGCGCGGCATCAGGTGGCGGCGGTTGGAGGTGGCGACGAACAGCACATTGGCCGGCGGTCCGGAGACGCCGCCCTCAAGCGCTGACTTCAGGTCCTTGGCCGAGGAGGCGCCTTCCTCGAACGAGAGGTCGTCACAAAGCACGACAAACCGCTCGGCGCGACGTCGCAGGGTGTCGAACAGGACGGGCAGGGCGCTGACCTGATCGCGGTCGATCTCCACCAGCCGCAAGGTTGGTTGCTCGGCGACGGCGTCGGTAAACGCAGCCTTGGCCAGTGAACTCTTGCCCGTGCCGCGTACCCCCCACAGCAGGACGTGGTTGAACGGCAGGCCGCGCGCGAAGCGCGCCAGGTTGCCGACGAAGCGCGCCTTCTGGACCTCGATGCCCACAAGCGCCGACAGAGGCATTGGATAGTCAGGCGCCGGATGAAATGTTCCGGTGGCCGGATCGTGCCGGAAAATGCGGCCATCCTGGAAGGTGGCCTCCAGCGGAATCGGCGGCGCCAGGCGCTCCAGAGCCTCTGCAATACGGGTCAAAAGCGGATTCAGGTCGATCTCCATGCCAAGACGCCATAGAGGCAAGCGGGTTCCATTGCAAAAGCGGGGCGCTGCGCATAGCTTCCGCCGACTTTCGCCGGGGGTCTTGTGTCCCGGTTCCTGCTCGCCATTTCGGAGAGGCCATGTTCGCAACCCCTGCCTACGCTCAAGCCGCCGGCGCCGCCGCCACAGGTGGCACCCAGGCCATGCTGCTACAGTTCCTGCCCCTCGTGGCGCTGGTCGTGCTGTTTTACTTCCTGATGATCCGTCCGCAGCAAAAGCGGATGAAGCTGCATCAGGCCATGCTGGCCGCCCTGAAGCGGGGCGATCAGGTGGTGCTGTCTTCCGGCCTGATGGGCAAGGTGGTCCGTGTCGAGGACAAGGAAGTCGGCGTGGAAATCGCCACCGGCGTCACCGTGAAGGTGGTGAAGGCGATGATTTCCGATGTTCGCGCCAAGGGCGAGCCCGCGCCTGCCAACGACGCCAAGGCCTAGAGCTGAAGCCCTGAAATGCTGACCCTCTCGCGCTGGAAGCTGATCCTCGTCGCCCTGGCGATTGTCTTCGGACTGATGTTCGCATTGCCGAATGCGTTGTCGCCAAAGGCGCGCGAGGGGCTGCCTGGCTTCCTGCCGCGTCAGACACTCAACCTGGGCCTCGACCTGCAGGGCGGCTCATACCTCCTGCTCGAGGTCGACACGAACGCGCTGCGTAATGAACGCCTGACCAACATGGTCGAGGATGTCCGGACCCAGCTGGGAGAGAAGAAGATCGCCTTCTCCGGCCTGGCGGTGGTGGGCGGCGCGGTGGTGCTCCGGATCACCGACCCGAACGATATCCCTGCGGCGACCCGCCAGCTTCGTCAGAACATCGGGTCTGAACTGGCCGGGGTGGCCGGCGGTCGGGACGTGACGGTGACGACCGAAGCTGATCAACGCCTGCAACTGGCCTTCGTGCCGGAAGCCTTCGCCGCCGAGGCCGCCAAGGCGGTGGAGCAGTCGCAGGAGATCATCCGCCGACGGATCGATGAACTGGGCACCCGCGAACCCAGCATCACGCGCCAGGGTCTGAACCGGATCGTGGTGGCGGCGCCCGGCGAGAGCGATCCGGAGAAACTGAAGTCCATTCTTGGCCAGACGGCGAAACTGACCTTCCATCTGGTCGACGAGACGGCGGACATCAATCAGGCCGTGGCCGGGCGTGTTCCTCCTGGTTCCATGCTGATCCCGGGCGATGATTTCCAGCCCTACTACGTGGTCAAGCGCCGGGCCCTGGTGACGGGGGAGATGCTGACCGACGCCCAGGCCGGTTTCGACCAGCAGCGCGGCGGCTCCATCGTGAATTTTCGTTTCAACGGCAACGGCGCGCGCCGCTTTGGTGACGCCACCACCGACAACGTGGGCCGGCGGTTCGCCATCGTCCTCGACAACAAGGTGGTCTCGGCCCCCAACATCAACGAGCCGATTACCGGCGGTTCGGGCCAGATCAGCGGCAACTTTACGACCGAAAGCGCCAACAACCTGGCCATCCTGCTGCGCGCCGGCGCCCTGCCGACGCGCCTGAATGTGGAAGAGCAGCGCACGGTCGGCGCCGAGCTGGGCGCTGACGCCATCGCGGCCGGCAAGATCTCCACCATCGTCGGCTTCGTGGCGATCATGGTGTTCATGCTGCTGTCCTACGGGCTGTTGTTTGGCGGCATCTCGGTGGCGGCGCTTCTGGTCAACGGCCTGTTGATTGTCGCGGCCATGAGCATCACCCAGGCCACCCTGACGCTGCCGGGCATTGCGGGTCTTATCCTGACCCTGGCCGTGGCCGTTGACGCCAACGTGCTGATCTATGAACGAATGAGAGACGAGATCCGCGCAGGGCGCAGCGCTGTGATGGCCATGGACGCCGGCTTCTCCAAGGCCATGAGCACGATCATCGACGCCAACCTCACCACTCTGCTTGCCGCGCTGATGATGTTCCAGTTCGGTGCCGGGCCGGTGAAGGGCTTCGCCTGGACGCTTTCAATCGGCGTTCTCACTTCGGTGTTCTCCGCCGTCCTCATTACCCAGGTGCTCCTGGCCTGGTGGTTCCGAACCGCCCGTCCCAAGACCCTGCCGATCGCGTAAGGCGAGAGATGAAAATGTGGCCCCTGATCAAGCTTCTGCCGGTCAAGACGAACTTCCAGTTCGTCAAGTTCGCCCGGTTCGCCGCCATCCTTTCGGCCATCGCTGTCGTGGCCGCGCTGACCCGGGGTTTGTTGCCCTTTGAGCCGCCTTGCGGCGGCCTGAACTGCGGCATCGACTTCAAGGGCGGCACGGTGCTGGAACTGACGACTGCGCCCAAGGCGGTGAACCTTGGTGCGCTGCGCGCCTCTGTGGATCGTCTCAATCTGGGTGATGTGCAGGTGCAGGCGTTCGGGTCGCCGACAGAGGCGCTTGTGCGCTTTCAGACCCCCGCCGGCGCCAATCCGGCCGAGACGGTCGACAGGGTCAAGGCGGCAGTCCGCGCGGGCCTGGGTGACGTCCGCTTCGAGCGCACAGATGTTGTTGGTCCCAAGGTTTCAGGTGAGCTCTTCCAGGCCGGTCTGATGGCCCTGGTGCTGTCGATCGGCCTGATGCTGATCTACATCTGGTTCCGTTTTGAGCTCCAGTTCGGCGTCGGGGCCGTGGTCGCCCTGTTCCACGACGTGTTCCTGACGTTCGGGATGATCGCCTTTACCGGGCTGGAGTTCAGCCTGTCGACGGTAGCCGCGATTCTGACGGTGATCGGCTATTCCATGAACGACACGGTGGTGGTCTTCGACCGGCTGCGGGAGAACCTGCGCAAGTACAAGACCATGCCCCTGCGTGAGGTGATCGATCTGTCGATCAACGAGACGCTATCACGCACGGTGATCACCGGTCTGACGGCGCTGCTGGCGCTGGCAGGGCTGGCCATCTTTGGTGGGCCGACATTGTTCGGCATGTCGGTGGTGCTGATGTTCGGGATCGTGATCGGCACCTATTCCTCGATCTATGTGGCTGCGCCTGTGATCCTGCTCTGGGGCGTGAAGCGCGGTGACGCGCCAGCCGAGCCGATCAAGCCGGCCAAGTCCGCGATCGTCCAGCGCTAGGCCGGTGGCCCGCGACGCGCCCAGTATCGACGCCTATGGCGACGGCGGGTTCCGCCTGGCGGGGGCGCGACACGACGGTTCGGTTCTGATCCTGCGGGACGAGGCGACATCCTGGACCGTCAGCGACATGTCCGGCGTGACTCTGGAAGCGCTGGCGCCCGTGCTGTCTGCGGGCGCGGGTGAGGTGGAGTTCGTGCTGCTGGGCACAGGCATGCGCAATGCGCTGCCGTCCCGCGAGGTGCGTGACGGCCTGCGTCTGGCGGGCATCGGGCTGGAGTTCATGGATACCCCGACAGCCGCCCGGATCTACAATCTGTTGACCTCTGAGGGGCGCCGGATCGCCGCGGCGCTGATTGCTATCTGATCCCTTTGGCGGGTCGCTTCCGCCCGGCTTCGAAACCGCCTATAGCTGCGTTTAGGGCTGGGACTCGAAAAGGGCATTCACATGGCAGGACTACTCGCCAATTTCCGTAACACGATGATCGTCAGCTTCGTGCTGTCACTGATCCTTGTCGGCGGCTACGCGGCGCACAACGGCGGCCTGGACACCACCTTCTGGACGGCGGCGTTCCGCTGGCTGCACACCTTCTTCGGCATCCTGTGGATCGGGCTGCTGTACTATTTCAACTTCGTGCAGATCCGGAAAATGCCGGAGATCCCGGCGGAGCTGAAGCCGGGCGTGACCAAGTATATCGCCCCTGAGGCCCTGTTCTGGTTCCGCTATGCGGCGCTGGCGACCTGGGTGATGGGTGTGATCCTGGCGATCAGCCGCGGCTACTTCGTGCAGGCCATGACGCTGGGCGCCATGGACGGGTTTGTCGTTCCGCAGCACACCTTCATCGGCGTGGGCATGTGGCTGGCGACGATCATGTTCTTCAACGTCTGGGTCTTCATCTGGCCGGCGCAGAAGATCGCGCTGGGCATTGTCGAGGGCGACGCTGACGCCAAGGCTGCGGCCGGGCGCAAGGCGATGCTGTTCTCGCGCACCAACACGCTGCTGTCGGTGCCGATGCTGGTGACCATGACCATGAACCAGACGATGTTCGGTTAGGATTCATCGGATATTTGCGAGGAGGCCCGTCATGATGGCGGGCCTTTTTCGTTGAGGACCCATGGACACCCCCGCCGAAGACCTCGACGACCTGATCCGGCGCGTGGATCCCGAGCGCTGGCTGTCCAGCCGGTTCATCGCGGACGAGGCGGTGCGGGCCGATGTGGTCGCCCTCTATGCCTATGACCATGAGCTGGCGCGGGCGCCGCGGGTGGCGTCCAACCCGCTGCTGGGCGAAATCCGCCTGACCTGGTGGCGCGAGATGCTGGATGAGGCGTTCGAGGGCCGCACCGTGCGCCGCCATCCGACCGCCCAGGCGCTGGCGGCCGTGATCGCCCGGCGGGGACTGGCGCGAGGTCCGCTGGAAGCGATGATCGACGCGCGCTACCGCGAACTGGATCCGGCGCCGATGACCCCCCTGGAGGGACTCGATTGGGCGCGCGACTGCGGCGGCCAGACGGCGTCGCTGGCGGTGGAGATTCTCGACCCAACATCGGCTTCCGAAATGGCGCTGGCGGCGGGTTCGGCCTGGGCGCTGAGCCGCAAGGTGACCGATACGCCGGAACTGACATCCGTGTTCGAGCAGACGCTGGCGACGGCCCGGACCGCCGTACGGCATCTGAGCGCGCCTGCGTTTCCGGCGGTGGCGCACCTGGTGCTGGCTTCCGGACCCGCGAAGTCTGAAGTCGCCAAGCGGATGCGATTGACGATCGCGGTCGCTCTGGGGCGGATCTGAGCCGTTCGCTCTGGGTGCGTCGCTCATGCGTCGTCGTTCAGGGCGGTACTGTCCCTTCGCCCCTTGTGGGAGAAGGTGGCCTCGCGGAGCGAGGTCGGATGAGGGGTCGCGCTGCGATTGCTCCAGCAGACCAGCAGGGTCTCCGGATAGGGTGATCAACCCCTCATCCGTCAGGCTTCGCCTGCCACCTTCTCCCGCAAGGGGAGAAGGGGTTTTACCCAACTAGTGGATATATTGAGGTTTTTTGCGCTTCAAATGCTATCCGCCATGGGGCTTTAGGCTATCCCGCCCACGTCGCCAGATCTGCCAGGGCCCTGTCGCCCATCATGCGCTTCTTGATCCGGGTTTTTTCCTTTGCGCCGAGCCGGTTGCCCTCGGCATCACGCTTTGGCGGTTCCATGGGGGGTAGCAGGCCGTAGTTGATGTTCATCGGCTGGAAGCTGGCCTTAGCACCCGTCAAATGGCCGCCGGTGATGTGGCCCACCAGGCCGCCCAGGGCGGTGGTCGGCGGTGGCGGCGTGATTGGTTGGCCCAGGCGTTCCGCCGCGGCGAACCGCCCGGCCAGCAGGCCGACCGCGGCGCTCTCCACATAGCCTTCCACGCCGGTGACCTGGCCAGCGAAGCGCAGACGAGGGTCGACCTTCAGGCGCAGGGTTTCGTCCAGCAGGCGCGGGCTGTTGATGAAGGTGTTGCGATGCAGGCCGCCAAGCCGGGCGAAGACCGCCTTCTCCAGCCCCGGGATCATCCGGAAGATGTCGGTCTGGGCACCGTGCTTCAGCTTGGTCTGGAAGCCGACCATGTTCCAAAGCGTGCCGAGTGCGTTGTCCTGGCGCAGCTGCACGACCGCCCAGGCCTTGGTCTGCGGGTCATGCTCGTTGGTCAGGCCGACGGGCTTCATGGGGCCGTGGCGAAGGGTCTCGCGGCCACGCTCGGCCATGACTTCGATGGGCAGGCAGCCGTCGAAGTAGGGGACATGCTCCCAATCCTTGAACTCCGACTTGGGTCCGGCCAGCAGGGCGTCGATGAAGGCCTCGTACTGGTCCTTGTCCATCGGGCAGTTGATGTAGGCGGCGGCGTCTCCGCCAGGGCCTTCCTTGTCATAACGCGACTGGCGCCAGGCCACGCCCATGTCGACGCTGTCCAGGTTCACGATGGGCGCGATGGCGTCGAAGAAGGACAACTGGCCCTCGCCGGTCAGTTCCAGGATGGCGGCGGACAGCGCCGGAGAGGTGAGGGGGCCGGTTGCCAGGATCACGCTGTCCCAGTCAGCAGGCGGCAGACCCGCCACTTCTTCGCGGGCGATGGTGATCAGGGGGTGGGCTTCAAGGCGGGCGGTCACGGCTTGCGCGAAGCCGTCGCGGTCCACGGCCAGTGCGCCGCCGGCGGGCACCTGGTGCGCATCGCCGCAGGACATGATGATCGAGCCCAGGGCGCGCATCTCGGCGTGCAGCAGGCCGACCGCATTACCGGTCCAGTCGTCAGCGCGGAACGAATTTGAACAGACCAGTTCGGCCAGGTGGTCAGTCTGGTGAGCGTCAGTGCCGCGCACCGGGCGCATCTCGTGCAGGATGACCGGAACACCGGCCTCCGCAGCTTGCCAGGCAGCTTCGGATCCGGCGAGCCCGCCGCCAACGACATGTATGGGTTTGATCGACATGCGTGGCTAACTAGCAACGAACGAGAAGGATCGCGAGCGGGGCCTTGCGGGTGTTGACCCGCGCAAGGCAAGGTTTTCCCCGAAGGGGCGGGCCGAGTCGCTTGGGGCCGCAGGATGAAATGTCACGATTTTCGCCGAGCAATGCCGCGCTTGAGGGGTTACGTCTAATTCGGAGTCATCCCGGCGTAATGCTTGCATGGAGCGCGGTCTATTTCGGCGGCATCCTGCTGATCGGCCTGACCATGATGGCGCTGTTGGGTCCGCAGTTCATCGGCCTGGCGCAGAAGGGCCAGCTACTGAACGGCGATCCGGCGGCGTTGGGCGACATGCTGGCCCAGTCATGGCCGGCGTTCATCCTGGTGCTGGGGATGACGGCGCTGCTGATGTCGCTGATCGCGGCCGGGGTAATGCGTCTGGTACTGCGTCCCGCCGAGCCGGGGTTCGCCCATCTGCACCTGAGCCGCGACGAATTACGCCTGACGCTCGCCAATCTGGCATGCATTGGCATTTATGCGGTGTCCGGGATCGTGGGCGTGGTGTTCTCGACTGGTGCGGCCCAGAGCGGCGCAGTCGGGGTATTCATCACTGCCGCGATTACCTTGGGCTTCGCTGTCTGGATCGGCGTGCGGCTATGCCTGCTGTTGCCGATGGTCTTCGTCGATGGCCGAATCGCGTTCCGCAAGGCTTGGACAGAGACTAAGGGCCGCTTCTGGCCGCTGCTGGGGATGATCAGCCTGGCAGTGGTGTTTTATGTCGCGCTCTATGTCGGCTTCAGCTTAATCAGCGTGCTGGTCGTGAGGCTGTCGGGCGGCCAGGCGGCGATCCAGGACATTGCGCGCCTGACCCCGATTTCGGCGATCGCCGCCGTGATCACTCTGATCATGCAGTTCCTGCTACAGGTGCTGCAGATCGTGATGATCTATGCGCCGTTCGCGGTGGCCCAGCGCGAGGTGGACCGGCTGGACGCTGACCCAGCCTACGCCGCGCCCGACCTTCGTGCGGCCGAGCACGGCATCCACCCGTTCTTCGCCACCTATGACGAGGCGTTCTCCAGCTGGTCTGGCGCGATCAGCGCCTCGTATCACTGGTCGGCGTTGGGGTATTGGTTCCTGAGCTTCATGGTCCTTGTGGTGTTCGGGGCGGGGCTGGTGATCGCGGTGAGCCTGTTCGGCGATCCTTCTGCGGCGGCCGGGGCCGAGGTGCTTGGCGTGTTCGCCCTGACCATCCCGCTCAACCTTATGCTACTGCTGTCCACCACCAAGCGCGGCCGTAGCGCGGGAATACCGGGTTGGCTGACGGCAGTGCTGCTGCCGTTTCTGCCGTTGGTCGCCTTGATCTACGCCTTCCTCCCCGTACGGGCCGCCGCTCAGGCCTGAGCGCTGGGCCGCGCCGTTACCCGGGCGTGCCAGGCTTGCACATTCGGGAAATCGTCGCCGACCGGCAGGCCGATCCAGTCGGCGAAGTCGATGGTGCAGAGCGCGCAGATGTCGGCCATCGTATAGGTCTCGCCGGCGATGAACGGCTTTTCGGCCAACTCGCGATCCAGCCACTTCAGGCTGCCTTCGTAATTCGCGCGGTTCGATTCGCCGAAGTCCTTGAACTGCGTCAGCAGCGCCGCGGTGCGCGGGTGGGCATGGCGCCAGAACATGCCGACGGGGTTCATCAGCACGAACTCGACCCGGCGAATCCACATGTCGACATGAGCGCGTTCCAGCGGCGTCGTACCGAACAGGGCGCCGCCGGGGTTGGTGTCATCCAGATACCGGCAGATGGCGACGGTCTCCGAGATTGCCGTCCCGTCGTCGAGCACCAGGGTCGGAATCTGGCCCAGCGAGTTTCTGGCCCGGTGCTCGTCGCTCTTGTGTTCGCGCTTCATCATGTTGACGAGCGTTTCCGACAGGTCGAGCCCCTTCTCGGCGATGAAGATGCGCACGCGGCGGGGGTTCGGAGCGGGATTTGGTGCGCCATAGAGGATCAAGGGTCGTCTCCTGCAGGTTTGGCGCGGACGCTATTGGGAACGCCGTGGCGTGGGAAGGGTCTTGGAGTGTCAGGCGGACCTGGGCGTGGCGTTGCCGAGCGCCGGGTTGCAAATACAAGGTCGACTTGCCGCGACGGGCAGTGAAATCTGCAGCCGTGCGAGAGCGGGGGAAAATATGAAGCGTATCCTGGCGCGTCTGAAGCCGGCGTGGCGCTGGATTGCCCGGGTTTGTACGCCCTCGGACGCAGCCTGGACGGGCGCGACCTGGGGGCTGATCGGCTTCTGGGTCTTCATCGTCCTGTCGTTCCTGCTGCACGATGTCCTGCCCGACTTCGCAGTGGGAAAGGTGGCCGGACTGGCGGCGATGGTGGGCGCGCTGGTGCTGGCCGGGCTGGGCGCGCTGCTGGCGCTCATGGTGCTGAATCTGTTGCGACCCGGCTATCGACTGGCCCTCGCCCTGGCCCTGCCGCTGACCGTCATGACCCTGATCAACGTCTGGGACAACAAGGGCGCGGCCATCGCCACGGCCCTTTTGATCGCGGGGGTCAGTTTGATCGCGGGAGCCGGGACGGCCCTGGTCCGGCGCGGACGGACAGGGCGGCCCTATGGGTCTGTGGTGTTCCTGGGCCTGGGTCTGGCCGCCATCGCGACGCTGGTCGTCGGCATGGCGCGGACGCCGAAGGAGCCCAATCCGACACTGGCCAACTATCAGCTGTCCGGCGAGACGCTCGACCTTCCCGACCCCGGCCGCCCTGGCCCCTACAAGGTGCGCTACATGACCTATGGGGGCGGGGCCGATCGCCATCGCCCCGAATATGCCGGCAGGGCGACGTGGCGGTCCCGGCCGGTGGATGGTTCGAAGCTGGACAAGGAGTGGGACGGGCCCGTCGGCTGGCTCCGCACGCTGTACTGGGGTTTTGATCCGAAACGCTTCCCGGTGCAGGGCCGGGTCTGGGCGCCGGAGGGCCCGGGGCCGTTCCCGCTGGTGCTGATCGTCCACGGCAACCACGCGATGGAGGACTTCTCTGACTCCGGCTATGCGTACCTGGGTGAGTTGCTGGCCAGCCAGGGCTTCATCCTGGTCTCGGTGGACGAGAACTTCCTGAACTCCTCGCTCAGCGACATGGTCGATCCGATCAACAGTCGACCGTCAAAGGAGAACGACGCGCGCGGCTGGATGCTGCTGGAGCATCTGGTGCAGTGGCGGGGCTGGAACGCCGATCCTGCCCATCCGCTCTACGGCAAGGTCGACATGGATCGGATCGGCCTGATGGGTCACTCGCGCGGCGGCGAGGCGGTGGCGGTGGCTGCAGCGTTCAACAAGCT
>NZ_JBILRO010000262.1:0-4484 GCF_044372605.1 Phenylobacterium sp.
CTCGGCTTTGATCCACGCCGCGACCATGGTGACGGCGGGGGTCTATATGGTCTGCCTGCTGTCGCCGATGTTCGAGTACGCGCCGGTGGCCAAGAACATCGTGACCGTCATCGGGGCGGTGACCGCGCTGTTCGCCGCGACGGTTGGCCTGACCCAGAACGATATCAAGCGCGTGATCGCCTACTCGACCTGTTCCCAGCTCGGCTACATGTTCTTCGCCGCCGGCGTGGGCGCTTATGACGCCGCCATGTTCCACCTGTTCACCCACGCCTTCTTCAAGGCGCTTTTGTTCCTGGGGGCGGGTTCGGTGATCCACGGCATGGCCCACGAACAGGACATGCGCCGCTATGGCCATTTGATGCCCTACATGAAGTGGACCTTCGTGGTGATGACCATCGGCACCATCGCGATCACCGGCCTTGGAATTCCCTATCTGGAATGGGGCTTCGCCGGCTTCTACTCGAAGGACGCGATCATCCACGCAGCCTATGAGGCCGGCGGCGCAGGCCATCCCATGGGTTACTTCGCCTTTGCGGTGGGCATCCTGGTGGCCGGCCTGACAGCATTCTATTCCTGGCGTGTGGCGTTCTTCACGTTCAACGGGACCGCCCGCTGGACGTCCGAGGACCTCGAGCACCACTGGCATAATCGCGACCATGACCACGGTCACGACGATGCGCATGCCGATCACGGCCACGGTCACAGCGACCACGACTACAAGCCGCACGAAAGCCCCTGGACGATGCGGATCCCGCTGATTGTTCTGGCCATCGGCGCTATCGGCGCGGGCTTTGCCTTCCACCACCAGTTTATCGGCGAGCACAGCTCGGAGTTCTGGCGTGGGGCCATCTTCAAGCTGCCGGCTACGCATGGGGCCGAGGGTGGCCACAGCTTCCCGGTCTGGGTGATGGTGACGCCGATACTTGTGTCGGTGCTGGGCCTCCTGGTGGCCGCTTACATGTACATCTGGCGGGAAGGCACGGGCGCGAAACTGGCGGCCAAACAGGGCCTGCTCTACGTCTTCTTCTACAACAAGTGGTTCTTCGATGAGCTTTACAACGCCACGTTCGTGCGCGCTGCCAAATGGCTGGGCGACTTGTTCTGGAAGGGCGGCGACCAGAAGATCATCGACGGCTACGGGCCTGACGGTGTCGCCGCTCTCTCCGTCCGCTTCGGCAAGGGCGCCGGGCGCCTGCAGTCAGGCTATGTATACCACTATGCCTTTGTGATGCTGCTGGGCGTCGCGGGCCTGCTGACGTTCGCCCTCTGGGCCTGGGCCGCCTGAGGGGGATGACAGACATGCCGTTGCTCTCCCTCATCACCTACGCGCCGCTGCTGGGCGTCGCCGGGATCCTGCTGGTCCGCCTGTTTGGCAAGTCCGACAGCGCCGCCGGCGACAATGCGTCGCGCTGGATCGCATTTGCGACTACGCTGGTGACCCTGGCGCTGTCCGTGCTGCTGGTCGCGCAGTTTGACCCGAAGAATCCGGGCTTCCAGTTTGTCGAAGAGGCCCCCTGGTTCGCTGGCCTCTATTACCGGATGGGCGTGGACGGCATTTCGGTGCTGTTTGTCCTGCTGACCGCCTTCCTTATGCCGATCTGCATCGCGGCCTCGTGGAAGTCGATCGAGACCCGCGTACCGGAATACATGATGGCATTCCTGCTGCTGGAGACGCTGGTGATCGGCGTGTTCTGCGCCCTGGATCTGGTGCTGTTCTACGCGTTCTTCGAGTTTGGCCTGGTGCCAATGTTCTTGATCATTGGCATCTGGGGCGGACAACGTAGGGTCTACGCAGCCTTCAAGTTCTTCCTCTACACCCTGCTGGGCTCTGTGCTCATGCTGGCCGCGATCCTCTTTATGATTGGGACGACCGGCACGAGCTCGATCCCGGAGTTGATGACCCACCACTTCGATCCGAATGTGCAGACTTGGCTATGGCTGGCCTTCTTCGCCTCCTTCGCGGTCAAGATGCCGATGTGGCCGGTGCACACCTGGCTTCCTGACGCTCACGTGGAAGCGCCAACGGCGGGCTCGGTGTTTCTGGCGGGCATCCTACTGAAGATGGGCGGCTATGGTTTCCTGCGTTTCAGCCTGCCGATGTTCCCCAATGCGTCTGACCTGTTTGCCCCTCTGGTCTTCGGGCTGAGCGCCATTGCCGTCGTCTACACTTCGCTGGTCGCGTTCCGGCAGACGGATGTGAAGAAGCTGATCGCCTACTCGTCGGTGGCTCACATGGGCCTCGTGACCATGGGCATCTTCTCCGGCAACGCCCAGGGTGAACAGGGTGCGATCTATCAGATGCTAAGCCACGGGCTGATCTCGGGTGCACTGTTCCTCTGCGTCGGCGTCATCTACGACCGGATGCACACCCGTGAGATCAAGTTCTACGGCGGGCTTGTCACCCGGATGCCGGTCTATGCTGCGGTGTTCATGCTGTTCGCCATGGGCAACGTCGGTCTGCCGGGCACCAGCGGGTTTGTCGGGGAAATCCTGACGATGGTCGGCGTCTATCAGGTCTCGACCTGGACGGCGATCGTGGCGGCGTCCGGCGTGATCCTGTCGGCGGTCTACATGCTGACGCTCTACAGGTCTGTGGTGTTCGGCACGATCACCAATCCCAAGCTCGAGACCATCACCGACCTCAACTGGCGAGAGATTGCGATCTTTGCGCCGCTGGTCGTCGGCACCCTCTATCTTGGCCTTCAGCCCAATTCCGTGTTCGACCTGACGTCGGCTTCGGTGGACCAGCTGGTGCGGGTCTACCAGGCGGCCATCGGCGGTGCCCACCCATGACGTTTTCCGCCAATCTCGCCCTGGCCATTCCGGAACTGATCCTTGCGATCGGCGCCCTTTCGCTGCTGGTCGTGGGTGCCTTTGCTCCCGCGCAGACCCGCATGGTGGGCTGGGCCAGTGTCCTGGTGCTGCTGGGGGCCACCATCGCCACGGCGACCCAGCCCTTCGGCGTCGCTTTTGGCGGCGGTTTGATTTCTGATGCGGCCGCCACCTTCGCCAAGGTGGCGATTTATCTTGCATCAGCTGTCGCGATCCCGCTGGCCCAGCCTTGGTTCGAGCGGCGTGGCGTAAAGGTGTTTGAATTCCCGGTTCTGGTGCTCCTCGCCGCGCTCGGCATGGGCATGATGGTGTCAGCGGGCGACCTGATCTCCCTCTACATCGGCATCGAGTTGCAGAGCCTGGCGCTCTACGTCCTGGCCGCAATGCATCGTGACAATGCCAAGGCGTCGGAAGCGGGCCTGAAGTACTTCGTCCTCGGCGCCCTTTCGTCGGGACTGCTGCTTTATGGCGCCAGCCTGATCTACGGGTTCGCGGGCTCGACCCACTTCAGCGAGATCGCGCAAGCGGCCGGCGCTCCGGAAAACACAGGGCTCTTGTTCGGCCTGGTGTTCCTCATCTGCGGCATCGCCTTCAAGGTCTCGGCTGCGCCCTTCCACATGTGGACGCCCGACGTCTATGAAGGCGCGCCCACGCCGATCGTGGCCTTCTTCGCCGCTGCGCCCAAGCTGGCCGCCATGGTGCTGTTCGCCCGTGTGCTGGGCGACGGCTTTGCGACCGCGGCGGATCAGTGGCAGCAGATCCTGATCATCATGGCTATGGCCTCGGTCGCTGTGGGGGCGTTCGCGGGCCTGGTTCAAAGCAATCTGAAGCGGCTGTGGGCCTATTCCTCGATCGCCAATATCGGCTACGCGGTGCTCGGCCTTTCGTCGGGAACGACCGAGGGCGCACAGGCCATGCTGATGTTCATGGTGCTCTACATGATCGATGTTACAGGCTTCTTCGCCTGTCTGGCGGCGCTGTCGCGCGGCGGTCGGTCGATGGAGACGCTGCAGGACATGGCGGGCCTGATCAAGGAGCGTCCGGCGATCGCACTGGCCATGACGGTGTTTGCGCTGTCGGCTCTGGGCCTGCCACCCTTCTCGGGCTTCTTCGGAAAATACTATGTGTTCAAGGCGGCCCTGGACGCTGGTCTCTGGGGGCCGGCCGTGTTCGGTCTCGTCGGCTCGGTGGTCGCGGCGTTCTACTATCTGAAACTGATCAAGGTGATGTGGTTCGACCCGAGTCCGGGTGCGACGGACAAGCCGCCAGTGGAAGCTAACGCGATCGCCGTGACCTCAGCGCTCTTTGCATTCCCGGTTGTCATTGTGGCGCTGCATAGCCTCGACATCCTCGCGGAACGGGCGGCCCGCGCGCTCGGGCTCGCCTAGAGCGTGACAGCTTCAAGTGGATACCGGTTGAAGCGCTCGTCACGCTCTAAACATATGAAGAGCGAGCCCTTTTGTCCGGATCGGATGAGTCCATCTGATCCGGAAAGGCTCTAGAGTTTGGCCAACCACCCGCCGGTCGAAGCCTACGACGAACTTGACTCCACGAATGCTGAAGCGCGGCGCCGCGCAGAGGCGGGCGACGCCGGTCCAGTCTGGATCACAGCGAGGCTACAGACAGCGGGCAGGGGGCGGCGGGGGCGGAGC
>NZ_JBILRO010000214.1:0-6046 GCF_044372605.1 Phenylobacterium sp.
CAGCCCTTCCGCCGCCGCCCCCAGCGGCGCGGCCGCGCCTGACCTGGCGGCGGCCTCCTGCGCCAGCTTGAGATCCTTCAGCATCATTGCGGTGGCAAAACCGCCTTCGTAGTTCCGGTTCGACGGCGCCGTCGGCACCGGGCCGGGCCAGGGGCAGTAGCTGGTGAGGCTCCAGCATTGTCCGGACGACTTCGAGGCGATCTCGAAGAAGCGTTCGCCCTCAAGGCCTAGCTTCTCCGCCAGCGCAAAAGCCTCGCAGACCCCGATCATGGAGATGCCGAGCACCATGTTGTTGCAGATCTTGGCCGCCTGCCCGGCGCCGTGATCGCCCGCCCGCATCGTCACGCGGGACATGGGCGCGATGGCGTCCTCGATCACGCCGAAGTCGGCCTCATCACAACCCACCATGAACGCCAGCGTCCCGGCTTCAGCGGCGGCGGTCCCGCCCGAAACCGGCGCATCGGCGAATCGAAAGCCCGCCGCCCTCGCCTGCACCGCGACGGCCCGTGCGCTTTCCACGTCGATGGTCGAGGAATCGATCAGCAGCGCTGTGGTCGGCGCATTAGGCAGGATCTGTTCTGCATAGACCTGGCGGACATGCGGCCCCGCCGGCAGCATGGTGATCACTGCGTCAACGGCCTGGACGGCCTCGGAAACCGAGCCGGCGATCCGGCAACCGGCAGCCCTCGCCTTTTCAAGCGCCGCCGCCGACAGGTCAAAAGCCACGACCTCGCGCCCCGCCTTGACCTGGTTGGCGGCCATCCCGCCGCCCATATTGCCCAGACCGATGAACGCGACGCGGGTCATTGCCATAGCTGTTACGCCTACCTGGGCTTGCGGAACTTGTAGATGAACTGGTCCGTCTTGCCGCGGATCGCGGGATCAAAGACGCCCTTGGTATGGTCGTCATTGGGGTTCCGCAGCACGGTGCTCTCGCCCTCGAACTTGAACCCCGAGCTGATCAGCTGGGCCTTCACGTGGGCCGGATCGATGCGATGCAACTTGTCGTCGGGGTCGATGGGCGTGCCGGGCGCAGCGGCATGATCGAGCACGATGAACACGCCACCGGGCTTGATGGCGTCGAAGATCAGCTTGTCGACCTTGGAAACGTCGACGTTCCGGGCCCGGGCGAACAGGTCGTGATAGTTCTGGGCAGTCCAGAACACATCCACCTGTTCAGGGACGGCAAAGTTGGCGATGCCGGTCTGGACGACCGTGATGTTGCCATACTGCGGGTCGGCGGCGATGCCGAAGATCGCCGGCAGCGTGGTCGCGGTGGCAGGGGGCGGATTGGTCACGGCGTAGACCTTTCCCTTGGGACCCACGGCCTTGGCGAAGATCCGGGTGAAGTAGCCGCCGCCCGGAATGAAGTCTGCGACCTTTGATCCGGGCTTCACGCCGGCAAACTCCAGCATTTCCGCGGGCTTGCGGTCTGCGTCGCGCTTGGTGTCGGCCTCGGGGCGCCCCTTGTCGGCGACGGCGGCGACGATTGCGGCGGACGGTGCGGCCTGGGCCAGCCCCGACGACAGCGCCATGGCCGCGGCGGCCACCAGCAACAGATTCGATCTCATCTGGATGTTCCTCCTGGCGACCACCGTTCGATCACCGCACGCTCACGTTAGAGGCGACCAGGCCTCTTCGGAAGGGAGCGACGCAAAAATGCCGTCGAGCAGCTCCTCACTGACGGCTTCAAGCGTGGGCGGGTCCCACTTCGGCGCGTTGTCCTTGTCGACGATCACGGCCCGCACGCCCTCGAGAAAGTCGTGGCGCTGAACCACCCGGGCGCCGATCCGGTACTCCATGGCCATGTTGTCGGCGAAGGTGGTCGCGGCCCGGCCCAGCTGGAGCTGACGGAAGGCCACCTTCAGCGTCTGGGGGGATTTGGTGGCCAGGGTCTTGAGCTGCTCCAGCGCCCAGTCAGATCCAGCCGCCTCAAGCCCCCCGACAATGGCCTCCACGCTGTCGGCGCCGAAGATGCGCGCGATTTCGTCCTGATGCGCGGCGATCGGAGGGCGACCCGCGTCAGCCTCGAATTCCGTCAGCAGGGTCTCGACTCCATCGGGATCGAGCAGGATGGCGGCCTTGAGCTCGGCGACCCGGGCGCTTTCCACGAAATCCGTGGCGATCCCCAGCAGTTCACAATCCGCCGCCTTGATCCGCGCGCCCGTCAGCGCCAACCACAGGCCCAGATGATCCGGCATCCGGCTCAGATACCAGCCGCCTCCGACATCCGGGAAGAGGCCGATCCCCGTCTCGGGCATCGCGAAGGTGGTGCGCTCCGTCGCGAGGCGATAGCGACAGGGCTGCGCCAGTCCAACGCCACCGCCCATGGTGATGCCGTCCATGATGGCCAGCGTCGGCTTGGCATAGCGGAACAGCAGGTCGTTCAGCCGATACTCGATGAAGAAGAACTCGCGCGCCTCGCGGCCATCTCCCGCCCCGCTGTCGGCCAGCATCCGGATATCGCCCCCGGCGCAGAACCCCCGCTCGCCGGAATGATCGAACATCACCAGCGCGACGGCTGGATCGTCCCGCCAGGCCAGCAGGGCGTCGGTCATCAATCGGCACATATTGGTGGTGAGCGCGTGCAGCGCGCCTGGGCGGTTGAGCGTGATCCGCCCGACGCGGCCCTCGAGGCGGCAGAGGACTTCCGGTTCCCCGCTCAACGGAACAGCTCCCGCGCCGTGATCACACGCATGATCTCATTGGTGCCTTCCAGGATCTGGTGGACTCTGAGGTCGCGGACGATGCGCTCCAGCGGATAGTCGCGCAGGTAGCCATAGCCGCCGTGCAGTTGCAGCGCCTGGTTGGCGACCTGGAAGCCGGCGTCGGTCGCGAAGCGCTTGGCCATGGCGCAGTACTGGGTGGCCTTGGGGTGTTTCTCATCCAGGGCGTGGGCGGCGCGGCGCACCATCAGGCGGGCTGCGTCCAGTTCGGTGGCCATGTCGGCGAAGCGCCACTGCAAACCCTGGAATTCCTTCAGCGCCTGACCGAACTGACTGCGCGTCTCGAGGTAGGTTTTGGCCGTGTCCAGCGCAAAGCCCGCCCCGCCCAGCGAACAGGACGCGATATTGATCCGGCCACCATCCAGGCCCGCCATGGCGAACTTGAACCCCTCGCCCTCCTCGCCGATCCGGTTGGCGGCGGGCACGCGACAATCGTCGAAGTTGACCTGGGCCGTGGGCTGGGAGTTCCAGCCCATCTTCCGTTCCGGCGCACCGAACGAAAGACCGGGCGTGCCGTTCTCCACCACAAACGCCGAGACCCCCTTGGCGCCGGGACCGCCGCTTCTGGCCATGACGAGATAGATGTCGGACGATCCTGCGCCGGAGATGAACGCCTTGCCGCCGTTCAGCACATAGGCGTCGCCGTCCTTGCGGGCCGTCGTCTTCATGGCGGCGGCGTCCGATCCGGACCCCGGCTCGGTCAGGGCATAGGAGGCGATCAGCTCCATGTTCGTCAGACGCGGCAGGTAGCGTCGGCGCAGATCCTCCGAGCCAAACCGGTCGATCATCCACGACGCCATGTTGTGGATCGACATGAACGCCGCAGTGGAGACGTCGCCGTAGCTGAGCTGTTCGAAAACGATGGCAGCATCCAGCCGACTGAGCGCCGAGCCGCCCACGTCCTCGCGGACATAGAGCCCGGCAAAGCCCAGCTCCGCGGCCTTGCGCATCACATCGACGGGAAAGTAGCTCTCCTCGTCCCAGCGGGCCGAGTGTGGCGCCAGTTCGGCGAGGGCGAACGCGCGGGCGGCGTCCTCGATCGCGCGCTGGTCTTCTGTGAGGTTGAAATCCATGCCTGCGGAGTCGCGCGCAGGATGCGGAATGTCAACGTCCCCGCGATGTCCGCAGAGCCCCACCAACCTATCCGGCGGCGCTTGATGCCACCGATCGAACTCGAAGCTGCCGCAGCATCACGCCGAAGCAGAGCGGGAAAACGGGCCAACCTCATGAGTTTGGAATCTCCAGGCGGGAAGACCCGAACCCAGGATCTGTAAGCCGGGCCGTCCGCGATCAAAAATGTGCAGTTCCTGCGGGTTTGAGACTGGTTTAGCCGCTCCGACTGTGGGGCGGACATCGGGGACCGCGCCTCTTGGTTCGAGGTTGCGCCGTGTCGACAAACGCCCAGACGCCAGAGGAAATGACGCGCGGCGCCGGCGATCCGGGCGCAGCCGTACGTCGGACAACCCTGGTCAAGGGACTGGGCGTCGTCTTTGCGCTCGCCGCCACAGTGGGGGGAATGGTTGGGCAGGGGATCCTGCGAACGCCGGGCATCGTCGCCGGCGCCGTACCGGACCCGACGTTGATCCTGGTGATGTGGACGGTTGTCGGTCTGTTGTGTGTCCTGGACGCCTGCGCCCATGTGGAGATGGCGGCGGCCACGCCAAGGGCGGGTGGGCCCTATGCTTTTGCCAACCGTAGCTTTGGTCCTGCTGGCGGGATGATTACCGGCTGGGCCGATGCGCTGAGTGCCATTAGCGCGATCGGATTTCTGGCGGTCGTGTCCGCTGAGTTCATCCAGCGTGTCGGACCCATGGCCGGCGCCCCGATTTCAGTCCTGGCCCCGGCGATCGTGCTTGCATTTCTGGGGGTGAACCTGATTGGCACCCGCGTCGGCGGAGCCAGCCAGACGCTCGGCAGCCTGCTGAAGGGCCTGGCGCTGATCGCGATCATCGGACTCCTGGTGTCTTCGCCACCGGCCGAGCACGGCCCAGCTGGCGATCTGCCGCCAGCGCTCACGTTCGGCGCCCTGGTCATCGCGCTGCGGGCGATCCGCAACACCTATGAAGGCTGGAACAGCGCAACCTACTTCTGCGAGGAGATGCCTGACCCCGGACGCGACCTTCCCCGCACGGTGTTTGGCGGGATTGTCCTCGTGACGGTCGTCTATGTCGCCATCAACGCGGCGCTTCTCTACGCGATGAGCCCCGCAGAGATGGCGGCGTCCAACCTCCCGGTGGCTGAAGCCATGCGCAGCCTCCTGGGCGACGGAGCTGAACAGGTGACTTCCATCTTCGCGGCCATCTCCGCCCTCGCGGTCACCAATCTCTTCGTGATGTTCTGCTCGCGCATCGCCTTCGGCATGGCGCGCGACGGCGTTCTGCCCCGGGCGTTGAGCGTGGTGTCAGCGGACGGCGCGCCCCGTCGCGCGCTGTTGGCGGTCGCCCTGCCGGGTGCGGCGCTTGCCGCAAGCGGCAGTTACCAGACGCTGCTTGCCCTCTCGGTGCCGTCGGCGCTGGTCGTGAACATTCTGGTCAACCTCGCGGCCCTGCGTCTGCGGCGGACCGAACCAGACCTGCCTCGCCCCTTCCGCACGCCACTCTTTCCCTTGCCGATCATCTTCAGCACCCTCATCAGCCTGGCCCTGCTAATCGCGCTTGCGATCGAGACGCCGGGGATCACCCTGGGTTTCCTGGCGGTGATCGGCGTCGCCGCGCTCGTAAGGATCCTGACCCTACGCCGTTGATGTGTCCGGGTTTGCCTCGGGTCACGAGTCCCGGGCTCGAGATCTAGGTCCAGGATGACAGACCCGGGGACTTGCCTCCCCGCGCCATCGGGTTCAAATCCCGGCCATGACCCACGCCCCCCTCGCCGCCTATCCTGCCCTGCGTCTGCGCCGCCTGCGGCAAGCCGATTGGGTCCGTCGTCTGGTCCGCGAGACCGTGCTGACGCCGGCAGACCTGATCTGGTCGATGGTGGTGCATGAGGGCGATGGTACGATCCCCGTGGGCTCCATGCCCGGCGTCAGCCGCCTGTCGGTGAAGGATTGCGCCGCCGCCGCCAGGGAGGCCCGCGCGCTGGGCATCCCGGCCATCGCGGTCTTCCCGCACATCGACGGCGCCAAGAAGGACGCCGCCGGCACCCTGGCGCATGATCCGAACGGCATCGTCGCCACCGCCGTAAAGGCCATGAAGGATGCCGCCCCGGAGGTCGGGATCATGTGCGACGTGGCGCTGGACCCTTTCACCGACCACGGCCACGACGGCCTGATCGAGAACGGCCGCATCCTCAACGACCAGACCATCGAGACCCTGGTGGCCCAG
>NZ_JBILRO010000121.1:0-9958 GCF_044372605.1 Phenylobacterium sp.
TTTGGAAGGCTCCCGGGTTGCCATCCTGCCGCCGGCGCCCTCACACTGAAGAGCGAACCATCGGATACCACCGCCCGCATGCCTGTTGCCGCCGCCAGGGTCTACTCCGAGGGCCATCGTCTGCGGCACCTGCGCCTGCATGAGGCCGAGGACCGCCCCGTCCAGCCGCACCAGTTCGCCTGGATCGGCATGGTCAACGCGACGCCGGAAGAGCTCTCCATACTGCAGGAGCGTTTCAGCCTGCACCCCCTGGCCATCGAGGATGCGCTCTGCGACCACCCCCTGCCCAAGGTCAGCGCCTATGGCGACCAGATCTTCGTGGTCTGCCGGACCGCGCGGCTGGAGAACGCGGAGATCGTCTACGGCGAGACCTGCGCGTTCCTCTGCAAGAACCACATCATCACCCTGCGCCGCGGTTCGGACCGGTCGCACACGGAGGTTCGACGGCATCTGGAGAGTTCGCCGGCCATGCTGGAGCATGGCATCGCCTATGTGCTCTACTCGATCCTCGACTTCATCTTGGATGGCTACCAGCCCATCGTCGACGAGATCGAGGAAGAAGTGCTGGCCATCGAGCGCCGCGCCCTCGACGCCTTTCTCAGCCGCGAGGACGTGACCCACCTGTTCAACCTGCGCCAGACGTTGATGCGTTTCCGGCGCATGCTGGGCCCGATGGAAGAGGTCTGCGCTCGGCTCGAGCACATGCACCTGCCCTTCATGGATCCCGGCGTGCGGCCCTACTTCCGTGACGTAGGCGACCACCTGCGCCGGGTCTCCAGCGCCATCGAGGGCCTGCGCGATGTGCTGTCGTCGGTCTTCGAGGTATCGAACCTGTTCGAACAGCAGCGCCAGAACGATGTCAGTCGCCGGCTCACGGCCGGCGCAGCGATCCTGGCCGTGCCCACAGCCGTGTTCGGCCTCTACGGCATGAACTTCGAAGTGATGCCGGAACTGGAATGGCGTTATGGCTATCTGGTGGTGCTGGGCGCCGTAACGGTGATTTGTACAGGGCTGTTCTTCGCCTTCCGGCGCGCCAAATGGCTGTAGCCTTGGCCCGGCCCGGGTCGTTCCCCCTCGCCTTTCGTGCGTCAAGCCTATAGAGCCTCCCGCCCATGAGTGATGAGGCCGTCCAGATCACCGCCCGCGGCCCGCGCGCCGACGCCGAGGCTGCAGCTGCGGCGCTCGAGGCCAATCCCGCCACCGAGGCCCTGACCTTCTCCATCCTCGAGGAGGACGAGGACCGCGACGTCTGGCGGATCGATGCGTTCCCGACCGAGAGCCATGAACAGGCCGCTATCGAGGCCTTGCTGGCCGGCTACCCGACGCTTCGCGTGGTGACCGAGGCGCTGGCCGACGCCGACTGGCTGGCCATGGCGCTCTCAGGCCTTCCCCCGGTGCGCGCCGGCCGGTTCTTCGTCTATGGCGCCCACGATGGCGGCCTCGCCCCGGCCAGCACCGTGAACCTCCGGATCGAGGCGGGCGCGGCCTTTGGCACCGGTCACCACGGCACGACGGTCGGTTGCCTGCAGGCTTTCCACGACCTGCTGAAGCAGCGCCGGTTCGCCCGCGTGCTCGACGTCGGCTGCGGCACCGGCGTGCTGGCGATCGCGGCGGCAAGAACCGGCTCTCCCGTCGCCGTCGGCACCGATATCGACGCCCCCTCGGTGCGCATCGCCAATGAGAACGCCGCGTTGAACGGCGCCCGCGCCCGGTTCGTCCACGCCTCCGGCCTGAACCATCCGGAAGTGCGCCGCGACGGCCCTTATGACCTGGCCTTCGCCAACATCCTGGCGCCGCCGCTGGTGGCGCTGTCTCAGGACATCAAACTGGCGCTGAAGCCCGGCGGCATCGCCATCCTGTCCGGCCTTCTGCGCACCCAGCAGCGGCGCGTCCTGGCGGCCTATACGTCCAAGGGCTTTAGGCTGGTGCGCCGCATCCACCGCGACGCCTGGGCGACGCTGGTGCTGCGCAAGGGCTAGCCTACCGCTTTCTTCGCCCCCAATGTCACCAGCCAATGCTGCTGGCGATCCTTCAGGCGATCGAGAACGCCCTGCGGGGTCAGGGCCTCGTCATCGATGCGCTCAAGGACCTCAAAGCTGAACGTCGCCTCGCCGTGGGCGGTCCAGGCGGCCTGCATGGCGCGATTGATGTGGCCACCGTTGCGCAGGCCGAACCAGAGGCTGTTCTGCTGGAGGTCGACATTGCGCGAGCCGGCCGTCCAGATCTCTCCAGAAGGCGCGCAGCGCACGGCATAGACGCCGGCAACAGCCTTGCGCTCCTTGTAGTCACGGAGGAGATCGCGGCGGGAGGCTTTGTCCATCTCAGGTCTTTCGACCCAGGCGGCAGGCGCCCGCGACCGCCAGGAACAGGACCAGCCCTATCGGGCCAACGAAGAACGTTGCACCTAGGCACGGCAGCAGCGCCCAGTGCGGCACGCCCCACTTTGGAGCGACCTCGGCCTCCCAGGCGCCCACCCAAAGATCGAAGGCCAGATAGTGGATCCAGCCCACCAGCATGACCGGTGGCTGGCTGAAGTAAGTGGCAAGGCCATTCAGTCCGGAGAAGCCGAGCTTTGTCCCGTCGGAAATCAGGCCGATCATCAGCGCGGTGTAGGCCAGAGCCAAAATCAGCCCGACACCGCGAGCCGCCAAAAGGATCGGGCCGCGCCGAAGCGGCGCCAAAGCCAGAAGCAACCATCCGGCCATCGCGCCGATGTTTGTGACAGAAAAGAGGGTTTCGTTCGTCATTGGCGCTCTCCGCGTTCAGGCATTTATCGCCCTCAGCAACTCTTGTCAATTTTACCCGGATAATATTATCGCCGAAACTCTTCTGCCAGGATTGCGTAGAGATAGCTGTCACGCCAGCCGTCACGAGAGCGCTTGTCCCTGCGGAAGTGCGCTTCACGTCGCATGCCTAGTTTCTGCATCACGCCCCAGGAGCCGACGTTGCGCACATCGCACTCAGCCCAGATTCGACGCAGGCCCAGCTCTTTGAAACCCGCGCGTAGGATTGCGACAGCCGCTTCGGTCGCCAGCCCTTTTCGCCAGTAAGCGCTCGCGAGAACGTAGCCAAAGTCGCCGGTGAGTGTGGCCTGGTTGTTTATGTTCAACCGGATCGATCCGATCACCTTCGCATCCGCTGTGTGATGGATAGCCAGGTTCACTTCGGAGAGTGACCGGTGAAGCTGCGCCTCCGAGAACTTGGTGATCGCTGCATCGGTCTCAGCGGGCGTGTTGGGGCCCCAATCCATGTACCGGATGACAGCCTCATCATTCGCATATGCATGGACCGCGTCAAAATCGTCATGCGTAAACGGGCGCAGCAACAGGCGCTCGGTTCGGATGGGAAACCAGGGCTTCAGGTCTTCGATCATGATTGTCTCCTGTCGGGTTTCGGCCGGCGGCAGGAAAGGCGTCATCAGCGACCCTGCCGTTTCGGCGGGGTCGCGGTCTTCGGTTGCGTCTAGTCAGGCGCGCGCGAATCCGGACGACCCCGGCTGGGACCGTTGGAATTCGACGAACTGGTGTGAACGCTGCAGACCATGAGTTTGCAGATACGCGGAATTCGGCAGCATCTCAAGCTGACGGCGTTTGCCCCCAATGCGGGATATGCCTAAATCTCCCCCATGCTCCAGACCTTCAACGAAACCACTGACCCCTCCTTCGGCCCGAAGCATGTGCCGCTGATCCGCCTGGCCATGGCCGCACAGGGCCTCGACGGCTTTCTCGTGCCGCACGAGGACGAGCATCAGAACGAGTACCTGCCCGCCGCCAATGACCGGCTGGCCTGGGCGACCGGCTTCACCGGCTCGGCAGGCGCTGCGGTGATCCTCAAGGACAAGGCGGCCGTCTTTGTGGACGGGCGCTACACAATCCAGGTTCGCGACCAGGTTGACACCCAGGTGTTCGAGATCCGCGACCTGGTGGATGGCGGCGTGCCGGCCTACCTGGAAACCGCCACCGGGCGCGGCCAGAAGATTGGCTATGACCCGCGCCTGCACAGCCCCGATGCGCTGGGCCATCTCAAGGCGGCGGCAGCCCGCGCAGGATGCGAACTGCTGGCCGTCAATGACAATCCGCTAGATCAGGCCTGGGGTCAGGCCCGGCCCGCACAGCCGCAGGCGCCCATCGTCTCCCATCCGCTGGAAGTGTCCGGCGAAGAGTCCAGCGCCAAGCGCGCCCGGGTCGGCGCCCTGGTGGCCCAGCGCGGCGGCGAGGCGGCGGTGCTGACCGCCCCGGCCTCGATTGCGTGGTTGTTCAATGTGCGCGGCGGCGACGTGATCCGCTCGCCGCTGCCGATCGGCCAGGCGATCCTGAACAAGGACGGCACCGCGCGCCTGTTCCTGGACCCGGCCAAGGTCACCCCCGACCTGCCGGCCTGGCTCGGCAATCAGGTGTCGCTGGAAACCCCCGCCGACCTGCCCGGTGCCCTGGCCGACCTGAAGGGCAAGCGCGTGGTCATCGATCCTGCCCAGTCCTCGGCCTGGTACTTCGAAACCCTCGCCGCCGCCGGCGCCGAAGTGATCCGCGGCGAGGATCCCTGCGCCCTGCCCCGCGCCTGCAAGAACGACGTCGAGATCGCCGGGACCCGCAACGCCCACATCCGCGACGGCGCGGCCCTGACCCGCTTCCTGCACTGGCTGGCCACCGAAGGGCAGATCAATCCGCCCGACGAGATCACCGCCGTGCGCAAGCTGGAGGCGTTCCGACAGGCGACCGGCGTCATGAAGGACCTGTCGTTCGACACCATTGCCGGCGCGGCCTCGAATGGCGCCCTGCCCCACTACCGCCCGACCGATCGCCTGAACACGAAGACGTTCGACGGAACCCTTTTGCTGGTGGACTCCGGCGGCCAGTACCTCGACGGCACGACCGACGTGACCCGCACGGTCGCCATCGGTGAGCCCAGTGCGGAGATGTGCGAACGCTTCACCCTGGTGCTGAAGGGCTACCTGGCACTGGCGCGCATCCGTTTCCCGGTGGGAACCACCGGCTCGCAGCTCGACGCGCTCGCGCGGATGGCGCTGTGGCAGCATGGCCTGGACTACGACCACGGCACCGGCCACGGCGTGGGCTCCTACCTCGGCGTCCATGAGGGTCCGCAGCGGATCGCCAAGGCGCCGAACACCGTCGCCCTGCGGCCCGGCATGATCCTGTCGAACGAGCCCGGCTACTACAAGGAAGGCGCCTACGGCATCCGGATCGAGAACCTGCAGGTGGTGACTCCGCCCGCCCCGATCCCCGGCGGTGAGCGGCCGATGCTGGGTTGGGAGACGCTGACCCTGGCGCCCATCGACCGGCGCCTGATCGTGGCGGCAATGCTATCGGACGAGGAGCGTACTCAGCTCGATAGCTATCACGCCCAGGTCCGCGATGTGATCGGTCCCCTCGTCGAGGCCGATGTCCAGACCTGGCTCACCGAGGTTACGAGGCCGATATGATGACCGACGCCCCCAACGCCCAACAGGCCGTCTACTGGAACGAAGCCGCAGGTCCGACCTGGGCCGAGCTTCAGGGGCCGCTGGACCGCCAGCTTGCGCCTCTGGGCCGCGCCGGCATGGCGGTGTTGCAGCCGAAACCCGGCGAGAAAATCCTCGATATCGGCTGCGGTGCCGGCGAGACCAGCCTGGAGCTCGCACGCGCTGTGGCGCCGGGCGGCCAGGTGACCGGCGCGGACATTTCACGCACCCTTCTGGAGGTGGCCCGCCGGCGCGCCGAGGGCTTGGCCGGTGTCGAGTTCCTGGAGGCGGATGCCCAGACGGCGGCCTTTGCGCCAGGTGGTTACGACGCTGTGTTTTCCCGCTTCGGCGTGATGTTCTTCAGCGATCCCGTAGCGGCGTTCGTGAATATCCGGCGCGCCCTGGCTCCCGGCGGGCGTCTGGTCTTCGTCTGCTGGCGCCCGCCCGCCGAAAACCCGATCATGACCCTGCCCATGTCGGCAGCCCTGGCGCACGTGCCGCCGCCTGCGCCGCCGGAGCCCGGAGCCCCCGGACCCTTCGCCTTTGCGGATGCCGAACGGGTACGAGGCATTCTGGCCGCCGCCGGGTTCAAGGACGTCACCATCACCCCGCACAACGAAAAGGTCGGCGGCGGGGATCTGGAGACCGTGGTCGGGCTTTCCATGCGGGTGGGGCCACTGGGCGGTCTCCTGCGGGAGAACCCGGACAAGCGCGACGTGGTCATCGCCTCGGTGCGAGAAGCCTTGAAGGCGCACGATGGCCCCGATGGCGTACGGCTGGATTCGGCGACGTGGATCGTCGCAGCGAGGGCTTGAGATGCTGAAATACCTCATCGTGCTTTCCGCCCTGGCGCTGGCTGGGTCTGCGCAGGCCTCTTCACCCGATGACGACGCACCGATCCTTGCGACCGTGCAGCGGTTCTTTGACGCCCTTGGAGCCCGGGATACAGCCACCATGCGCCAGATCGTCCTGCCAGGCAGCATCTATACCGCCGTAAGCACGCAGCCTGACGGAACGACACGCATCGGTCGGATGGCGGCCGACGAGACGTTCAACAAGGCCATTGGCCCGGGCTACCTGGAGCGCATGTGGTCGCCGGTGGTCTCACGTCGCGGCGCTATGGCGACGGTGACGGCGCCCTACGAATTCCAGGTCGACGGCAAGACCACCCATTGCGGCGTGGACGTGTTCGGCCTGATCAAGGCCGAGGCCGAATGGAAGATCGCCAGCTTTATGTGGACGCAGGAGCCGGACGCCTGTGCGGAATTGAAGGCGACGGAGATGCGCCCTACCCCGCCAAAAGCGCCAGCCACGCGTCCTCGGTGATCACCTCGATCCCCAGATCGGTGGCTGTTTTCAGCTTCGACCCTGCCCCCGGCCCTGCCACCACCAGATCGGTCTTCTTCGAGACAGACCCCGACACCTTGGCGCCCAGCGCCTCGGCCTGGGCCTTGGCCTCGTCGCGGGTCATCTTCTCCAGGGCACCCGTGAAGACGATGGTCTTGCCGGCGACGGCGGTGTCCGTCCGGGCCCGCTCGGCCGGAGCCACCCGTAGCTCGACCAAGAGGGCTTCAACCAGCCGCTCGTTGTGATCTTCCCCGAAGAACTCGGCGATCATGCGGGCGGAGACCACGCCCACGGCGTCAATCGCCGCCATTTCCAGAAAGGCCTCGCCGGGCATCTCGGCGGCGGCGCGCCGCGCGGCGGCCTCAAACGCAGCCCAATCCCCGAACCGCGCCGCCAGGGCCGCCCGCGCGCGGGCATTCAACTTCGGAATCGCCAGATTCAGGTGGGCGTCCAGCGAGATTTCCGGCGGGATCAACAACGCCTGGCTGGAACACGCGAAATCCAGCACCGCCTGCACCGCCGTCGGGCCCAGTCCGTCGAGATTGGAAAGCTCTGAATAGATCGGCCCCGCCTGCTGCACGGCGCACGCCTTCGCAGCGGCGACAAAGGCGTCCACCGTCTCGAAATGTCGCGCCAACGCCAGGGACGTGGTCTCACCCACATGCCGGATGCCGAGACCATAAACGAACCGGTCCAGCGGGATCTGACGCCGCGCCTCGATGCTCTCGATCAGGTTGGCGACGCTGGTCTCGCCAAAGCGATCTATCGCCAGCATCTCATCGCGGCGGGTGTGGAGCCGGAAGATATCCGCCGGCGTCTCCAGCCAGCCACGCTCATTGAAAACCGCGATCTGCTTCTCGCCCAGCCCCTCGATGTCGAAGGCCCGTCGCGAAACGAAATGGCGCAGGTGCGCCAGCCTCTGGAACGGGCAGGCAAACTCGCCGGTGCAACGCCGCACCACCGTTTCGGCGCCCGCCGCCGTGGTCTCCCGCGCCAGGGGGGTTTGCAGCGGGCACGGGCAGTGGGTGGGGAACTGGAACGGCTCGGCGCCGCGCGCCTCATCCTCCACGACGCTGACGATCTGCGGGATCACATCACCCGCCCGCTGCAGGATCACCGTGTCGCCTACACGCAGGCCCTTGCGCGCGATCTCGTCGGCATTGTGCAGGGTGGCGTTCTCGACCACCACGCCGCCTACCGTCACCGGCCTCAGCCGCGCCACCGGGGTGATGGCGCCCGTCCGGCCAACCTGGATATCGATGGCCTCCAGCACCGTGCGGGCCTGCTCGGCGGGGAACTTGCGCGCGATCGCCCAACGCGGCGTGCGGGTCACAAATCCCAGCCGCTGTTGCCAGTCCAGCCGGTCCACCTTGTAGACGACGCCGTCGATATCGTAGGCCAGCTTCGGACGGGTCACCTCCATGCGGGCATAGGCGTCCAGCAGGCCGGCCCCGTCCTCGACCCGCGCACTTTCCGGCGTGGTCTGGAAACCCCAGGCCTTCAAAAGCTGCAGCGCCGCCCATTGGGTCTCGGCGAAACCTGTGCTGTGCAGCCCCCAGGCATAGGCGAAGAACCGCAAAGGCCGGGCCGCTGTGATCGTGGGGTCGATCTGGCGCAGGGAGCCGGCGGCGGCATTCCGTGGATTGGCATAGACCTTCTGGCCGGCCGCCACGGCTGCGGCATTGAGCGAGGCGAACCCGTCGTGGCCCAGATAAACCTCGCCGCGGACTTCGATCACCTCTGGCCAGCCTGCGCCTGACAGGCGCTTGGGGATATCGGCGATAGTCCGGACATTCTGCGTCACGTCCTCGCCCACCCGGCCGTCGCCCCGGGTGGCCGCCTGGACCAGCAGCCCGTTCACGTAGCGAATGGAGCACGACAGCCCGTCGATCTTGGGTTCGGCCGTGTAGCCCACAGTCTCGTCGGCCGGCAATCGCAGGAACCTGCGGATACGGGCGTCGAACTCGGCCGCCTCGCCATCGGCAAAGGCGTTGTCCAGGCTCAACATCGGCACGCCGTGCTCGACCGGTGAGAACTGCTCCGCTCGCGCAGCGCCGACATTGAGCGAGGGCGAGTTCTCACGGACCAGTTGCGGAAACCGCGCCTCGATGGCCTCGTTCCGCCGCTTCAGCGCATCGTAGTCGGCGTCCGAAATCGTCGGATCATCCCGCTGATGATACCGGATGTCGTGCGCCGCAATCTCGTCGGCGAGCGCAGTCAGTTCCTCAAGCGCTTCAGCTTCGGTGAGGGTCTCGATCGCCTTCACTGTTCGCTGCCCTTCATGGGTAGGGAAAAACGCTGCTCACACCCGACCTGCATCCCCTCACGCCTCCATCAACGCCCGGGCCGCCGCGCGGGCGGCGTCGGTGATCTGGGCGCCGGCCAGCATGCGAGCGATCTCTTCCTCGCGGTCCGCCGGGGTCAGCACCTCGACGGCGGTACGCAGACGTTCACCCTCTCCGGCCTTGGCGATGCGCCAGTGGGCCTCGGCGCGGGCGGCTACCTGCGGGCTGTGCGTGACCACCAGCACCTGGGCGTTCTCGGCCAGGCGTTTCAGGCGCAATCCCACGGCATCGGCCACCGCGCCGCCAACCCCCTGGTCCACCTCGTCGAAAATCATCAGGGGCTGGGGGCCGGATGCACGCCCCGCCAGTGAGGCTTTCAGCGCCAGTGCAAACCGCGCCAGTTCGCCGCCCGAAGCGATGGCGCCCAGGTCCCCGAACGGCGCCCCGGGATTGGTGGCGATCTCGAAAGCGGTGCGATCCATGCCGAGGGGGCCAGCCCGGTCCTCCGCCAGAACCTCGACCGCCACCCGAAAACGCGCCTTGTCCAGCTTGAGCGGCGCCAGTTCCGCCATCACCGCCTCGGCCAGGCGTGTACCGGCGGCTTGACGCGCAGCCGCCAGCGCCTCGGCGGCCTTCAGGTAGGCCGCGCGCGCGGCGGCGAGTTCCGCCTGAGCGGCCTTCAGCGCGACCTCCGAGGTTTCCACCGCCCGCAGGCGCGCGGCGAATTGCACGCGCAATTGCGGCAGGGACTCAACGGTGGCGCCCAGCTTTCTGGCCAGACCCCTGAGGTCGAACAGCCGCTCCTCGGTCTTCTCCAGTCGGTTGGGTTCGAAATCAAAGGCCAGGGCCGCGCCCTCGACGGCGGACT
>NZ_JBILRO010000099.1:0-10940 GCF_044372605.1 Phenylobacterium sp.
GCGACGCCGTACCAGACATCACCGGGATAGTTGTAGCCGAGTACCGCGCCGTTGCGCTTGGCTTCCTCGACCAGGCCAAGGGTCAGGTAGCTCTCCACCAGCCGGTAGAGGGCTTCGGGTGTGTGCGTCGTGGTCTGGTAGCGATCCACCACGGTCTTGAATCGATTCGCGCCGGCCAGGGTGTCGCCCTGGCGCAGGTAGTAGCGGCCGATGGTCATTTCCTTGCCGGCCAGCTGGTCGTTGACCATGTCGATCTTCAGCCGCGCATCAGCCGCGTACTCGCTGCGCGGATAGCGCTGGACGACGTCGCGCAGGCTATCCAGCGCCTGGCCGGTGGCCGCCTGGTCGCGGTTCACATCCACGATCTGCTCGAAGTAGCAGATCGACTTGATGTAGTGGGCGTAGGCTGCGGTCGCATTGCCGGGATAGAGCTGGATGAAGCGGTCCGCGTCCGCCACCGCTTCGGCGTAGTCGTTGCCCTGATAGTGCGCGTAGGCCTGCATCAGAATCGAACGGCGCGACCACTCGGAATAGGGATGCTGGCGCTCCACTTCCTGGAAGTAGCCGACGGCCTGACTCCACTGCCGCCGATCCAGCCGATCCGCGCCGGTCGAATAGAGCAGCTCAACCGGCCGCTCCTCATAGGCCAGGCGTGTCTTGTTCCTGTTGTTCCCGGCGCAAGCGGAGAGGGCCAGCGCGCTCATGACGGCGATCACCGTCACCTTGCTCGTATTGCTTAGCAAAGACACCACCACTTCAAGGCCAACGTGCGCCCCCACACGAGGGTTCGCTATCTACACCACTGACTGTGGCGAGCAAACGGCGCAACGGCCGTTCTCATGACGCTAGCAGGTTCATGGCGGCAAATTGCAGAAGCATCACAGTTTTGGCATCAGCTATCTCGCCTGATGTAACCATCGCGAGGGCTTGGCTGATGGGTAATTCAAGCACTTCGATGTCCTCACCCTCGGCCTCAATCCCACCGCCAGCGCCTACTCGCATCGCCGGATCGTAGGGAGCCACGAAGAAATGCAGGCGTTCGGTCACAGACCCTGGGCTCATGAAGCATTCAAAGACCTTTCGCACCTCACCAAGACGACATCCGATTTCTTCTTCGGCTTCTTCTCGTATTCGTGCTTCGGGATCTGCGTTGTCCAGCAGACCTGCCACAGCTTCGATCAGCAAGCCGTCGTGGCCGTTCACATAGGCCGGATAGCGGAACTGACGAACAAGCAGCACAGTGCGACGCTCCGGATCATAAGGTAGCAAAGTTGCCCCGTCGCCCCGATCATAGGTTTCCCGGCTGGTCGTCTGCCATGTTCCATCGGCCCGCTGCCAGTCGAAGGTCGTCTTCTTCAGGACATACCAATCATCGGAAAGCACGCGGACTTCGCGAATTCGGATACGGTCTGCGATGGACATAGCCCTGACATACGTTCAATTTCGTGCAGTTTCAATTATTTTCGCGCATCCCGGAACCCTTCGATGCTCACACGTCAACGTCATCAATTGATTCTCGCGACACTGAGGAGAGACGGCCAGGCGATAGCAAAAACGCTGGCCGTGGAGATCGGGGTTTCGGACGACACGCTTCGCCGCGATCTGCGCGAACTTGCACGAAAGGGCCTCCTACAACGTGTTCACGGCGGCGCATTACCTGCATCGCCCGCTATGGCTGACCTACACACGCGACAGCAGGTCTCTACCTTGGAAAAGGAGGTCATCGCCAAGGCTGCTGCAGCCATGTTGCAGACGGGCCAAGTCGCGTTCCTCGACGGTGGTACGACGGCGGTGAGGCTGGCTAGACTCATTGATCCCGCACTACGCGCTACCGTCGTAACTCATAGCCCTGCCGTGGCCGTTGCGTTGATCGACCACGCCTGTGAAGTGATCCTCATTGGTGGACGCCTCTTCAAACACTCCATGGTCAGTGTTGGCGCAGCAGCGGTAGAGGGCATCGGACGGGTGCGAGCCGACCTCTACTTCATGGGCATAACCGGGATTCATCCGGAAATCGGTTTGACCACCGGCGATGCCGAGGAAGCGGCGGTGAAACGAGCCCTCTTGGCTGCAGCAGCCGAAACTGTTGTTCTGTGCTCTTCCGAAAAACTCGGTGCTGCTTCCCCCTATGTGATCGCACCAATCTCGGCAGCCAGCACACTTGTCGCCACATGGACCGGATCGGACGCGATCCTGGATCGCGTCGCCGAATGCGGGGTCCAAGTCATAAGAGTGAGCTAAAGGCTCGCCCTAAGCCCCTCGACATCCTGTTCATGGGTCGTTTGCGGTCTGGGCAGACCGATCTGATCGCTGACCATTTCGGTGAGCGAGGGCAAGGTGGCGCGGTCTATGCGATGGCTGTCGCCCCATAGATCCGCGCGCATCAACGCCTTGGGGCAGTGCAGATAGGCCTCGCGCACGTCCACCCGAAGCAGGCTCTTGGGGACCTTGCCGAACTCTTCGAAGGTCGCGGCCAGGGCGTCATCGATCACCAGGCTCGCACGACCGTTGACCCGGTAGATGTCATCCACACCCGGGATCATGAACATGAACCCCACCTCGCCGGAGCCCTCGGCGATGTTCCGCAGCGTGTCGAGGCGGTTGTTGCCCGGACGGTCCGGCATGGTCAGGCTCTTGCCATCCTCGGCGACGCGCACAAACCCCGGGCCGCCGCCGCGTGGAGACACATCCAGACTGCCGCTGGGACCCACCGAGGCCAAGGCGGCGAACGGTGAGAGTTCGATGAAGCGCCGCCCGTGCCGGTCAACATGATCCAGGCACTTGGCCGAGACAAAGCTGTGCGGCGGCCTGTAGCGCGCGTTCAGGTCTGCGGTTGCGTCGTCGGACATGATCGGGCTCCACTGGCGAGTGAGAGCCCTACCCTACCGCCGCTGCCAACATCATGTCAGCAGCTTACCCCGTCTGACGAAGCGCCTCGGCGAACGTACGGATACGCCAGGCATCCGGACGGGCCAGCAGAGCGCGGACCAGGGCGTTGTTCAGACCGTGGCCAGCGAGCACGCCTTCAAACCGACCCAGCAGGGGTGCCCCCAGCAAAAAGAGGTCACCGATCGCGTCCAGCGCCTTGTGACGCACAGGTTCATCAGGGCGACGCAGGCCTTCAGGGTTCAGGATCGCGTCGCCGTCGACAACGACGCAGTTGTCCATGGACCCGCCACGCGCCAGGCCCATGGCCCGCAAGGCTTCCACGTCGCTCAGGAACCCGAACGTGCGGCAATCGGCCAGTTCGTCGCGAAACATCTGCTCGTCCATCACCAGATCGACGGACTGACGACCGATGGCCGCGCTGTCAAAGGCGATGTCAAAGGCCACTTCAAAGCCGCTTGCGGGTCGGAGCGTCGCGCGCTTCTCGCCGTCGATGACCTCGACTGTATCGAGAATTTCAATGTAGGCGCGCGCCACGTCCTGCGAGCGCAGGCCGGCCCGGTCGAGAACACGAACGAACGGCGCGGAAGACCCATCCATGATCGGCATTTCTGGGCCATCAAGCTCGACCACGGCGTTGTCGACGCCCAGCATCACCAGGGCCGCCATCAGGTGCTCGATGGTGGCGACGGTGACACCCGCCGCATTGCCGATGACCGTGCCGAGCTGGGTCTTGCAGACCGCTTCCCCATGCGCCGGCACGACGTTGTCGCGGTCGGCGATGTCTGTCCGAACGAACACGATGCCGGCGTCAACGCTCGCAGGCTTGACCGAAACGCGCGTGTAGGCGCCCGTATGGACGCCAATCCCGGCGAACAGGGCCGGCGACTTCAGGGTGTGCTGGTAGACCTGTGCGGACAAGGTAGACCTTCCTGCGACGATACGCGGTGCGACGACCGAACCTTTGCCCCTGCAAATCTGCTAGGCTGCTTGGTGCAACGCAGCAAAGCACATCGTGTTTCGCAATGTTTCGCTTAAGGCCACATTAACCTGCGGCGGCGGTTTCGTGTTGTTTTTCAAGTGGTTTTGAGACGCACTCAAAGGACATTCCGCGCCTAGGAAACAGGTCCTGACGGCAGCCCGAACTTGTCGTCAGAGTGCCGGGAATCGGAGCGTGCCGATGAGGTTTCGACCCCGGTCCAGAATACGTACATGCACCTCTCGCCCCAGCCGGGCCAGCGCCTGCGCCAACTGCCGGGCCCGCGCTTCAGCATGACCACCCGACCGGAAAATCAGCGGCTCAATGCCGGCGCACGACACCGCCCACCCCTGAGCCAGGGGCGACACCAGAATAATGCGTTGGTCCGACATGACAGTCCTCCCGGAGCAGGCTCAGGGAGGACTATGGGCCGTCCCGGTTTCCCGGGCGTGGCGCTTTTGTGATGTTTTCTAGTTCGCCAGGCGGCGAAGGAATGACGGGATTTCTAGATCCTCGTTCTGATCCGCCGATTCATTGGGCGCGACAGCTTCCATGGGCTGGGCGCCGCCGCGCGAAGGCGCCGATGTCGGGCGTGGAGCTGGCGCCTGGGCGGCCGGAGCCTGAGGTGCTTCATAGCGCGGGCGGCCCCCGAAGATGCTCAGGAACCCACCACGCGGACGGCGCGGCTCATAGACAGGTTCGGCGAACAGCGGCTCGTCCAGAACGCGCTGGGTCTCTACCGCCGGGTCCACACTCCGGGTCACGGGCGCCTCGGCGACCGTCTGCACAGGCTGCGGATCGACTGTCAGCGGCACGCTGAAGATATCGGGCTGTTCGACCTCAAGCGTGGCTTCGGCGGCCATTTCGGGTTCCACCGAGGCCGCAATCGCCGGCTCGGGCTCAGGCGCGCGCGGCGTGACCGTGGCGCGCAGCGGCTCCGCCGTCAGCGAGCGACGCTCGATCTTGGGTTCGATAGCGGCGATCGAGGCGCCGTCCATGCCGGTGGCCACGACCGAGACCCGGATCATGCCTTCCAACGAAGGATCGAAGGCGGCGCCGAAGATGATGTTGGCTTCCGGATCCACCTGCTCGGAGATGGCGTTGGCCGCCTCGTCGACTTCCAGCAGGGTCATGTCGAGGCCGCCGGTGACATTGACCAGCACGGCCTTGGCGCCCTTCAGCGAGACTTCGTCCAGCAGCGGATTCTGGATGGCGTTCTGGGCGGCCATCAGGGCGCGGTCCTCGCCGGTCGCCTCGCCGGTGCCCATCATCGCCTTGCCCATCTCGGTCATCACCGTGCGGACGTCGGCGAAATCGAGGTTGATCAAACCAGGCAGCACCATCAGGTCGGTGATCGATCGCACGCCCGAGTGAAGCACCTGGTCGGCCATGCCGAAGGCTTCGGCGAAGGTGGTCCGCTCATTGGCGACGCGGAACAGGTTCTGGTTGGGGATGACGATCAGGGTATCGACGTAGCGCTGCAGCTCGCTGATCCCGGCGTCGGCCAGGCGCATCCGGTGGCGGCCTTCGAAGTGGAACGGCTTCGTCACCACACCGACGGTCAGGATACCGCGCTCACGGGCGCACTTGGCGATGATCGGCGCGGCGCCGGTGCCGGTGCCGCCGCCCATGCCCGCGGTGATGAAGACCATGTGGGCGCCGTCCAGGTGCTCACCGATCTCGGGAATGCTCTCTTCGGCCGCGCTCATGCCGACTTCGGGATGAGCGCCGGCGCCCAGGCCCTGGGTTACCTGCACGCCCAGCTGGATACGGCGCTCGGTCTTGGCGAACTGCAGTTGTTGCGCGTCGGTGTTGCCGACCACGAACTCAACGCCCTCAAGGCCCGCATCGATCATGTTGTTGACAGCGTTGCCGCCGGCGCCGCCGATGCCGAACACCACGATCCGAGGCTTCAGTTCCGTGGCGCGCGGCGCTGACAGAGAGATAGTCATGTGACGTATCGGTCCTTCCCGGATTTGCGGTATGGCGCGTCCGGCCGCAGTCCCGACGCACCCTGGTAACGATGCGTTAATTAGGCGCCCACACCGTTAATCGAGGGTTAACCGCATAGCGTGAGTCGGAACGGCGTCGAGGTTTCCCACCGGTGTTTTTCAAACTTGCGCGTCCGGGAATCAGGTCGAGGCCTGCGCCCGGCGTCACTTTGCGGTGATGAACACCGGGTTGGCGTAGAACCAGAGGTCCGACCAGGGGTCCTCACCCGCCGTGTCAGGGGTGGGTTCGAGCTCATTGCCGTTCGTGCCGCGCACCCGCAGATAGATCGGGCCGGTCACATTGCGGATCGTGTGGACCATGGCGATGCGTTCGCCGTCGCGGGTCCAGTCGCGCGGACCGAAGCGGCGCTCCACGCGGGTGGTGGTGTTGCGATCGGTCGTGCGATCAGCTGCAGGACCGGTGATATCGCCCACGATGAGGTCGACGCGGGACACATCGGGGCTCTTGCCGCCAAAGTTGGCGCCGGCGGGATCGCGCAGACGGATGACCACGGTCACGTCCGAACCGGGCGCGACGTTCAGCTTTCCGCCGATCTCGGCCCGGGCCGTGCCATCCGCAGTCTGCGCCGTGACGTCCAGCTCGGAGACCAGGTCGCCAAGCACCGTGAACACGCGGCCGTTTCGCAGGCCGTCCAGCACGTCGGCAGGCTGTTTGACCGCCTTCACATAGGTCTTGGAGTACTCACCCGGCCAGAAATCTATGCCACCTTCGGTGTAGTGACGGTGGGAGTCGGACGTCGAGGTGATCCACCAGCCGCGGCCCTCGGCCAGCATGGAGTCCCAGAACCCGCCCAGCCGCGCCGTCAGCTGATCGTACCCGCCCATGGTCGGCGCACGACGATAGCCGCCGCGGAACCCGGTATCAGGATCGCCCTGGGCCTTTACGTTCAGCGCCGCCGCCTGGTGGCCAGGGGCGCCCTCCATACCTACCGCGACCTGGGGTGCGGCGTCGTTCCAGTTGCGCAGCTCTCCAGGCGTGACGACCGTATAGGCGCCAACACCCGTCGCCGTGCGGGCGGGATGGTTGGCGATCACCACCGGCGGGACCGGAATCTTCGACATGTACTTCAGAGCTTCGACCATTCGCGGCTCGGTGTTCCACGTCGGGTCAGCCGGCCAGGGCTCGCGGTGATTGTACTGGCTCTCGATCCCGAACAGAACGTCGCGCTCCGCGTTGTTGTGCGGCACGATAACGCTGGAGTGTTCGGCGCCCGGGGTGTCCAGCTCCATGCCGTAGAACTGGATGACACCGGGAACTTCGCGCCGCGCCTTCAGAAGCTCGGGATAGGCCAGGTCGCGATTGACCTTGGAATGGTTGGGTCCGCCGTGGTCGGTCGCCACCATCCACGAAAGCCCGAACTTCGCGCCCATCGCGGCATTGGTGGGGATGGGATAGATGGCGTCGCCGGCCACCACGGGGGTCGGCGGAGACTTGCCGTCCGGGTTGGCCTTCCAGCTGACGCTGTAGCGGCTGTGGACGTGGTGGTCGCCCGACAGCCAGCGGCGCTTGGACGGATCCACCTTCGCGACCTTGGTTCCCTTGGGCGCCTCGATCCGGATCGGATGCTGGCCCTCATGAGCGAAGGCCGCCCCGGGCAGGCCCATGGCCGCAACAACGAGAATTCCCGCGAACCTGTGCATGCGCCCGACCCTTGATTTCCAATGAAGACCGCCCGCTCCGAATTTGCGTCCGGAACGGGCGGTAATGGTACCCTATACGCGGAATGTGACGCCCGCTTGACTCCGCGCCCCGCCGGGACGCTCAAGGCCTAGAACGTGAAGTTCACCCCGGCGATGAAGCGGCGGCCGAACTTCTCTAACTCGATCGGATTGGCCGTCACATCGCCATAGCGACGACCCCGGTCATTGGTCAGGTTCGCCGCATCGAAGGTCAGTTCGAAGTTGTCATTGACGCGGTAGCGGACCGAGAAATCCAGTTCCTCGTCGCTGTCCCAGAAGACGTCGCCGTTGGCGACCGGGACGGTCTTGCCGTTGAGCACCTGATATTCGCCTACACCCTGACCCCAGGGGGTGCGGTACTGATAGGCCAGCCTCGCCGAGAGACCGTAGCGCTCGTAATAGACCGAGACGTTGTAGGCCGTGTCCGAGGCGCCGATCACGGGGATCTTGCGCTCCGGTACGCCGCCCACGCTGGGAACGTTGAACTCGGAGTCGTTCAGGGTGATGTTGGCCTGAACTCCAAAGCCCTTCACCCAGTCGGGCACGTTGCTGTCTTCCAGGAACGGTTCGATCGACTGGGCGATGGCTGCCTCGGCACCAAGGATGTGGCCCTTGCCGCCGTTGCGCAGGGTGCTGAGCGTGTAGCCGGACCGGTCCACGCCGCCGAAGTTCAGGGTATCGCGGCCGAAGACGCCGGATTGGCTGAACAGCGCGTCCTTGATGTCCTTGTAGTAGACGCCCGCCGACAGATAGCCGCCCGAGGCCATGTACCACTCATAATAGGCGTCGACACCGTAGGCCCGCTCGGGCTTGGCGTCGGGATTGCCGCCCGAGATGGTCTGGGTGGTGTCATTGGCCACCAGATTGGGCCGCAGTTCGTCGAAGTCCGGCCGCGCCGCACCGGTCGTGAAGCCGACGCGGACCTTCATCTCGTCGTTCAGGTCCCAGTTGATGTGGGCGCTTGGGAACACCAGCACCTGGTCATTGGTCGCCGTCACCAGGGTGTTGGCCGTACCCACGCCGCCGAAGGCCGTGCCGGTGTTTTTCACACGTTCGATCCGCGCGCCGGCGACGATGTTGCCCCAGTCCTGCGTCCAGGTGCCCATGGCGTAACCCGCCAGGATTTCTTCCTGCACGCGGAAGAAGTTGGCGTTGGTGTTCTGCCGGACGAGGACCCCGGCCTTGAGCAGGTCGCTGGCGCGCTTGTCGACGGCGTCCTTCGAGAAGTAGTTGAAGTCGTAGCCGAGCTGGAGCTCGCCCTGGTAGGGCTTGAGGTTGCGGATCTGGTCGTAGTTGAAGGCCTGCCCGGCCGCGGTGATCTGGGCGAGGGTCGCCGCGTACACCTTCTCCTCGTGCTTCTTCGTGCGCGAGCCGAACAGGCCGCCGAACTTCAGCTTGAAGGGCGATCCGAACATCTCGAACTCGCGCTCGACGTCGAACTTGGCAGTATAGGCGAAGGTCGGATCACCGCCATCGGTGGTGTTGATGGAGACCGCAGGCGCCAGAAACGACTCGATGGATGGAACCGCCGCGCCCTTGGATCGCACCGCAGAGGAGCCCGTTCCCGTCACAACCGTGCGGAACAGCTTTACGATGTTGTTGTTGGGATCGGTGAAGTCATAGTCGATGGTCGGCCGGTCGGCGATGTTTGAGGGGCTCGCGAAATTGGTACGGGCCGGAGCATCCTGGCCGTCCTCGGCCTGGGTGTAGTTCAGCTTCCACTTGACGTTCCAGTCGCTCCACAGATGCTCACCGCCGACGGTGTTGGTCCAGGTGTACTCTGCGGTTTCCAGCGAGTTGAAATTGGAGGTGATCTGAGCGCCGTAGACCGTGCCCTTCTGCGGGGTATTGCCGTTGCAGATGTCGGCGAAGCCGCTGGTGGTCTGCGGCGCGACAACGGTCGGGCAGGCGGTGGCGGCGGTGGTTGTCGCGCCGTTGTCCATCCGGAAGATGTAGTTGTTGCGCAGTTCCTCGTCGATGTACGAGGTGTAGATGGAGCTGAAATCGACCTTATTGTTATCGTCGAACTCGTATTCCACCTTGAATACGCCGCCGATGTTCTGGCGCGTCAGGCGATAGGGCTTGTTCTCGAATTCCCGCGCCCAACGGCGGTCCTGGTTACCGGGCCGCGCATCGCGACCATTGCCGGCGGTCTGGTAAGGGTCGGTCTCCCAGTTATCGGTGACCATGTTGCGATGATAGAAGGAGCCCAGGGCCAGAACACCCAGGCGGCCGTCCAGGAGGCGGTTGGACACGGTCAGCGACACGTCCGATTCCTCGCCGCCGCCCAGTTCCACATAGCCCAGCGAGGCCTTGCCGGCGACGAACAGGCCCGAGCGGTCAAAGGCGCTGCGGGTTTTCACGTCGACGTTGCCGGCGATGGTCTCGCCGGGCATGTCCGGGGTCACCGCCTTGGTGACAATGATCTGGCTGGCCAGCGCCGAGGGGATGTTGTCCAGGCGCGAGTCCCGGCCTTCAGGGCTGACGATGGTCAGGCCGTCGAAGGAGATCGTCGTCCAGTTGATCTTGGAGCCACGCAGGTTGACGTAGCGGGCCTGGCCCTGATCGCGCTGCACGGCGACGCCCGGCAGGCGGCCGATGGCGAAGGCGATGTTCTGGTCAGGCAGGCGGCCCACCGCGTCGGCGGCGATGACGCTGACCAGCGAGGGCGACTCTTTCTGGATCTGCAGCGCAGCAGCCTGGGATTCGGCGATGGGCCGACCGGTGATGACCACTTCGTCAACAGTGCCGGGCGCCTCGGCTGCACTCTGAGCCATCGCCGATTGCGCCGAAAGTGCGGAGGCCATGGCGACGCCCGCCATCAAAGCCGTACGCGAAGTGATCCTGAACATCTGTTGTACCCCCATTTGGTTGGAGGCGGCTTAGCCGTCTAGTTTGACGCTTCCGCGACAGTTTCATCACGTCCTCAAGAACCGCACAGAGGAGAAAATCATGTGGTTCAGGAGCCACAGATTGACATTGCTCTCCTGTCGGCTGATCCGACTTTCAAATCAGCTGAGAGATGTGGGAATCTGATCTTATGCCTCAAATATACTCATCGCTAAGCTCTTCAGCCGTGCTTCTTCTGGGACTGATTCTGGTGTCCGGTTGCGCCGCGACAGGCCCTGAAGCGATGTCGGATTCAGCCGGCATGACCGTCGGCGTCGGGACCCCGGTGATCGCCGCCGCCGAGACGCCCTCGGTGGGCACGAAGGTGCTGGACGCAGCCGACGACCCGGCGATCTGGGTGGATCCGGCAGACCGCGCCCGCGGCGTGATCATCGGCACCGACAAGAAGGCCGGCCTCTATGTCTACGATCTGGCCGGCCGCCAGACGCAGTATGTACCCGGCGGCCTGCCCAACAATGTCGATATCCGCGAAG
>NZ_JBILRO010000216.1:0-6011 GCF_044372605.1 Phenylobacterium sp.
TGCCCGCGCCCGTCAGCACCACCACGCGCACCTTCGGGTCCGCTGCCAGCCGCGGCACGGCCTCCGCCAACGCCGCCATCATCGGCCCGCTCAGCGCATTGCGCGCATCGGGGCGGTTCATCGTCAGGGTGGCGACGCCATCGTCGAGGGTTTCGAGCAGGTGATCGGTCATGGTGTCCTCAATTCATATTCTGTTTTGAAAGTCTCTATTTGCCGGAGAACACCGGCTTGCGCTTCTCGAAGAAGGCCGTGCGGGCCTCCTTGGCGTCGTCGCTGGAGAAGGCGATGCGGATGTTGGCGACCTCATAGCGCAGCTGTTGCTCCATGTCGGTGCTCTCCATCGACTTCACCATGCCGCGCTTCAGCAGACGCAGGGTGATCGGCGACCACTCGCACAGCTGTTGGCAATAGGCCTGCAGCCGATCGTGGAACTTGTCGTCGTCGACGACCTCGCCGGCCATGCCAAGAGCAACAGCTTCTTCTCCGAGCGCCGTGCGGTTCTCCATCATGAAGCGCATGGCCTTCTCATAGCCCATGGCCTGCGGCAGGGTGATGGTCAGGCCGGCGTCCGGCGAGCCGCCGATCCGGGTGTAGCCCGCCATCAGCCGCGCGCTGCGCGCCACCAGTCGAACGTCGGTCGCCATGGCCAGGCCAAGACCCGCGCCCACCGCCACGCCATTGATCCCGCCGACCACCGGCTTGTCGCAGCGCTTGCGGATCGACAGCAGGAACTGGCCCACCCAGCCGATATCGTCCAGCTGGGAACTTTGCGGGGTCAGCGGCGAGTAGCGCTCGCCCCCCGACAGATCGAGCCCGGCGCAGAAGCTGTCGCCGCTGCCGGTGATGGCGATCACCCGCACATTGTCGATGCCAGCCGCCTCGTCGACTGCGCCGATCACGGCCCAGGCCAGCTCGGTGCTGAGCGCGTTCTTCTTGTCCGGGCGATTGAGCGTGATCGTGCGCACATGGCCCACGTCGGACACCTTAACGAGGTCAGTCATCGGCGGAATTCCTCCCGGATCGTCGTTCCTCGCGATCCTGACGTCTCTCATAGCGCAGGAGTACGCCCTGACAGAAGGGCCTGCGCAACGGCGCCTGCCCAAGCGTCAGTTTGACAAGGGTCGCCGCGACGGAGGTAAGAAGAGAAATGCTGTTTCAGAACGCCCGCCTTGCCCGCATCCTGTCCGACCTTCGCAAGCGTCCCTCCGCAGCGCTGGCCTCGTCCATCGCGCTCGCCCTGGCCCTGAGTGCGCCGGCGCCGGGCCTCACCAAAACAGCGCCGAACGCCCCCAACATCGTCCTCGTGGTCATCGACGACGGCGGCTACACCGACCTCGGCGCCTATGGCAGCGAGATCGCCACACCCAACATTGACGCCCTGGCGGCGCGCGGGGCCCGGTTCTCCAACTTCCACGCCTCGCCCATGTGCGCGCCCTCCCGCGCCATGCTGCTCACCGGCGTCGACAGCCACACCGCCGGCATCGCCAACCTGCCCGAGAGCACACCCGACGAACATCGTGGTGTCGCCGCCTATCGAGGCCGCCTCGCGAAGAACGTCACCACGGTCGCCACCCTGCTACAGGGTGCGGGCTACCACACCTGGATGGCCGGCAAGTGGCACCTGGGCCATGGTCCCGGCGACCTGCCCAACGCCCGGGGGTTCGACCGCTCCTTCGCGCTCGACGCCACCGGCGGCGACAACTACCAGAAGCGGCCCTATCTGCCGCTCTACAGGACCGCCGACTGGTTCGAGGACGGCAAGCCGGCCGACCTGCCCAAGGATTTCTATTCCTCGAAGTTCCTCGTCGACCGGCTGATCCGCAACATCGACACAGCGCCCAAGGACGGCAAACCCTTCTTCGCCTACCTGCCGTTCCTGGCCATCCACATCCCCACCCAGGCCCCGCAGGCCTATGTCGACAAGTACAAAAACGCCTACGCCCATGGCTGGGACGTCCAGCGCCAGCGACGCTACGACGGCGCCGTGCGCACCGGCCTGATCGCGCCCGGCACGCCTATGGGGCCTCCGCCGTCCAACGTGAAAGCCTGGAACAAGCTCTCGCCAAAAGAACAGCAGATGGCCGCCCGCCACATGGCCGTCAACGCCGGCATGCTTGAGGCCATGGATGCCCACTTCGGACGACTGGTCGCCCACCTCAAACAGACTGGGCAGTACGACAACACCCTGTTCGTGATCCTCTCCGACAACGGTCCCGAAGCCGCAGACCCCGCCGCCCAGCCCCTGTTCCGCCTGTGGCTGAACGCAGTGGGTTATTCCTCGGCGCTGGACCGGCTGGGCAGTCGCGGCGCCTTCTCGGCCATCGGCCCCGGCTGGGCCAGCGCCGCGGCAGCACCAGGCGCCCTCTTCAAGTTCTATGCCTCCGAGGGCGGCATGCGGGTGCCGCTGATCATTTCCGGGCCCGGCGTGCAGCCCGCCACCGCGCGCGCCTTCTCCTTCATCACCGACGTGACGCCGACCCTGCTGGACTACGCCGGCGTCGCGCCGGCGCCGGCGCCTGCCGCCCCGATCGTGGGGCGAACGCTCAGGCCCCTTTTGAGCGGCGCGGCGACCGCCGTTTATGATCCTGCCACGCCTGTCTCCATGGAGGCCGCCGGCGACATCGCTGTCTTCAAGGGCGACCTGAAGTTGACAAAGAACGCCGGCGCGCTCGGCTCACCCGACTGGCGCCTCTACGACATCGTGCGCGACCCCGGCGAGACCCGCGACCTGTCGGCCGCCATGCCGGAACAGTTCGCCGCCATGAAGGCCGACTACGAGGCCTATGCCGCCCGTGTCGGCGTGGCCGAGGTCCCCAAGGGCTACGCCCCTGACAGACAGGTGGCCAGGGCCAGTGGCCCCGGCCTCGTCAAGGCGCTGGTCCTGCCCGCCGGCCTCGGACTGGCGGCGGTGGCGGGCGTCGTCACCCTCGCCGTGGTCCTGGCCCAGGCCCGCCGTCGACGGCTGGGCCGCGCACCGATCCGGGTGGGCCAGGGCGTCGTGCGAGGACTGGTCGGATTCGCCGGCGTCCTCAGCCTGCTGATCGCCAGCCGCTTCTGGCTGGCCCCCGCCGAAATCGCCGCCACCATGGGCCTCACCGCCGACGGCCCCGTGGGTCTGGGTACGATCCGCGCCGACATGGCCGCCTTCTTCGGCGCGGCGGCGATCCTGTCGCTCACCGCCGCCATCCGCAACGAGGCCCGCTGGCTGACCCCGGTCCTGCTGCTCCTAGCCCTGGCGCTGGCCGGACGGGTGTTCAACCTGGTCACCACCGACGGCGGCGCGACCCTGATCCCGCCAATGGTGATCGAGGCGGTGCTGATCGCGATCATGGGGCTTGGGCGGCGGGTGCTGGGGAGAGGGTAACGCGCATCTCCGGCGTTACTTCCGACACTCGATACTGATCGTCTTCGCCCGGCTCAGGGCGCGAGAGGCTGATCAATTGCGTAGAGCACATGTCGCAAGCTCTGGCCCTGAAAGCGAACCTCGTAGTCCCGTTCAAGAAGCCGACCGCCGAGTCGTTCAAGGGCCAGGCGTGAGCGCAAATTGTGCTCGCCTATCCGAAAGACGACGACAGGCCAGTCCGCCAGCGCATGGGCGATCATGAGCCGCTTCATGTCGCGGTTCCAGGGACCGCCCCAGTATCGGCGCGCCAGGAACGACCAGCCGATCTCAAGCTCTCCGGACTGAACATAGCGGGTCGAATACCGTGAGTGACCAATGATGCGGCCTGTGGCGGTTTCGGTTGCAACAAGGCTTCCGTGTTCGCTGAGCGCATCCTCGATCGATAGTCGGAACACACCCTCGGACCAGGTCTTGTGGATCGGGTGCTGCTCCCAGATCAGGGGGTCGGAGGCGACCGAAAGGAGTTCGTCCCAATCCCGGTCCGAATAGGGACGCATGGTGACGAGATCACCCTTGAGCACCGGTTGAAATTCGAATGTCGGGCTCATTTCAACAGCCCTGAGGCGATGCCAAGCGAGAGAAGGATCTCAATACCGATAAAGATCGCAGGAAAGCGGCCGATGCCGCCGTCCATGACCGCCGAGATGATACGTCCTGCGGCCATGCCCAGCGAGGCAACCGCCAGTGACAGCAATATGCCTTCCCGCGGCCCTGCACTGCCGAATTGGGCCAGCAACAGCAGTCCCGCCACCGTGAGCGGAAAACCGCCATAGACAGCGCGTATCTCGTTGCGGCCGTCACGCCCGCCGACGACGATGCCGAAGTCGGCCAGCAGTCTCTCGGGTCTCGCCAGCGCGACAAGGCCCAGCACGGCATAGAACAAAGCCGCAAGACAGACGCCCACGGTTGCGATCATGAGCTTGTCCCGGGTCGGAAGGCCGCCCATGCGACATATCCAAGCGGCAAAAGGGCCACAAGATCCACGATGGCGATCATTCGCAACTCAGGAGGCGAACCAGCCCCGCGCCACAGCACGATGAACGAGACCATGCTGATGGCGACGGCGACCGTAGCCATTTGCCGCACCTCCGGTCGAGCCATCGCCCAGAAGCAGATCACAAGGACCACAAGAAACAGGGCCGCACGATGATGCAGCAGCAGGAACATCGATGACCCGGGCGACGCGCCATACATCCGCGAAATCAGCGCGGGCTGAAACAACGCCAGCGCCGGCATCAGATGAACCAGGCCAAGCAGCGCCCAGCAGATACGTTCGACTAGCGCCATTCCAGGCTCCTGATCTTTTGCAATCGCAGAATTGCAAGCAACGCCAGCCCGGGTGGAACAATCACGGCCAAAACGTCGAAGGCGAAGATATGGTCAAGGGGAAAACCTCGATGGGCCCAGACCTGCAGGTGAAAGCCCGCATGCAGCAGCGGCCACGCAAGGCCGGCGATCACGACGCCGGGCCTCCCGCGATAGGCGCCCCAGGCCGTCGCACCACCGCTGGCAAGAAAGGCGAGGCCGACATCGCGGATGAAATGCTCATTGTAGGGCCCCATCATTTTCAGGCCCGGAATATGGTCATGGAACCCGGTCGGATTGACGAAAATCGAAACGCCCGCAACCATCCATGCAATCGCAATTACCAGCAAAAGCATGCGCATTGGGCTATCGAACCGTGGTGATCGCGCGGCTGTTGGCGCGAATAACACCGCTGTCGAGGTAGGTCACCTTGCGGAGAACCAGACCATTCTGAAACGCGATCACATCGATCGCAGGCAAGGCGTAAGCCTTCCCATTGGGTTCGTACCGGGCGTCGCCAAACGTGAACGGCGCCGGCGGGTGCATGTGGATGTCGTACTCGATGGTCACGGCGTCAGCGGCGAAGCTGACGGCGCGCACGGTTGAGCGGTAGCCGGGATTGTCGGCCAGGATCCGACGGAATTGCGCCTCGATATCCACGCGTCCGCGGGCTTGCTGAGCGCCTTGCACGAACAGCTGGAACGTGGAGTCGTCCGTGTGCAGCGCCGCGATCCGGGCGGGGTCGCGGCTGTCCCACGCTGCAGAGTAGGCCTGAACGGCCTGTTCCAGCGAGGGCGCCTTCGAGGGCTGTGCGCGTACTTCAGAAGTCTGCGCCAGGAGGGCCACGCTCATCGCCACCACCAACGTCCGCACTGGTCCCATGCCCTGCCTCCAATCAAGTTTCACGGGAGTAAAGCACCTTCTTCTCGTAACATGTCAATAACATTTTATAGAAACATTGCGCCTTCCGGGACCTGGTCTATGCTGATGCCCTGGCCAATACGGATACCTTCAAGCGTGAGTGATCTCCCCGACGCAGGCAGCATGTCGCGCCTCACGCCGCCGCCTGGCCTGCGACAAAGCGACCAGGCCTTCGAGCTTATCAAGCAGGAGATCATTCTGTGCCGGATGGCGCCCGGCCTTCGGTTCTCCGAGGGCCAGCTTTCGGAACGGTTGGGCCTGGGCCGCGCGGCCGCGCGCGCTGCGCTGATCCGGCTGGCTGACCTGGGGCTGGTCGAACCGGTGGCGCGGCACGGCTACATTGTCGCCCCGGTGAGCCTGGGCGCCCTTCGCGACCTCTTCG
>NZ_JBILRO010000217.1:0-5997 GCF_044372605.1 Phenylobacterium sp.
CGCTGGATGGCCGGGGTGATGGCGCCCAGGGTGGCGCGGTTGAAGCCGATGGAACCGGAGAAGCCGCGTCAGATGCGGACCATCCTGTTCCGGCATTTCAAGGTGGAGGTGGACGAGGCGACCGGCGAGAAGAAGGTGGTGAGCTATTGCCCGAACCCGATCACCGGACAGGTGGAGCGCGAGGATACCCCCGGCTGGACCCAGTCGGGCGACCGGTTCACGGCCTCGCTGCCCGGCAATCGCAAGACCGGGGAGGGGCGGTAGGGCGCCCTGCGTGAATCCGTATTTCTGCTGGCGAGCCGACGGCGCGGACAGTAAGGCCATCGGATGATCGAACCCCATCCGTCGGGCGGCTACATCCTGGACGAGCTTGTCGTCGGCATGACCGCCGAGAAGCTTGTCACCGTGACCGAACAGCGGATCGACCAGTTCGCCGAGGCCTCGGACGACTTCAATCCCGTGCACATGGACGAGGCGTTCGCGTCCAGGACGGCCTATCGCGGCCGGATCGCGCATGGCCTGCTGTCGGCCTCGTTCGGATCCGCTGTGGTCGGCACGATCCTGGGCCAGACCCTGAATTTCCACAGGCCGGTGCGGATCGGCGATGTCGCCTCGGCCCGGGTGACGGTGGCTGCGATTGATCACGCGGCCGCGCGGGTGGTGCTGCGCTGTGAGGTCTATGTGGGCGGCGATCTTGTGATGGACGGCGACGCGACGGTCCGCGTTCCACGTCGGCGGCGGGTTCAGAAGGATCTCTGACCGGCTGACCGCCGGATATCCGGCGACAACGCACCGACGCCGCGAGAGATCCTTCTCCCCTTGTGGGAGAAGGTGGCAGGCGAAGCCTGACGGATGAGGGGTCGCGCCGACCTCCCCGCCCGGTCCCGCCGCCCTCGGATTCGACGCGCCCGTCGACCCCTCATCCGTCCGCCTGCGGCGTCCACCTTCTCCCGCAAGGGGAGAAGGATCTTGCGCGGCCTAGTTTTCGCCGCACGGACCGCCCAACTCTGATGGTTGGATGGCGGGAGAATTCGGTGAAGCGTTGGGTGTGTTCGGGGTGGGCAGCAGCCCTCATGCTGGCCGGGCCGGTGGCGGCGCAGACGGGCAGGCCCGTGCTGGCGGACCCCGAAGGGGCGGTGGTCGAGGAGCTGGTGGTGACGGCGCGGGTGGTGGGGCCGGCCTGGTGGCGGGTCTCGGACGATGACACCACGGTCTATATCCTGGCCCTGCCCGATACCTTCCTGCCGCGTGACCTGAAGTGGGATCAGTCCGGCCTGAACCGGCGGCTGAAGGGCTCCAACGTGCTGATCGGCGGCGGGCGGTCCTACACCCTGGGCATCCGCAACATTCCACTGCTGCTGTCGCTGCGGCGTAGCCTGCGGATGAAGGGGACCATGGAGGATGACCTGCCGCCGGACCTGAGGGCGCGGTTTGTGACCCTGCGCGAGGGGCTGGGCAAGGACGCGAAGCACTATGCCGGCTGGGGGCCGATGGTGGCGGGCTTCACCCTGGTGGGCGACGCCCGGGAGGGCCCGCGCGGGCGCAATGCCGAGGATCAGGTGCGCAGCGCCGCGCGCAAGCTGAGGATCAAGGAAAAGAAGCTGGAAAGCCGCAACGCCGCGCCTTTGATCAAGGAGTTCAGGAGCGGCCTGACCATGGACATCCAGACCGCCTGTCTGGATGCGGCGATGAGCGATGTGGAGGCCGGTCCCGGCGTCGCGCGGGCGGCGGCGGAGGGCTGGGCGCGCGGCGACGTGGGCGCGGCGCTGAAGGCCCCGCGGGGGTTCGAGAAGTGCCTGCTGGTGATCTCGGGCGGGGCCGAGGCCTGGCGCGAGACGGTGGACGCCCAGGCCGCGGAGATCGCCGAGGCGCTGAAGGCGCCGGGCAAGGCGGTGGCGATGGTGCGTCTGCGGCCGCTGATCGCGAAAGGCGGCGTGATCGAGACGCTGGAGGGGATGGGGCTGGAGGTCGAGGGGCCGGCGGAGCGGTAGGGCTCAAACGGATGCAGGGCGACAAGTCCCGCCTCTCGCTTTTGGCTTCCAACCGAATTACGAACCCGCCATGCGCATCCTGCTTTTCGTCCTTCTGGGTCTGGTCTCGTTGTTCGCAACCGCGGCGGTCGCGGCGGACATTTTCAGCCGTGTTCACAAACCGCGCGGGGCCATGGTCGACATCGGCGGACGCAGCCTGCGGCTGGTCTGCGAGGGGCCGAAGTCGGACCAGCCTGTGATCTGGATGGAGGCCGGCGCCTTCAGCGGCGCGGCGGATTTTGCGGCGCTTCAGCAAAAGCTCAGCGCGAAGGGGCTGCGCTCCTGCGCCTATGACCGGGCGGGGATGGGGTATTCCGACCCCGGCCCCGCGCCACGGGACGGCGATGCCATCGTCAAGGACCTGGGTGCGCTGATCGCCGCGTCGGGAGAGCGGGGGCCGTTCATCCTGATGGGGCATTCTATGGCGGGCCTCTACCTGCGCCAGTTTGCGGTGCAGAACCCGGACCGTGTGGCCGGGCTGGTGCTGCTGGACGCTGTGACACCGGAGATGATCGGGCTGCCGGGCGCCCAGGTGTTCGTGGACCGGATGACGGACCTGGCGCGGCTGGGATCGATCGCGGGGAGCCTGGGCCTGACCAAGCCGTTCTATCTGATGGGCGACCGGGTGGGTCTGCCGCCGGAGGGACGCGCCGAGAAGCGGCGGGGGTTCGTCAATGGCCGCCAGAGCCGGAACGCCTATGCCGAGGTGCAGAGCTGGCGGGCGGCGGGTGAGCAGGCGCTGATGGCCGGACCGCTCCTGACGAACTGGCCGATCGCGGTGATCACGGCAGGTCCGCCTTCGCCGCAGATGGACGTCTGGAATGAGGTGCGCCACGCGCCGGCGCGGGACTCGCGCGCCGGGTTCATCGACAACGTGGATGAGGCCAGCCATACGACGATGCTGGGCCTGACCTACGGCGACCGGGTGGTGGCCGGGGTGGAGAAGGTGCTGGCGGCGCTGACGCCTACATCCGCTCCGGGACGCTGATCCCCAGCAGGTCCAGCGCCAGTTCGAGCTGGCGCAGTGTGGTGGCCGCCAGCGTAAGGCGCGATGACCGCAAGACCGGTTCCGCCGACAGCATCGGGCAGGCGGCATAGAACTTCGAGAAGGCCTGGCTCAGGCGATAGGCGTGTTCGGCCAGCGCATGCGGGGCCTTGCGGTCATAGGCCTCGCTGAGCGCGGCGTCGAAGGCGTCGAGCGTGAGCACCAGATCGCGCTCGGCCAGCTCCGAGACCGTGACGGGACCCTGTTCGAAGCCCTCGGCGGCGGCGCGGCGCAACAGGCTTTTCACGCGAACCGCCTGATAGAGCAGATAGGGGCCGGTCTTGCCCTCGAAGCTGGTGAAGCGGTCGAGGTCGAAGACGTAGGAGGTGCCGCGGAAGTTCTGCAGGTCGGCGAACTTGAGTGCGGCGACAGCCACCTTGCCGGCGATGTCCTCGAACTCGGCGGGGTCCATATTCTCGCCCAGACCCGCTTCGGTCAGGCGCTCGCGGGCTTTCGACCGGGTCATCTCGATCAGGTCGTTGAGCTTGAGGACGCCCCCTTCGCGGGTCTTGAAGGGCTTGCCGTCGGTCCCGTTCATGGTGCCGAAGCCGATGTGCTCCAGCTGGCCCTCCTGAGCGTAGCCGGCCTGACAGGCCGCGCGGAACACGATCTCGAAGTGGTCGGCCTGGCGCTGGTCGACGCAGTAGATCACCAGATGCGGGTCAAACGCCTGCTTGCGGTCGAGAATGGTGGCCAGATCGGTGGTGCCGTACATGGCCGAGCCTTCGGACGAGACCACCAGCAGCGGCGGCAACTCGCGCTTGTCTCCCTGCTGGGAGACCCGGATGATCCGGGCGCCCTGGTCGTCGACCAGCAAGCCCTTGGCGTCGAGTTCAGCGACCATCGGGACGATCAGGTGCTCGACGTCGCTTTCGCCCTTCCACCAGTCGAAGTCTATGCCCAGCGCATGGAAGTCACGCTCCAGCGCCACCTGGGTGACAGCGCGGAAGCGTTCCCAGAGGGCGTAGTAGCCGGCCTGCTTGGACTGCAGGCCCATGGTGATCTTGCGGGCGCGGTCACGGTAGTCGGTGTCGGCCTTGCCCCGGGCTGCGGCCTCCGGATAGAGGCGGTCGAGATCGGCCAGGGTAACGGTGTCCAGCGGCGCAAGGTCGCTCGGCGCCGCGCCTGAGACGTTGGCGGACTCAACCAGGTCACGGATCGCGGGTTGCTCGTCCATGACGGCGCCGATCAGGAGGCCCATTTGATAGCCCCAGTCGCCGAAGTGGGCGTCGCCGATCACCTCGTCGCCCCGGAACCGGTAGAGGCGCTTGATGCTCTCGCCGATGATCGAGGCGCGCAGGTGGCCCACGTGCATCGGCTTGGCCACATTCGGGCCGCCGTAGTCGACCAGCACGCGGCGAGGCTGAGCCACCGTTTCGGCGCCCAGGCGCGGGTCGGCGGCGATCTCGTTGGCGCGGTCGGACAGCGTGGCCCCCGCGACCTTCAGATTGATGAACCCGGGTCCGGCGATCTCGACCCCTGCGAGACGCGGGTCAGCGGCCAGCTGTTCGACCACGGCGGCGGCGATCTCGCGCGGGTTCTTGCCCAGGCGCTTGGCGGCGGCCAGTGCGCCGTTGGACTGAAAGTCTGCGAGGTCGGGGCGATCGGACGGCGTCACACGGCCCAGTTCCGGAGGCGCGCCAATAGCGGCGAAGGCGGCTTCCACCGCCTCGCCCAACGCCCGCTTGAGGTCGATCATGGGTTTGGCGCAGCGCTCGCCTGGCCGACATTCAGCCGGAAGCGTTTGCCCTCGCGATTGAAGGCGGCCATCTGCGGCGTCACGTCAAAGCCGATCAGGACCTCGAAGTTGGAGCCGGAGGTCGTGACCGCCGCGCGCGGGATGACGATCTGGTTGATGTTCTCGGTCAGATAGACGCGGTCCTGGCCTTCGGGGAAGGTCACCGGCAGGTCGAAGAATTCCTTGGCGATGACCGTGCGGTTGCGATCCGTAACCGCGACCCAATAGCGATAGGTCTTCTCGCGGCCCTGGGCCTGGGGACCCTTGCCCAGTTCGAACAGCACCTCGACCATCACATTGATCGGCTCATCGTCCTTGTAGGCGCAACCGGCCGAGATACCCTGGATTTCGCCGGACCAGCCCACGGCGGCCGAGGCCTCGCGGTTGTCCTTGAACTCGATGTAGCGGCTCGCGTCATAGAGAGACTTCACAAAGGGGCAGGGCCCGGCGTTGCGCAGCGCCTGCAGCGGCGCCTGGTTGTCGCCCCACTCCTCGCGTTGCTTGCGCTTCTTGGAGGCCTCCTCCTGCTGGCGGCGCTGGTCGGCCTCCGGATCGCGGCGGCCCTGCGCGTATGACAGGGTGGGCACGGCGGTCAGCGCAGCGAGCAGGGCCGCGACGAGGAGTAGATGACGGCGCATGGCAGGCGTCCAGACAGGAAAGGCCGCGAGGCGTCGCGGGGTCGTGGCCTAACTACAGCCTGACGATTGCGGCTGCAACGCGGCCTGAACGCCGCCCGCTTTCAAAGCTGGACCCCGTCGCAGGGTGGTGGCGTGAATTTCGGGCCATGGCTCGGTCAGGAACCGCTGGCGCACCACCCAGCAGCAACATTCCGACGGCGCCGGCATTCACGAACATGCCGACCGTCTTGCCTCGGCGCGGTTTCTTCGATCTTGATTGACGCAGGGCCAACTCGCCACCCTCACCGCAAATCAGCTCCCAAGGAAACGCACTCATGAAGACCCGTATCACTGAACTGTTCGGCATCCAGCACCCCATCGTCCAGGGCGGCATGCACTTTGTTGGGCTGGCCGAGATGGCGGCGGCGGTGTCGAACGCCGGGGGGCTGGGGATCATCACAGGCCTGACCCAGCGCACGCCAGAGGCCCTGGCCGCCGAGATCGCCCGATGCCGTGCGATGACTGACAAGCCCTTCGGCGTGAACCTGACCTTCCTGCCCTCGATCA
>NZ_JBILRO010000033.1:0-21654 GCF_044372605.1 Phenylobacterium sp.
CAGCGGCGGCGGCGAAGCTACCGGCCTGTCGGGGTTCAGCGCCGTGATCGATAACTTCGGATTTTCAATCACGCAATGAAGCACCCTGATGCCTGGGGTGAAAGCCATCTTCAGGCGGCGGCGGCTATTTCCGCTTCCACTGCATCCGGCATGGCCGCCGCTGCGGTGATCTCGCGCAGTAGATCAGCCGGTGAGATCGGCTTGCCGACCACGCGGTCGCCCAGTTAGGCCCTGCTCAAAACGCACTCTCGCCGGTGATCGCGCGACCCAGGATCAGGGCATGGACGTCGTGGGCGCCTTCATAAGTATTGACGGTCTCAAGGTTCGCCGCATGGCGCATGACGTGGTACTCGCCGGAAATTCCGTTGCCACCGTGCATGTCACGGGCGACCCGGGCGATATCCAGCGCCTTGCCGCAGTTGTTGCGCTTCAACATCGAGATGGCCTCGGGGACCCAGGCGCCCTCATCGATCAGTCGGCCAAGCGCCAGCGCCCCCTCAAAGCCCAGGGCGATCTCGGTGGACATGTCGGCCAGCTTCTTCTGCACCAGTTGGCGCGAGGCCAGGGTGCGACCAAAGAGGCTGCGGCTCGACACATAGTCCCGCGAGGCGTGCATGCAGAACTCTGCGGCGCCCATCGCGCCCCATGCAATTCCGTAGCGGGCCTTGTTCAGGCACGAAAACGGACCGCGCAAACCTTCCACGTTGGGGAGAATGGCGTCGTCGGACACAAACACATCGGTGAGCGAAATCTCGCCGGTCACAGAGGCCCTCAGGCTGAGCTTGCCGAGGATCTTCGGGGTCTCGAATCCCTTGATCCCGCGATCCACGAGGAAGCCGCGGATCTTGCCGTCGAGTTTGGCCCAGACGAGCGCAACATCACTGACCGGGCTGTTGGTGATCCACATTTTCGCACCGTTGAGCACGAAGCCGCCAGGAACCTTCTTCGCCACCGTGCGCATCGAGGCCGGGTCGGAGCCGCCGTCGGGCTCGGTAAGGCCGAAGCAACCGATGATCCGTCCAGCCGCCATGCCGGGCAGGTACTTGCGCTTCTGCTCCTCCGAGCCGAAGGCGAAGATCGGATACATGACCAGCGAGGACTGCACGCTCATGGCCGAACGGTAGCCGCTGTCGATCGCCTCGATCTCACGGGCGATAAGGCCATAGGCAACGTGATTCACCCCGGCGCAGCCGTACTCTTCCGGAAGCGTGGGACCCAGAAATCCAAGCTCGCCCATCTCGGTCATGATCTCGCGGTCGAACCGCTCGTCGGCATAGGCCGAGACCACCCGGGGCAGCAGCTTTTCGCGGGCATACTGGCGCGCGGCGTCCCAGACCATCCGCTCATCTTCAGACAGGCGCGACGACAGGTCGAGGGGATCGTCCCAGCGGTACGTCTTCTGCGGGGCGCCAGCATCGAGCGGCATTGGAAACTCCTGTCAGATCGGTGGCGGGCTGATAGCGGGTTTTCAGGTCCCCGTGTAGACGCCTTTGCGCTTCTCCAGGAAGGCTGCCCGCGATTCCTTTGCGTCATTGCGGGCGCGGCCCACGAAATCGAGGCCAAGCGTCTCGAACCGAAGTGCAGAGGCGAGGTCGCAATCGACGTTGTGCTGTAGCACGCGTTTGGACATCCGAAGCGCTAGCGGCGGCCATTGGGTCATCTCGTCGGCGTAGGCGACCGCTGCGTCCAGTAGCTCAGTCGCCGGCACGATCCGGTTGAGCAATCCCAGCCTGAGCGCCTCGTCAGCTCCCACCGCCCGGCTGGTGAAGATCATGTCGGCGGCGGCGGCATAACCCACAACGCGCGGCAGGAAGAAGCTAAGCCCTGAGTCCGGCGACAGGTTGCGCTCGATGAAGACGCTTTTGAATCGAGCCAGTTCCGAGCCGATCCGAACGTCACAGGCCAGCGCAGTCGACAGACCGGCGCCAGCCGCAACCCCGTTGATGGCCCCGATCACCGGCTTGTCGAAGCTGGCCCACATGGTCGCCCACCGCCCGACCCAGCCCATTTCGTCCAGCTTGTCGTTCTGCGCCGGGCGAATTTGACCGCCCTCGGACATGACAGCCGCGCCTGCCGCCAGATCGGCCCCGGCGCAGAATCCGCGCCCCGCGCCGGTCAACACCAGGGCGCGGAGATCGTCGTCGGCGCGAACAGTGGTCAGAACGGCCTCGACCTCGGCGCGCATGGCGGCAGACAGGGCGTTCAACCGGTCAGGATTGCTGAGGGTCAGAACACCCACATGCCCGCGTCGATCGAATGTGGTGAACTCAAGAGCCTGCTGAACATCCGTCATTGAAAGCCTCCCTGATGTGTTGGCCCTACAATCGCGCCGAACTGCCTGACAGGAAAGGGCTAGAAGCTGACGTCCACCGAAGCCCGGACCGAGCGGGGTGTTCCGAAGAGGATATTGTTGTCGCCATGGCTGGTGGCGGCATAGCGGTTGTCGAACAGGTTCTCGACGTTGATCTGACCGCGCACACGCTCGTTCACCTTCAGGAACACGGCGACGTCGGCGCGGGTGAAAGCCGGCAGGGTCACCGCGTTTGAGATCGACGCAAACCGGGCGCCCTGGTGGATCAGGCCCAGCCCCACCGACACGGCCGGGGTTACGTCGTAGCGATTCCACAGTGAGAACGTCTGTTTCGGCACCAGCGCCACATCCCCACCGGCAGGGGCGGCGGCGGTCGCGCGACGGATCTGCGCCTCCTGCAGCGCATAGCCGCCGGCGACCTCCCAGTGGGACGAGAGGCGACCGGCGATGCTGATTTCAAGGCCCCGGGACCTCTGGGCGCCGGTGAGCACCAACTGGCCAGGTCGCGCCGGATCGGGGGAGGTGGTATTGTCGCGGTCGAGTTGATAGAGCGCGGCCGTCACGAGCAGGTTGGGGTTGATCTCCCACTTGGTGCCCACTTCAAGGTTTTCAAACGTCTCGGGTTTTAGCCCTTCGGTGATTGTCGTGAGGGATGAAAACTGATCACCCGACGCGGGCAGGTACGAGACGCTGTAGCTGCCGTAGATCGAGACGGGCGTCACGGGTTTGTAGACAAGGCCAAGCCGTGGCGACCAAACTCCGTCGCGACGGCTGAAATCCCGCCGACCGATCACGTTCGCCCGGCGATCCTGGACCTCCACCTCGAACTGGTCATAGCGCAGGCCAGCCAGGAGCTGCCAGTGCGACGTCAACTCGACCTGGTTCTGGACATAGGCTGCGGCCACGGTGGCCTTGACCCGATTGCTGGCGTCTGCGCCCGCGGTGGAATACGCAATCGGAAGTCCGCGTCGTACGGGATCATTAAAGGGGTTTCCGGTCAGGGTCGTCGGGCCGTTCGCAGCGCCGAAGCGACCCGTCAGGCGCAGGTTCTCGGTGCGCTGGCGACCAAACTCGAGCCCCGCCAGGATCGTGTTGGACATGCCGCCCCATGTGGTCTTCCAGACGACGTCCGTCTGGTTGAACAGGTTGTCGCGAGGGGAGATGTTCCGGTAGGCCTGCAGGGGATAGGTCGCTGGCGCCCCGTTCGGACCGGCCACGGCCGCACCGCCCGGGAAGATGTTGTCGTAGGTCTTGGCGTAGTCGCCATAGACGGTCCGGTTGCGGAGCGTCAGGTTCGCAGAAAGCTCATACTCCATCGCCAGATTGACCAGATCGACGTTGGTCGTGCTGTAGCTGCGCTCCGGATCTCCGAAGAAGGCGCTGCGCGGCGCGGGAGACGGGCGGCCGTTGAACGACGGAACCCCGCGATCGGTGGTCCGGTCATCCTCGAAGTGTTCATAGGCTATCGAAATGGTCAGGCCGTCGGCAGTGCGCCAGGACACCGAGGGATTGATCCCCCAACGTTCCAGATTGACGAAATCCCGGAAGCTCTCTGAGCGCTCGAAAAGGCCGACCACGCGCCCGGATAGCCCGCCATCCATGGTCTGGCTCATATCCAGGGTGAACCGGCGGTGGTTCCAGGATCCCAGTTCAGCCGACAGCTTGCGCTCATCCGAGCCATCGGCGGTCTTGGTCACCCGATTGATCACGCCGCCGCCGCCGCCGCGCCCGAAGATCATGGCGTTGGGGCCCTTGAGCACCTCCACCCTTTCAACGTTGTAGAGGTCGCGGATGTACTGGACGTCGTCACGCACGCCGTTGACGAAGAAGTCTGCGGTGGTGGCGTTGCCACGGATGGTGGGCGCGTCCCGATGCCCCTCGCCCTGCCCGACGCCCACACCGGGCACATAACGGAAGACATCCGAGAGGTTCTGGATCGACTGGTCGCGGATCAGCTGGTCCGTGATCACGCTGACCGACTGGGGCACATCGCGCAGGGGCGTGTCGGTCCGGGTCGCCGTAGACGTCCGGGATGCGCCGTAGTCCATGTCGCGCCGGGCCGTCACGACCAGGGCGGAGACTTCGGGAGCCTCAGCGCCTTCGGATTGCGCCGGCGCAACCCCGAGGACCAGGATCAACGGCGCGAGGGTCGCGGCGACGGACAGGCGGGAGTGGCTCATGAGCTGGCGGACCGGAAAAGCATTGCAACTGAGAAGCGTTCTTAGGACGTCGCACCTGGATTGGCAATGCGAATGATTATCAATAACGACTTCGGGCGGCGTCAAACGCCTTTTCGGCCAAACTGGCGGCGCGCCTGGGCCACCAGAGCCAGAGGCCGGTCGCCGACGATACGAACATGGCCCAGCCCAGCCAGCCCACCCCCTTGCGACCGACCTCCGGGATCAACAGCGTGCCGTGAACCCGGTACAGGACCGTGCTGAAGCCCCGCGCCGTCTTGGCGGTGTCGGGCACCCGGGCGGTCGGCGGATCAATCCAGGCATTCAGGGTTCGCGGCCTGCCGCCCGGCCCCAGTTCTCCGGTCACCCGCCCAACAGCCGCGACCGGGTCTCCGGCCTTCTGTGGCAACCGCACCTGGGTGAGGATCGCGCGCGTTCCGAAGGCTGCCTGCGCGGCATCAGCATGGGTCTCGATCGGCTCTGCAACCCTGGCCCCGGTAACAGCGTATCTCTCAGCATAGAGCTCACGGTCGATCTGATCGTGCCAGACCAGGACGGAGCCGGTGACACTCAACGGGATCAGCGCCACGAGCAGACCGACGCCCAGCCACAGGTGGACGGTCAGCCAAACGCGCCGGAGGGCTGCAAGCGGTGTCAGGGTCAGTTTCCCAGAGGCCCAGAATCTGACCGCAGGAACTGCTAATGTGATCGATTCTCAAAAATGGACTATGGCCTTTCTGCGCCCTTTGCCGGCCTTGGATGTTGAGTCTTCAGTAACCCTCCAGGCGCAGGCTTCGACTCGCGTCATGACGATTCTGAAACCCTTCCTGATGTTGGCGAGCGTCGCCTTCGTGACCGGGTTTGCCGGGTATCTGGCTGTGTTGAGCCTTGCGGCGCCGATCACGCCCGACGACTACCGGCACGCACAGACACCGGCGGCCTCCACGCCGGATGACTGGAACATCGGCAAGCGCATCTAGGCGGAGCTCAGCCCCCGCGCGCGACGAACCAGCCATTGCGGAAACCAGCGTCCGCCTTGCCATATCCGAACGGCGCGCCTTCGGGGGTCAGGAAGGTTCCTCCGGCTGCCTCAAGCACGGCATGACCAGCCGCAACATCCCATTCCATGGTCGGCCCATGGCGTGGATAGATATCTGCCGAGCCCTCCGCGATCCGGCAGAGCTTGATCGAACTGTCCATCGGCTCCCGATGATCGAACCCGTATTCGGCGATCAGCTTCTGGATCGTCTCGTCCTTCATGGTGTGGCTGACCAGAGCAATGGCCTCGCCCTTTGGCCATGGTCGCACCTGCACCGGCGCGGAGGGGCCGCCCCGGGTTCGCTTCAGTACCCCGCCTTTGTGTGTATACCAGGTCTCGCCGGACGGCGGCGCCGACACAGCGCCCGCAACGGGGCGACCATCCTGGATCAGGCCAATGTTGACGGTGAAGTTGGGGTCGCCCCGAACGAACGCCTTGGTGCCGTCCAGCGGATCAACGAGAAAAAATCGGGGGCCAATGGCGTCGGGCGTGCCGAACTCGCTCGCGTCCTCCTCCGAGATCACCGGAATATCGGGAAAACGCGCTGCAAGACGCTCCAGGATCAGGACCTCGCCGCGCTTGTCAGCTTCGGTCACGGGGCTCTCGTCGGCCTTGTGCGTCACGGTCAGGCCCGAGCGCCAGAGCGGCAGTATCAGGGCGGCGGCGGCCTCGCAGATCTCGGCCAGCACCTGACCCACGTCGTTGTCTTCGCTCAACTCACCCTCGGCGTTTTCATTCGGGAAGCGCCGAACGGCGACCTCGCGGCTTGATGGACTTCGTACAGACACCGTAGCGTTTGCCCAAGGCGCAAATCGCGCCAAGCTGGCGGCGCCATGACTGACCCCGACAACACCGCCGTGATCCGCCCCGCCGAGCTGGCCGCCTATCTGGCCGCGCGGATGTGTCATGACTTCATCAGTCCGGCCAGCGCCATCAGTTCCGGCCTCGACCTGCTGGAAGACCCTTCGGCGCAGGACATGCGCGAGGAGGCCATGGGCCTGATCGCCAGTTCGGCGAAGAAGCTGGCTGACCAGCTGTCGTTCTGCCGCGTGGCGTTCGGAGCCTCGGCCTCGGCAGAGACCTTTGACGTACGGGAACTGGAGAAGCTGGCGCAGGGCGCTTTCGCCCACATGCGTGCGACCTTGGACTGGCATGTGGACACGCCGGCCGTGAACAAGCCAGCGGCCCGGACCCTGCTCAATCTGGCCCAGATGGCGGGGGCGGCGTTACCCACCGGCGGGATTGCGCGGGTGCGTGCGGTTCAGGAGGCGACCTCCCTCGTGATCGCCATTGAGGCAGAAGGGCCCCGCGCGCGGCTGCGGCCCGAGGTACTGGCCGGGCTGCGCGGCGAACCGCAGGGCGAAGGCCTCCACGGTCACTGGGTACAAGCCTATTACGTGCACCTGTTTGTCACCGACGCGGAAGGGCGGGTCTTCGCCGATGCGCAGGCCGAACGGGTTGTGTTCGCCGCGACCTTGCCGACCTAGCCCCAACACCCGGCGTTAACCCGGCCGAGCGACAATCCGGACCCACGCATCCGGAGTTTGTCCGCCCTTGAAAACCTGCCTCGTCGTCGACGACAGCCCTGTGATCCGCAAGGTGTCGCGCCGCATCCTCGAAGACCTCGGTTTTGAGGTCGCCGAGGCGGCGAACGGCGTTGCGGCGATGGCCTGGTGCGACGCGATGATGCCGGATGTTATCCTGCTGGACTGGCGGATGCCCGAAATGGATGGCCTGGAAGTCCTGCGCCGTCTGCGCGCATCGCGGGGAGGCGACGTCCCGCAGGTTATCTTCTGCAGCGGCGAGACCGAGATCGAGCGCATTCGCGAAGCCCTCGACGCCGGAGCCGACGAGTACATCATGAAGCCGTTCGACGGCGCGATCGTAGCCGGAAAGCTCCAGAGCCTCGGCCTGTTGCAGGTACGCGCAGCATGATTCAAGCCCCGGACCGCGCCTATCTGGCCGCTCTTTGTCTGGCGCGTGCGGGCCTGCGCGTAGACCCCGATAAGTCTTATCTGATCGAAAGCCGGCTGGCGCCCGTGGCGCGTCGAGAAGGTTTCGTGTCGCCCAAAGGCCTCGTCGGCGCGTTGCGCGGACGGAGCGATGACCGGCTGGCATGGGCTGCGGTCGAAGCCATGGCGATGTCCGATACCGAATTCTTCCGGGACCGCCCGGTGTTTGACCGGCTGGCTGCCGAAATCCTGCCAGAACTGGCCCGCAGCCGTGGCGGGGCGCCGGTTCGTGTCTGGAGCGTTGGGTGCGGGACAGGCCAGGAAGCCTATTCCCTGGCGATGATCCTGGCCGATTTGCCCGCAAGCGCCGGGCCCTGGGATCTGCTCGGTTCCGACCTGTCGGAGCGGAACCTGGAGAAGGCGCAGGCCGGCCTATATTCCCAGTTCGAAGTCCAGAGTGGATTGCCGGCGCGCGCCCTTGTGCGGCACTTCGAAAAGATGGGTGAAGGGTTCGCATTGTCACCACAGATCCGGCAGATGGTCCGCTGGCGGCGGGTCAATCTTCTTGATGACCTGTCCAGTTTCGGGCGGTTTGATCTGGTTCTTTGTCGCAATGTACTGAGTGGTCTTGCGCCTGAAGCCCAGACCCGGGTCCGGACGTCGCTGATGCATGCGCTTGCGCCCGGTGGCCGGCTGGTCATTGGGCTTAGAGACACCCTTGGCGGGTCCTTCAAGGCCCTGACGCCGGGCCTGGGTCTCTACGCCGCGGCCTGAGCCTCGCAAGAAGGTCGTCGACGGTTCGACGCGGAAGTCGGGAGCGTCGGTGAGGCGGTTAAGCCCCTTGCAGCGTTACTGGTCACCAAACCCTTCCAGCCTGAAACCCTGAAAGCCACCATAAGTCCGGTAGTGTTCCTTCACAGCGGTCTGGCAAAACGTCTCGCAGCATAACCGCTCGTCCGATATTCCAAGGCCAGGTTGGCGTCTTTCGTTCGAGGCCCCACATACGTCCCCGCGCCAGGCTAGGGGGACAGAGCCCGGCGATCCTTGGCCAAGGAGTCACGACACTGTCCCGGACGACTGAGACTTTCGCATCACAACTCTCGGCCGACGATCGCATCGAAGTCGTCGCCAACCTGGCCTCAGGGAGTGTCGGCCCCGACGCGCCTGCACAGCTGGCGGCGATCCTCGCGGAGTACGGCCTAGTGGCCAACATCCGGGCGCCGGATGCGGCAGATCTGATCTCCAGCCTCGAGGCGGCAGTTGCGACAGCCCCCAGGCTTCTGATCGTGCTGGCAGGAGACGGCACGGCGCGCGCGGCAGCCGAGCTCTGTGGTCTGAAGGGGCCGCTGCTGGCTCTACTTCCGGGGGGCACAATGAATTTCCTGTCTCACGCGGTCTACGGCGTCAAACCCTGGCCACAGGTCTTGAGACTTGCACTGGACCAGGGACAGCCGCGTACTCTGGGTGGTGGCTGCGTTGAGGGGCACCCCTTTCTTTGCGCTGCGATCCTGGGCTCGCCAGCCCTCTGGGCGCCCGCGCGTGAAGCCGTTCGCAAGGGCAAGATCGGGCTGGCTCTCCAAAGGGCTTGGCGGGCGCTTGGCAGATCGTTCGGCCATCGTCTGAGATATGTCATCGACGCGGGACGCCTGGACCGGGCCCGGGCCGTCGTTGTGATGTGCCCGATCGCGTCTAAAGTCATGGATGAAGACGACGGCGCGCTGGAAGCCGCCGCTCTGAATTTTCAGAACGCCGCGGAGGCCCTGCAGCTTGTCGGCAGCGCTCTGGTCGGGGACTGGCGCGAGAATCCGCTTGTCGAGAACCGACCCTGCAAGTCGATCCAGATCTGGTCTTCCCAGCCAATCCCGGCCATTCTGGATGGCGAGACCGTGAGCCTGGGCCGTATCATCGAGGCGCACTACGACCCTGCCGTGACCCGCGTCCTTGCGCCGCCCCGAAGCGTGCGGTGAAGATGTTCCGGATTGCACATCTGTCCGACATCCACTTCGGCGACGAAAACCCGGCTGCGCTGAACGCCGCAACGAACTGGCTGGGCAAGGAAGCCATCGATCTGATCGTCATCTCCGGTGATCTGACCCGCTATGCGACCCTTGCGGAATTCCAGGCGGCGGCCGCTTGGCTGGCGGGCCTGCCAGACCCCTGGCTCGTGACGCCCGGCAATCACGACACCCCCTATGTCGGCCTGCTGGAACGGGCCATCGCGCCGTTCGGCCGCTTCGAGAAATTCATCGGCCCTGCGGCAGCCCAGAGCTGGCGCGGGGCGGGCGTCGCCGTGCGAGGGGTCAACACGGCAAGGGGTCTGCAACTTCGCCTGAACTGGTCCAAGGGCGCCATTTCGCAGCGTCAGGCGCGAGAAACCGCCGACTGGTTTCAGGCCGACGATACGCTACGCATCGTGGTGGCGCATCACCCGCTGATCGAGATGATTGGCGGACCGATGTCAGCCAGGGTTCGGGGCGGTACAAGGGCCGCGGGCAGGTTGGTCGACGCGAAGGTCGATCTGGTCTTGTCGGGCCACGTCCACGCGCCATTTGTCTGGCCCTATCCAGGTGGCGATGGGAAAACCTATGCCGTCGGCGCCGGCACGCTGTCCGTGCGCGAACGCGGTGTGTCGCCAGGGTTCAACCTGATCGAGGCCGACGCTCACCAGATCAGGATCACGGCGCTGGGCTGGTCCGGAGCGGCCTATGCGCCGTCGCGTACCTGGGCGATAGACCGCCGCGAGAGCGCCTGAGGCTATTTTCGGCCCTTGGCCGCGCCGCCACTGACAAATGCGGTCACCACGGCGGCGACCACCGCCGGATTGCGGAACAGCACAACGCCCGCCACCGTCGCGGCTGCGACGGCCACCAGGGGGCGTTCCCTGGCCAGCCCCATCACCTTGTCCAGGAGGTTTTCGTCACCAGTCTTTGAAGACGACGCGGCCTTCGGGACCGCCTTGCGGGTCGCCATAGCGGCAATACTGACCGCGAACAGGGCGAAGACGCCCGCCACCACAGCCGCAGCACCTGCCGGGCTCAGCCAGATGTCAGCCACCGCGTAGACCGCGAAGGACAGGGCGACAACGCACACGCACGCCGCCGCTGCGATGGCCCCAAGAGCCGCAGCCAGAAAGAGGATGCGCCTGAGATTCAACGCCGGCCGGACGACAGCAGCAGGCCGATCAGAACGCCGAGGCCCAGCGCCAGGCCGGTCGCGGCCAGCGGACGTGCGCGAATCTGTTCGCTGGCCAGACGGGAAGCCTCATCCAGCTGTTCTGTCGCGACATCGGCATAGACCCGCGACTGGGCGCGGACCTGCTCGAGACCCTGCTGGACCGCCGCTTCAATGCGCTTGGCGGCGTCAGTGATCGCCTTCTGGGCGTCAGCACTGATCTTGGCCGCGGTTTCGGTGGCGACGTCGACAACTTCTTCGGTTTTCAGTTGGCCGGCTTTTGTTGCCATGTCCAGATCTCCAGATTGACGATTGCGCCGCCAGGTAAGGTGGGCGCGTGACCCCAACGCCCAGTTACATAGGAGGTTCCAGCCTGACCGGAAAGACTGGCGCGGCCTAAATGATGCCGCGCGCGCGAAGGGTGCCCAACTGTTCAGCGCTGCAGCCTGCACGCTCGGCGAGAACGGCGTCGGTGTGCTCACCCAGCTTCGGCCCCGGCCAGCGGACCCGGCCCGGTGTGGCGGAGAGCTTTGGAAAGGCGTTCTGCATGCGGATCGGCCCGAACACCTCATGGTCAACCGAAACGATCGAATCGCGCGCCGTGAACTGCGGATCCTGCAGCATGTCAGGTGCGCGGAACACCCGGCTGGCCGGCACGCCCTGGTTCTGGAGCAAGGTCAGCAGATCCGCCAGGGCATGGCTGCTGGTCCACTGCGCAATGATCCCGTCCAGCTCCTGCTGGTTCGCCCCCCTGCTGGCGTGATCGACGAATTTCGGATCGACCTTCAGATCGGGGCGCCCCATTGCCTCGGTCAGCCGCGCGTAGACATTGTCGCCATTGCCGCCGATCAGGATCATCTCGCCGTTCGCACACGGATAGGCGTTGGACGGCGCAATCCCCGGCAGCACCGAGCCCGAGCGTTCGCGCACATAACCTGTGATGTCATATTCAGTGATCAGGTTCTCCATCACCGCCAGCACGCTTTCGTAGAGGGCGGCGTCGATCACCTGCCCTTGGCCTGTGCGGGCCCGATGATGCAGCGCCATGGTGATCCCCATCACCGCGTGCATGGCCGCCAGGCTATCACCGATGGAAATCCCCGCCCGCGCCGGCGGCCGGTCGGGTTCGCCGGTCACGTGCCGCAGACCGCCCATGGCCTCGCCGATCAGGCCGTAGCCGGCCCGCTGCGAATAGGGGCCGGTCTGTCCGAAGCCGGAGATCCGGGCCATGATCAACCCGGGATTGTCTTTCGACAGTACGTCGTAACCCAGACCCCATTTCTCCATGGCACCGGGGCGGAAGTTCTCGATCACAACGTCGGCCTGCGAGATCAGGGTCCTGGCGATCGCCTGACCCTCCGGCGTTCGCAGGTCCAGCCCCACCGACTTCTTGTTGCGTCCGATCACCGGCCACCAGGGCGACAGGCCGTGCGGCAGGCTGCGCCCCCACTGGCGCATGGGGTCTCCCACCTTCGGATCCTCGACCTTGATCACCTCGGCGCCAAAGTCGCCCAGGATCTGGCCGCAGAACGGACCGGCGATAAGGGAGCCCATCTCGATGACCACGAGGTCAGCGAGCGGGCCGGCGAAGGTGGGAGTCGGGATAGTCATGCGGTCGCCCTCCGGCGTTGGGTCAGGAACCAGACCAGCAGAAACACCGCCGCGAACGCCCCCGCGGCCCACAGGCCCGCGCGGACGAGGGTTGACCGTAGCTCCATGACCACGGTCAGGGAATCGACTTTCCCGACAGACCAATAGACCCACTCCCCGGCCAGCTTCGTGGCCAGGCTGCGATTTCCGGTTTCCAGAAGGACGATGCCGTCGCCAGTTGCAGGATCGAGCCGCGCCGACGTGTTGATCGCCGGACGGTTACTGCCGTCATGGCCGATGACGAAATCGCCGGACCGGTTCGGCGCGTAAAGCACAACGCCTGAGCCCCAGACATCGGCGCCGTACTGCTGAGCCTGGGGCTTGCGCATCGCGACCAGGGTTTCCGGACGCAACACGCCGCGCCCGACAGGCTCGCCGGCCGGGCCGGGCCGGTGCGCAGCGATCAGACGAGCCATATCCGCCGCGGAAGTGAACAGCGACGTCGCAGCCAGGGCCGTGTATCGCGGCAGGGGCGTCTTCGTCCCTTTCGCATCGAAATTTTCGGCAACGTTCTTCGCCCCGTCTTCCAGCAGAAAGGTCGACCCGGTCATGCCCAGGGGAGCCAGAACGGCGTCGGTCATGTAGGCGTTGAACGTCTGGCCCGAGACCTCCTCGACGATCAGTTGCAGCAGGGTGTAGCCGCCGCCGGAGTATTCAAAGGCCGCGCCCGGCTCATGGCCAACCCGTGTCCTGCCATCCGAGCCGGGATCGGCATCGGCCGCGCGGGTCAGCGAAGCCTCCAGGGATTGCACCGGCGTCCCGGGAGCAAACCCGCCATATCCCAGTCCGTCCGTGAGACCCGCGGTGTGGCTGAGCAACCGACGCACCGTGACCTTGCTGTTGTCGAATTCACTGGCGGGTAGTTGCCAGCGGGTCAGATAGGTCGAAACCGGCGCGTCCAGGTCGATCTTGCCCTGCTCGACCAGGGTCATGATCCCCAGGGCGGTGACCCACTTGCCCATCGAGGCCACCTGAAACCGGGTGTCGCGATCCACGGGTGCGCCTCTGGAGACAAACACCTCGTGGACCGGCTGGCCCGCCTTAACCAGGATGAGCGCCGCGTTGCCGCTCGTCTCTGCCCGGAGCAGCTTGGAAATCGCGACAGCGAAGCCTGCATCGTCGCCGAACGACGCCAGGGGCTTGCGGCCCCATCCCTCCAGCGCACCGAACACAATGATGGCGGCGCAGGTCAATGCCGCCAGCAATGCCGCGGCGAATGACAACGCTATGCGCCGGATCATGCCCGGAAATTCAATGCGGCCTGCAACCCGTTACGCCACCATGCGGGCATTGCGCTGCATCACCGCCTCGGCCTGGGCCATGATGTTGCGGACCACCTCGGCGCAGGTGGGGATGTCATGGATCAGGCCCTGGCTCTGGCCGGTGGACCAGATGCCGCCGTCCATATCCCCGCCCTGCATGACGTTGACCCGGCCGCGCACGCCGGCCACCAGGTGCCGGACATCCTCGATGGTCTTGGTGGGATCCTGCTGGATCTTGACCACTTCCTCCGACACCGCGTTGCGGGCGACGCGGGACGTGTTGCGCAGGGTGCGGTTGGTCAGGATCGTGTCGCGCTCGGTGTTTTCGACGATCTTCTGTTTCACGTTGTTGTGGATGGCGGCTTCCTGGGTGGCCATGAAGCGGGTGCCCATGTTGACGCCCTCGGCGCCCAGCGCCAGCGCGGCGGCCAGGCTGCGGCCGTCGGCCATGCCGCCGGATGCGATCACCGGGATATCCAGCTTGTCCACCGTGGCCGGGAGCAGCACCACCAGTCCGATATCGTCCTCGCCGGGGTGGCCCGCGCATTCGAAACCGTCGATGCTGATCACATCCACGCCAAGCTGGGCGGCGGTCACGGCGTGACGCACCGAGGTGCATTTGTGGATCACCTTGACGCCGGCTTCCTTGAAGTCGGGCATATGGGCGACCGGGTTGCGACCGGCGGTCTCGACGATCTTGCAGCCGCTCTCGATGATCGCGCGCCGGTACTCGTCGTAGGGGATGGGGGTCAGCGACGGCAGAATGGTGAGGTTCACACCAAAGGGCTTGTCGGTTTCGTTCTGCACCCAGCGGATCGCGGCTTCCAGCTCCTCGGCCGTGGGGTAAAGGTGGGCCACGATGAAGCCTAGGGCGCCGGCCTTGGCCACGGAGGCCACCAGCGGCGCATAGCCAACGCCGGTCATGCCACCCATGACGATAGGCGTGTCGACGCCGAACATTTCGGTGATGCGTGTCTTGATCATGATGTTCCGTCCCTGTTCTGCCACTGCAGGGTTGGATCCCCTCAGCTGTCGAAACCCAGATTGCGCCGTTTCCGCTACGGCGCGCTAGACCCGTTTTTCGGTGACGTGCGGCGGGCGCCTGGCGTTGGACGGAAGGGTCAGACGCGGCCATAAAGGAAGGTGACCTGACGCTGGACGGAGGCGGAGGCCTTGACCCTCACCCTTGAACGTATCGAAGCCTTTGACATCCGCTTTCCCACCTCACGCTGGCTGGCCGGGTCGGACGCCATGAACCCGGACCCGGACTATTCGGCGGCCTATGTGGTGATCCACACCAGTCGGGATGACCTGAAGGGCCACGGCTTCACCTTCACCATCGGCCGCGGCACCGAGCTTTGCGTGGCAGCAATCCGGCTGTTGGCCCCGATGCTGGAGGGCCGGTCGCTGGACGAGCTGGTGTCGGACATGGGCGCGGTCTGGCGCAGGCTGGCGGGCGACAGCCAGCTGCGGTGGCTGGGTCCCGAAAAGGGGATCGTGCACCTGGCGCTGGCCGCCGTGGTCAATGCGCTCTGGGACGTCTGGGCCCGGGAACAGGGCAAGCCCCTGTGGCGGCTGGTGGCGGACATGTCGCCGGAGGAGCTCGTCCGGGTGATCGATTTCCGCCACATCACTGACGCGCTGACTCCCGCCGAGGCCAGGGACATCGTGGCGCGGGCGCAAGCCGGGCGCGGTGCGATGCGACCGATCCTGGAGACCCAGGGCTATCCGGCCTACACCACCTCGGCGGGCTGGCTGGGCTATCCTGACGCCCAGATCCGCGAGCTCTGCGCCCAGGCCGTGGCGGAGGGTTGGGGCGCGATCAAGATGAAGGTGGGCCGCGACCGGGCCGATGATGCGCGACGCTGCGCCATCGTCCGCGAGGCCATCGGTGAGCGCCTGCTGATGATCGACGCCAATCAGGTGTGGGAGGTGCAGGAGGCCATCGACCACGTCCGCTCCCTGTCGGCGTTCGACATCTACTGGATAGAGGAGCCGGTCAGCCCGGACGACATCCTGGGCCACGCCGCCGTCCGTCGGGGCGTGGCGCCCATCCGGGTGGCCACCGGCGAGCACGCCCACAACCGGGTGATGTTCAAGCAGCTGCTGCAGGCCGACGCCATCGATGTGGTGCAGTTCGACTGCTGCCGCCTGGGCGGGGTCAACGAGGCGCTGGCGGTGTTCCTGCTGGCGGCGAAATTCGGAAAACCGGTGTGCCAGCACGCGGGCGGGGTCGGTCTCTGCGAGGTGGGGCAGCACCTGGCCTTCGTTGACGCCCTGTCGATCAGCGGATCGTTGGAGAACCGCATGCTGGAACATGCCGGGCACCTGCACGAACACTTCTGCGATCCCATCGCCATCGAGCGCGGTCGCTACCGGGCGCCGCAGGCGCCGGGGTTCAGTACGGAACTGAAGGCCGACAGCTTCCGCGACTATGCCTTTCCGGACGGCGCGGAATGGCGCGGCGCAGTGTGAGACCGGCGTGATCCTAGACGCCCATCATCATCTCTGGGCGCCGGCGCGCGGCGACTATGGCTGGCTGACCCCGGACCTGAAGGCGCTCTATCGTGACTTTCTGCCGGAGCACCTGGAGCCGGTGCTGGCGGCGAACGCGGTCGACGGAACCGTCATCGTCCAGGCTGCGCCCACGCTGGCCGAGACCCGGTTTCTGCTGGATCTGGCCCGCGAATGGCCCAGAGCCCGCGCCGTGGTCGGCTGGATCGACATGACCGCGACGGATGCGGTCCGAACAGTGACAGACCTGGCCGCCTATCCAATCCTGCGCGGCATCCGCCCGATGATCCAGGACGAGCCGGATCCGGACTGGATGCTGCAGGCCTCGGTCGGACGGGCCCTGGCCGCCATCGGCGCGCAGGGGCTGACGTTCGACGCCCTGGTTCGCCCCCATCAGTTGGGTGCGCTGGGGAAACTGCTGGATCAGCATCCGCAGGTGCACGTGGTGATTGACCACGCCGCCAAGCCGGGGATCGAGGCCGGCGCCTTCCAGCCCTGGGCCGACGACATCCGCGCCCTGAGCCGACGTCCCCAGGTCATGTGCAAGCTCTCGGGCCTGCTCACCGAGGCCGGGCCACGCACATCGGACGCTGACCTGCGACCCTATGTGGATCACCTGCTGGCGTGTTTCGGGCCCACGCGGTTGATGTGGGGCAGCGACTGGCCGGTTCTCAATCTGGCGGGCGACTATGGCGGCTGGCTTGAACAGGCGCGCCGGCTGGTCCAGAGCCTTGGCGCAGATGAACAGGCGCAGATCTTCGGCCACACGGCGGCGCGGTTCTATGGAGTGACGGAGACCCCATGAGCGGAAGACTGGCCGGCAAACGCGCCCTCGTAACCGCCGCCGCCGCAGGCATCGGCCGGGCCATCGCACTCACCTTCGCCGCCGAGGGCGCCGAGGTTCTGGCGACCGATATAGACGAGGCTGGCCTGGCCGCCCTCGGTCCGACGCTTCGAACCCGGGTGCTGGACGTGACCGACCCGGACGCAGTCGCCGCCCTGTTCGCCGCCGAGCCCGCCTTCGACATCCTCGTCAACGCGGCGGGGCGCGTGGACGGCGGTACGATCCTGGAGGTTTCCGACAGGGTCTGGGATCTGGCCTTCGACCTGAACGTGCGCTCCATGCACCGGATGACCGCCGCCGCCCTGCCCGGCATGTTGGCCAGGGGCGGCGGGTCCATCATCAATATCGGCTCTGTAGCCTCGTCGCTCAAGGGCGTTACGAATCGGTACGTCTACAGCGCGACCAAGGCCGCTGTCATCGGCATGACCAAGGCCGTCGCCATGGACTTCGTGGGCCAGGGCATCCGCTGCAATGTGATCTGTCCGGGCACCGTCGACACCCCCTCGCTGGGCGGGCGCATCGCATCAGCCGCCGACCCGGAAGCTGCGCGGCGCGACTTTGTGGCGCGCCAGCCGATGGGCCGCTTCGGCACGGCGCAGGAGATAGCCAACCTGGCCCTCTATCTGGCCAGCGATGAGGCAACCTTCACCAGCGGCGCCGTCCATGTGATCGATGGGGCATGGTCGGCGTAGGTTTGCGCGCCCGGCATACCGAAGCCGCCACCATCAAGGCCCACAGGGCCGCCGCCATCGCCACCCTGGGTGCCAGCAACCGCGCCGAAGCGGTATTCAAGGCGCGGGAGCTGGGCCTGATCTGACGCGGACTGGCCTCACCCCCCGGGGGTTCACATCGCGCGCGCACAGGCCTAAACGCGTGGCCATGACAGGATATGTGATCCCCGCTCCGCCCCTCCCCGTCGTGCCCGTCGAGGGCGAGGCCGCCGGTTTCCCGGTTCGCCGGATCATCTGCGTGGGGCGCAACTACACCGCCCACAGGATCGAGATGGGGGGCGATGATCGCGACCCGCCGATCTTCTTCACCAAGCCGGGCGACGCCGTGGTCCCGCCGGGGCGCGACGCGGCCTACCCGCCGCGCACCAACGATCTGCATCACGAGATCGAGTTGGTGGTGGCCATCGGAACCGGCGGCAAGGACATCCCCGTCGGATCGGCGCTGAGCCACGTTTACGGCTATGCTGTAGGGGTCGACCTCACGCGGCGCGACCTGCAGAACGCGTCGAAGGACAAGGGCTATCCCTGGGACACCGCCAAGGGGTTTGACGAGTCCGCGCCGATCTCGGCGATCCGCCGCTGGAGCGGCCAGGAGCCACTCGGCCGCATCTCGCTTTCGGTGAACGGGACCGTCAAACAGGACGGCAAGGTGGCCGACATGATCTGGACCGTGGCCGAGATCATCTCGGAGGCCTCGCAGCTTTGGACGCTCGCGCCGGGCGACCTGATCTATACCGGCACCCCGGAGGGCGTCGGCCCGCTGGTCTGCGGCGATGTGGTCGAGGGCGAGGTCGAGGGCGTGGGTGCCCTGACATTCAAGATCGTCTGATGCCGCTGACGCTGCACAGCGCCTGGCGGGCGAGCGCGCCCTACCGGGTCAGGATCGGGCTCGCTTTGAAGGGTGTGGCGTATGAGTACGCCGCCCTCGACCTGCTGGCCGGCGACCAGCGCGGGGCGGCCTATCGCCTGGTGAACCCGCAGGGACTGGCGCCGGCGCTGGACCTGGGCGACGGTCAGGTCCTGACCCAGAGCCTCGCGATCCTGGAATGGCTGGAAGAGACGCGACCGTCGCCGCCGATCCTGCCACGTTCGGCGCTGGACCGGGCCACCGTGCGCGCCATGGCCAATATCGTGGCCTGCGATATTCACCCTCTGAACAACACCCGGGTGGGCGCGCGCCTGAAGACGCTGGGTGTCGGCGACGAGGCGCTGGTGCGCGACTGGATCCAGCCCTGGATCCGCGAAGGCTTCGACGCCCTTGAGCCGATGGTCGCCCGCCATGCGGGCATGTTCGCCTTTGGTGACAGCCCGACGATGGCCGATTGCTGCATCGTCCCGCAGGTCTATTCAGCCAATCGCTTTCAGCTGGATATGACGCCCTGGCCCGCCATCGCCGGGGTTGCCGAGCGGACCGCCATGCACCCGGCGTTTGCCGCCGCTCACCCCAGTCGCCAGCCGGACGCCAAGACCTGATGCAAAAGACCCTCGAAGACCTCAAGGCCAAGAACCGCGCCTGGGCGACAGCCAAGACCGCGGTCGATCCCGGTTTCTTCAAACGCCTGGAGGGCCAGCAGGCGCCGGAGTACCTGTGGATCGGTTGTGCCGACAGCCGGGTTCCCGCCAACGAGATCGTGGGCCTCGATCCCGGCGAGCTGTTCGTGCATCGCAATGTCGCGAATCTGGCTCCGCCGCAGGATGCGAACTACCTGTCGGTGCTGCAGTTCGCCGTCGAAGTGATCAAGGTGAAGCACATCCTGGTGGTCGGGCACTATGGCTGCGGGGGCGTCGCCGCCGCGGTCGACGGCAAGCGCCGGGGCCTTGTCGACCACTGGCTGCACCCGATCCGCGAGGTGAACCACGACCACCGCCACGAACTCGACGCCCTGCCCGGCGAACGGGCGCGGTGGGACCGGCTGGTGGAACTGAACGTGATCCGCCAGGTGAAGAACGTCGCTTCAGACGTCTTCCTGCGTGAAGCCTGGGCGCGGGGCCAGGCCGTGTCGGTGCACGGCTGGGTCTACACCCTGGGCAACGGGCTGGTGACGGATCTGGGGGTTTCTGTCAGCGGGCCGGAGGATCTGGCGCAGTTGATGGATCGCTCGGTGCTACCGCATCAGGACTGAAGATCAGGCCAGCTTGATCTCGCGCAACCGCTCCTGAAGGTACTCATCCGCCGTGATCGGGGTGGGGTAGCGGTCGGGATGCGCGGCATCCACGCAGTTCGGAAGGGTCTCGATCCGGTAGTCCGAATTGAAGTGCAGGAAGAATGGCGTGGAGTAGCGCGGGAAGCCGCGGCGCTCGGGCGCCGGGTTGACCACCTGGTGGGTGGTTGACGGGAGGCGGTGGTTGCAGAGCCGCTGCAGCATGTCGCCGATATTGCAGACGAGGCTGCCCGGCGGCGGATTGATGTCGATCCAGCGGCCGTCGTGGTCCTTGACCTGCAGACCCGCCTCGTCAGCGCCCAGGAGTAGGGTGATGACATTGATGTCCTCGTGGGCGCCGGCGCGGATGTGCGGGCCATCCTTCGGGACGGGCGGATAGTGTAGCAGGCGCAGGATCGAGTTGCCGAAGTCCACGGTGGGATCGAAGAATTGGCGGTCGAGGCCCAGATAGGCGGCCACCGCCTCCAGCACCTTCAGCCCCATGGAATCCAGCTCGCCGTAGAGCCAGCCGACCCGGGCCTGGAACTCCGGCAGCTCTGCGTCGGGCCAGACGTTGTCCGGCATGTGGTTCCGGAACCGGTGGCCGGGCGGCAGGTCGCGGCCGACGTGCCAGAATTCCTTGAGATCGTAGTGGGTATGGCCCTTGGCGGTCTCGACGCCGAAGGGCGTGTAGCCGCGCTGGCCCTGCACCGGCAGCTTGTACTTCAGCTTTGTCGCCTCGGGCAGGGCGAAGAAGGCCCGGGTTTCGTCAAGGGCGGCGTCGACCTTGATCTGGGGCATGCCGTGATCCGAGATCACCGCGAAGCCCCAGCGGGCGAAACTGTCGCCCAGGGCCCGGGTGAAGGCGGCGAAATCCTTCGCATAGAGTTCGAAGGAGACGGGGACGATGCTGTCCTGCAGCGCGGGGGACTGGCTCATTCCCGATCCTTTACACCGCGGCTCAGCCGGCCTCCAGTCGCCTGCGCTGTTCGGTGGCCGTCCCATCGTCGGCATACATTGAGGCTTCGGTGGTGAAGGCCTAGACGGCGCTCATTCGCGGCCGAACTTCAAGGGCTGAATCCAACATCGGCGGTTCTCAATCGACCGATTGGGGCGTATGGGGCGGCCATGGCGAACAAGGTTTCCAGAGACGCGGTCGAGGCGCTGCAAGGGCGGCTGTTCGACGGCATGACGATCATGGCCGGGGGCTTCGGCCTCTGCGGCATTCCCGAGACCCTGATCGCGGCGATCCGCGCCTCCGGCGTCAAGGACCTCACCGTGGTGTCCAACAACTGCGGGGTCGATGACTTCGGGTTGGGGATCCTGCTGGCCGGCGGGCAGATTCGAAAGATGATCAGCTCCTACGTCGGCGAGAACAAGCTGTTCGCCGAGCTCTATCTGTCGGGCAAGCTGGAGCTGGAGTTCAACCCGCAGGGCACGCTGGCCGAACGCATCCGGGCCGGCGGGGCGGGCATCCCGGCTTTCTTCACCAAGACGGGGGTTGGCACCCTGGTGGCTGAGGGCAAGGAAGTCCGCGAGTTCGACGGCGAGCTCTATGTGATGGAGCGCGGCCTGACCGCCGATCTGTCCATCGTGAAAGCCTGGAAGGGCGACGCCGAGGGCAACCTGATCTACCGGATGACGGCCAGGAACTTCAATCCGATGATGGCGACGGCGGGCAAGATCTCGGTGGCCGAGGTGGAACATCTGGTGGAGACCGGGTCGCTGGATCCGGACCAGATTCATACACCCGGCATCTACATACAAAACCTGTGTGAAGGCGCTGTATATGAGAAGCGTATAGAGCAGCTGACCACCCGCCCCAGAGAGGCAGCCTGATGGCCTGGACCCGGGATGAGATC
>NZ_JBILRO010000219.1:0-5926 GCF_044372605.1 Phenylobacterium sp.
GCCATTGTTGCCGGGCCCGCAAAGCACAGTGACGGGTTGCGGACGGAACCGGTGAACGACAGCGTCAGCCACAGCTGCGCCCGCGCGCTCCATCAAGGCCAGGCCAGAGGTCCCGGCCTGGATCGCAGCGCGATCCGCCGCCGCGAACTCGGCGACCGTCAGTATGGCGCTAGAGCTCAAAGGACACTCGTCGAAGCCTCGCCGCCCTTGGCGATGAGGGTCAGGGTTTCCCCATCGGTTTCCAGGATGGTGATCGAGGTGTGATCCGGTCGGAACGCCAGCACCCGCTCATCGCCCAGCAGCTTCGATACAGCGCCATTGATCGCCACATAGTGTGAGAACACCGCCGTATTGCCGCGCGCCACCAGCGACGCGACGATGTCGGCGCGCCAGCCGTCGTAGTCCAGATCGCCCTCGATCCCGGCCCAGGTGCCCTGAAAGGCCTTCTGGAGCCATCCCGGGCGAGCCTCTGCGCTCAGCGCCCTGGGGGTCGGGATCTCACCCACGCGGGGATCGATTTCGAGCGGAACCCCGAGAGCCTGCGCGGTCGGGGCCGCCGTCTCCTGACAGCGACGAAGGGGCGAACTGACCACCTGGGTGGGCCGCTCACCCTCAGGACGGCTCAGCAACCAGTCGCGGGCGGCATCGGCCTGGGCCTGACCGGTCTCATCCAGCCCAGGATCGTCATCATGGCCGCCCCAGGTGGCGGACGGCTTGCCGTGTCGGATCAGATAGAGGCGCGGCATGGGTTCAATCCGGGGTGAAGAGGTTGAGGTTACCGTTCTGGGTGACTGTGCCGGGGCGACCGACCTGTTCGCCGTGCTCCAGACCCATCAGGGTGGCGGGGTCGCCGGGGGTATTGGCGGCGAAACGGCGACCATTGGCGTCGCGTCCCACGATGATCCCCATGAACGGCCCCTCCCGCTTGTGGACGACAGTGTAGGTCTCGATCGTGGCAGGGCCTTGCGGCATCTCAATGACATCGGGGTGGGGCAGCGCATCAATCTCCCGCTGCAGGATCTTTGGATCCTGCCGTTCGAACGGTTTGTCGGGGCGGGTTGTGGAGTAGATGCCCGTGGACTGCTTGGTCAGGTACCAGCCATTGCCGGTGATCAACCCGTAAGCGCCGGGCCGGGCTTTCAGCCTTTGCAGCATCACGGCGATGGAGTGCATGACGTAGTTGTTTCCCGGCCCCCCGGCGTAGGGCAACCCGCCGGTGACCGTCAGGCCGCGCGGGTCGTCAAGCGACACGCCCAGCTCCTCCGCCCCAATCTCCACCGCCACCGGGAAGCAGGAATAGAGATCCATCAGATCAATGTGCTCCAGGCCAATACCGGCCATCTCGAAAGCCCGTTTGCCGGTGAGCCGCATGGCGGGACTGGAGTGAAAATCCTGACGATCCAGCGGGTACCAGAGGTCAGCGGCGTCGGCACAGCCGTGCAGATAGACCCATTGGCTCTCCGGCACGCCCAGTTCACGCGCCTTGGCGACGCTGGCGATCAGGACCCCGGCAGATTGATCGACCTCCATGATGGCGTTCAGCAGCTTCGGATAGGGGAAGCCGATCATCCGGTTGCGCTCGGAAACGGTCACCAGTTCCTCCGCGGTCCGCGCCACCGGGAACCACGCATCAGGGTTGGCCGCCGCCACACGCGTGAAGCCCTCAAACAGGCGGCCCAGACGCGCTTGATGGTCCGGTACGGATCGGCCGTCACGGGCCCGCAACGCGTTTTCGAACAGAGGATAGATGTTGATCGGCCGGCTCAGGCCGTGCCGCGCCTCATAGGTGGAGATTCCGTCGCGTGGATCGCCCACACGGTCCGGCAGCTCAAGGGTTTCGTCCTCATCGGCTTTCCAGTCGTCGAACGACAGGCCCTTGCCCATCCGCTTCATGGCCGAGCCGAGAAACTCGCAGCCCACAGTCAAGGCCAGGTCAGCCTCGCCCCGCGCGATTCGCTCGGCCAGCACATTGATCAGGTACTGTGGAGTGTTCCCGCCCATTTCCGAATAGGCGCTCCAGCGGGGCCGGGCGCCCAGCAGCTTCGAGAGGCTGGCGGGCGGATTGGTCGAGTGCGGGATCATCCCGCGTTTTGAGCCAGGAGTGTCGATCGTGTAGCCGGCCACCGCCAGCGTATCGATCGCCGCCAGCGCCCGGGCGCCCAAACCTGCATCAGCGGCCGCCCGTTCCGCCGCAATCTTCAGCAGGGCCGTGGGCGAAGGCGATGTGGCCGGATCGCCGCGATAGGTGAATTGGCCCGCTCCGATGAGAACTGGGGTGCGATCACTCATGCTGCAAGCGCCTCCAACGCTGGCTTGTCGCAGACTTTCAGGCCAAACGGGCTCTCAAGCCCCGATTCCTGAACTGCCTGTTTTTTGAACCTATGACGCCCAAAAATGCAGCGACATCCCAGTTTCGCAAGTCGCCGCGACGGCAGGCAACCAAAGCCTGCTTGTGATAGTCGCTCCCCCTGTGCTGGGTCGCCACTACCCGTTGGGACGTTTCCCGCCCGGAGTTTCAAGTCAGGCGCATGAAAAAGATCGAAGCCATCATCAAACCCTTCAAGCTGGATGAGGTGAAGGAAGCCCTGCAGGAGCTCGGCGTCCAGGGTCTGACCGTCATCGAGGCCAAGGGCTTCGGACGCCAGAAGGGTCAGACCGAGCTCTATCGCGGCGCAGAGTACGTCGTCGACTTCCTGCCCAAGATCAAGATCGAGGTGGTGGTCGGCGACGACCAGCTTCAAGGCGTGCTTGACGCGATCGCAGGGGCCGCGCGCACCGGCCGCATCGGAGACGGCAAGATATTCGTTTCGGAGGTGTTGGAAGTCATGCGCATCCGCACCGGCGAGACCGGATCCATCGCAATCTAATCCAGACAAACGAGACACTCAGAAGGGACTGAAAGACATGGCCTCAGCCAAAGATATTCTGAACATGATCAAGGAAAAGGACGTCAAGTATGTCGACGTCCGCTTCACCGATATTCGCGGCAAGATGCAGCACGTCACGTTCGATATCGACCTGGTGGATGACGATTTTCTGAACGACGGCACCATGTTCGACGGCTCGTCCATCGCCGGCTGGAAGGCCATCAACGAAAGCGACATGAAGCTGCGGCCGGACCTCGACTCGGCGATCATCGACCCCTTCTACCAGCAGACGACGTTGGCGCTGTTCTGCGACGTGGTGAACCCCGACACTGGCACCCCCTACGACCGCGACCCGCGCTCGATCGCCAAGGCGGCGCTGAACTTCGTCAAGGCCTCGGGCATCGGCGACACCGTGTTCTTCGGCCCCGAAGCCGAGTTCTTCATCTTCGACGACGTGAAGTGGAATACCGCCCCGCACAACACGAGCTATTCCTTCGACGCCAGCGAGCTGCCCATCAACTCGGGCAAGTCGTACGATGAAGGCAACATGGGCCATCGCCCCGGCCCCAAGGGTGGCTACTTCCCCGTCAACCCTGTCGACTCAGCTCAGGACCTGCGCGGCGAGATGCTGGCCGTCATGGGCGAGCTGGGCATGAAGCCGGAAAAGCATCACCACGAGGTGGCGCCCGCCCAGCATGAGCTCGGCCTGAAGTTCGACACCATGATCGTCATGGCCGACCGCCTCCAGCTCTACAAGTATGTGATCCACAACGTGGCCCACGCCTATGGCAAGACGGCCACCTTCATGGCCAAGCCGATGTTCGGCGACAACGGTTCGGGCATGCATGTGCACCAGTCGATCTGGGGCGACGGCAAGCCGCTGTTCGCGGGCGACAAGTACGCCGGCCTCAGCCAGATGTGCCTCTGGTACATCGGCGGCATCATCAAGCACGCCAAGGCCATCAACGCCTTCTCGAACTCGACGACGAACTCGTACAAGCGCCTGGTGCCCGGCTACGAAGCCCCGGTGAAGCTGGCCTATTCGGCCCGCAATCGCTCGGCCTCGATCCGCATCCCGCACGTGGACAGCCCCAAGGGCAAGCGTCTGGAAGCCCGCTTCCCCGACCCGATGGGCAACCCCTACCTGACCTTCACCGCCCTGCTGATGGCCGGCATCGACGGCATCGTAAACCAGATCGACCCGGGCGCTCCGGCCGACAAGAACCTCTACGATCTTCCCCCGCGCGAGCAGAAGAAGATCCCGGAAGTCTGCGGCTCACTCAAGGAAGCTCTGGAAAACCTCGACAAGGACCGCGGCTTCCTGAAGGCCGGCGGCGTGATGAGCGACGATTTCATCGACGCCTACATCGAGCTGAAGATGGAAGAGGTTATGCGCCTCGCCCTCCATCCGCACCCGGTCGAGTTCGACATGTACTACAAGTGCTGATCAGCGAAGGCTGATCGTGACGAGGGCCGCAGAGCAATCTGCGGCCCTTTTGCATTGCGGGTGCTCCGGCGCCTGACTAGGTTCGACCTCCGCCCGACCTGGCTCGCGCCATTTTCCGACCACCTCCCGTACCAGCTGCAGGTTCCAGACTTGAGATCAGCGCTCCTCGCCTTCACCGCGACATTCGCCATCGCTACACCGCTGATGGCCGAGCCATCGCCCGGACCCCAGCCCTATCCGATGCCCGCCGCCATCGCGGCGCCCCGCGACGTGGCCTACCCCGGCACGATCCGGCTGGAGGTTGACGCCAGCGACACGGACCGCCGCATCTGGCGGGTCAAGCAGACCCTGCCTGTCAGCCGCCCTGGCAAGCTGACGCTGCTGTACCCGGAGTGGCTACCGGGCAAGCACTACGACTTCGGCTCCATCGACAAGCTTGCCGGGCTGACGATCCGCGCCAATGGCAAGGTCGTTCCCTGGCAACGTGATCCGATCAATGTGTTCGCCTTCCAGATTGATGTGCCGCCGGGTGCGGAAGCACTCGAGTTGGACTTCCAGTTCCTGTCACCGACGGCGCCGAACCAGGGCCGTGTGGTGGTGACGCCCGAGATGCTGAACCTGCAGTGGGGCATGGTGGTGCTCTATCCTGCCGGTTACTACACCCGGCGGATCATGGTGGAGCCCAGCGTCAAGCTGCCGTCAGGCTGGGGATACGGCGTGGCCCTCGATACCGCGTCTCGCGAGGGCGATGTCGCCCGCTTCAAGCCGGTTCCTCTCGAAACCCTTGTCGACTCCCCGATGTTCGCCGGGCGCTATTTCAAGCAGTACGATCTCGATCCGGGCGCCCGGTATCCGGTTCGGCTGAATGTGGTGGCCGATACGGCCGCCGAACTCGAGGCTGACGCCAAGGTCATCGACAAGCACAAGGCGCTCGTTCACCAGGCCGACAAGCTGTTCGGCGTGCGCAATTTCGACCGCTATGAATTCCTGGTCGCGATCACAGACCGGCTGGGCGATATCGGCCTTGAGCATCATCGATCCAGCGAGAACGCCGTCGGGACCGGCTATTTTACAGAGTTCGACAAGGCCGTGGGTGATCGCGGGTTGCTGCCGCACGAGTACACCCACTCGTGGAATGGGAAGTACCGACGTCCGGCGGACCTCTGGACGCCCACCTACAACGTGCCCATGCGCGGCGCGTTGCTCTGGGTCTATGAGGGTCTGACGTCCTATTGGGGCGACGTCCTGGCCGCCCGCGCAGGCATGTCGTCACGACAGGAGACCCTGGACTCGATCGCCCTCACCGCAGCCCAGTATGAAAACCAGGTGGGGCGGCGCTGGCGGCAACTCGAAGACACCACGTTTGATCCTATCCTCGCACGGCGCTCGCCACAGCCCTGGCGCGGCTGGCAGCGGGCGGAAGACTACTATCAAGAGGGCCTGCTCATCTGGCTCGATGCCGACACGCTCATCCGGGAGAAGTCGGGCGGAAAGAAATCCCTGGACGACTTCGGTCGGCTGTTCTTCGCCGGCAAGGACGGTCAGTTCGTCCCCAACCCCTATACCTTCGATGACGTCGTCACTGCACTGAACACCATCCAGCCCCATGACT
>NZ_JBILRO010000221.1:0-5914 GCF_044372605.1 Phenylobacterium sp.
ACCTGGTCCACGCGGTGGGTCTTTTCGATCTGACCGGTCGCCTTCTGAAAGCGCAGATTGAACTGCTCCTTCTTCAGGGAAACGAGTTGGTCGGCCAGTTGATCGGGGGTGAACCCCCGGACTTCATCAATCTTCATCACGCATGCTCCGCGGCGGGGGCGTCGATGCGGGACACGATGCGGGTTTTCACCGGCAGCTTGGCTGCGCCGAGGCGCAGGGCCTCGCGAGCCACATCGTCCGGCACGCCGTCGATTTCAAACATGATACGGCCCGGATGAACGCGCGCGGCCCAATAGTCGACAGCGCCCTTTCCCTTGCCCATCCGGACTTCGGCAGGTTTGCCGGTGACCGGAACGTCCGGATAGATCCGGATCCAGACACGGCCCTGACGCTTCATCTGACGTGTGATCGCGCGGCGAGCCGCTTCGATCTGACGCGCCGTGATCCGGTCAGGCTCAACCGTCTTCAGGCCATACGAACCGAAGTTGAGGGTGAAGCCGCTCTTCGCCAGGCCGTGGATACGGCCCTTGAACTGCTTGCGGTACTTGGTTTTCTTTGGAGACAGCATCGCAGATCCTTAGGCGTTCGCCGGTTCGCGACGGTCGCGGCGCGGACGGTCAGGACGATCACCACGTTCACGGCCACCACCTTCGCCAGCCGGACCGCTTTCGCTGGCCAGACGCTTGTCGAGGGCCATCGGGTCGTGGTCGAGCACCTCGCCCTTGAAGACCCACACCTTCACGCCGATGATCCCGTAGGTCGTCTTCGCCTCGGTGATCCCGTAGTCGATGTCGGCCCGCAGGGTGTGACGCGGCACGCGGCCCTCGTGGTACGATTCTGAACGTGCGATTTCCGCACCGCCCAAGCGACCCGAGACCTCGATGCGCATGCCCTTGGCGCCCAGACGCATGCCGCTCTGCAGCGAACGCTTCATGGCGCGGCGGAACGCGATACGGCGCTCCAGCTGCTGGGCGATGTTCTCGGCGATCAGCTGCGCGTCGGTTTCCGGCTTCCGGATCTCGACGATGTTCAGGTGGACTTCGCCGCCGGTAATGGCGACCACGTCCGAACGCAGCTTCTCAATGTCCGCACCCTTCTTGCCGATGATCACGCCAGGGCGCGCGGCATAGATGGTGATGCGGCACTTCTTGTGCGGACGCTCGATGATGATGCGCGACACGCCGGCCTGATACAGGCGCTTCTTCAGCTGCCGGCGGACCTTGATGTCTTCGTGGAGCAGGCGCCCATACTCGGGACCGTCAGCGAACCAGCGGCTGTCCCAGGTGCGGTTGATGCCGAGGCGAAGCCCGACGGGATTGATCTTCTGACCCATTAGGCGGCCTCACCCACTTCGCGGACCACGATCGTGATCTCGCTGAACGGTTTCTCGACGCGCGACGCACGACCGCGAGCGCGGGCATGGAAGCGCTTCATCACGAGGTTTTTGCCCACGAAAGCCTCGGCGACAACGAGACTGTCGATGTCGAGGTTGTGGTTGTTCTCGGCATTGGAGATCGCCGAGTACAGCGCCTTACGGACATCGCCCGCGATGCGCTTGTGGCTGAACTCGAGCTCGTTGAGGGCGCGCTGCACCTTCAGACCCCGGATCGACTGGGCCACGAGGTTGAGCTTGCGGGGGCTGATGCGGATCGTCCGCACCTTTGCCACCGCTTCGGCGGCCGTAAACCGGCGAGCCTTGGCTTGCTTGCTCATCTCTACTTCCTCTTGGCCTTCTTGTCGGCCGCGTGGCCAGGGAAGAAGCGGGTGGGCGCAAACTCACCGAGCTTCATACCGACCATGTCCTCCGAGACGAGCACGGGAACGTGCTTCTGACCGTTGTGTACGCCAAACGTCAGGCCCACAAACTGGGGCATGATCGTCGAACGACGCGACCAGGTCTTGATCACATCCTTGCGGCCGGAGCTTTGGACGGTTTCGGCCTTCTTGAGCAGGTATCCGTCAACAAACGGACCCTTCCAGACTGAACGGGTCATGGCTTAGCGAGCCTTCCGTGCGTGACGCGAGCGGATAATGAACTTGTCCGTCGCCTTGTTCTTGCGGGTCTTGCGGCCCTTGGTCGGCTTGCCCCAGGGGGTAACCGGGTGGCGACCGCCCGAGGTGCGGCCTTCACCGCCGCCGTGCGGGTGGTCGATCGGGTTCATGGCCACGCCGCGAACATGGGGCCGGCGACCCATGTGACGCGAACGGCCGGCCTTGCCGAGGTTCTCGTTCATGTGGTCAGGGTTCGAAACCGCGCCGACAGTGGCGATACAGCTGTCCTGGACCATCCGCAGCTCGCCCGAGTTCAGGCGGATCTGGGCGTAGCCGGCGTCACGTCCGACGAGTTGGGCATAGCCGCCGGCCGAGCGTGCAATCTGCCCGCCCTTGCCCGGCTTCATCTCCACATTGTGGATGATGGTGCCGATCGGCATACCGCGCAGCGGCATCGCATTACCCGGCTTCACGTCGGCTTTTTCGGCCGCGATCACCTGATCACCAACCTTCAGGCGCTGCGGGGCCAGGATGTAGCTGAGCTCGCCGTCGTCATACTTCACCAGGGCGATGAAGGCCGAACGGTTCGGGTCGTACTCAAGACGCTCGACGGTCGCGGCCACGTCGAACTTGCGACGCTTGAAGTCCACGACGCGATAGAGGCGCTTGGCGCCGCCGCCGCGGAAACGGACCGCGATGCGGCCATTGCCGCCACGGCCGCCGGATTTCGTCAGGCCCTGCACGAGCGACTTTTCAGGGCCACCCTTGTGGAGCTCGGAACGGTCCACCAGCACCAGCTGGCGGCGGCCCGGCGACGTCGGATTGAAGTGTTTCAAGGCCATCGGATCAGAGCCCCGTCGTAATGTCGATCGACTGGCCTTCAGCCAGCGTCACGATCGCTTTCTTGACGTCGGCGCGACGGCCGATGATGCCACGGAAACGCTTGGTCTTGCCCTTCACGTTGATCGTGTTGACCTTCGTGACGTTGACCTTGAACAGCGCTTCGACTGCGGCGGCGATTTCGTCCTTGCTGGCGTCACCGGCCACACGGAACACGACCTTGTTCTGCTCGGAAAGCAGAGTCGCCTTTTCCGTGATGATCGGCGCCAGAATGGTGTCGTAGTGACGGACGGTAGGTTCCACGGCCATTACGCGGCCTCCTCAGGCTGGAAGCGCGCCTGGATCGCCTGCACCGCGTCCGTGGTCAGGACCAGGGTGCGACGGCGCAGCACGTCATAGACGTTCAGGCCAGCGTTCGGCAGCACGTCGACGTTCGGAATGTTCCGGGCGGCGAGCTTGAAGTTGGTGTCGACGTCCACGCCGGCAATGACGAGGGCGTGGGTGATGCCGATCTTGCCCAGCTGGTCGCGAAGCGCGGCCGTCTTGGGATCCTTCAGAGCCACATTGTCGACGATGATCAGCGAACCGTCGCGAGCCTTGGACGACAGCGCATGGCGCAGCGCCAGGGCGCGGACCTTCTTGGGCAGATCAAAGGCGTGGCTGCGGACAACCGGACCATGGGCCCGGGCGCCGCCGACGAACTGGGCCGCCCGGCGCGAGCCGTGACGGGCGCCGCCGGTACCCTTTTGCTTGTACATCTTCTTCGAGGTGCGGGAGACCTCGTTGCGGACCTGCACCTTGTGCGTGCCGGCGCGACGCTTGGCGAGTTGCCAGGTGACGCAGCGCTGCAGGATATCGGCGCGGATCTCTTCGATGCCGAAGATATCGTCAGGAAGCTCGATCGAGCCGCCATTCCCGCCGTCCAGTTTGATGACGTCGAGTTTCATTACGCTTCATCCCCAGCTGCGGGCGCTTCAGCCGGCGCATCGGCGACCGACGCGGTGTCGGCGACAGCTTCCACCGCCGCAGGCTGGCCGCTCTTGCGGAAGGCACCCGGAAGAGGCGCATCGGCGTGGCGGGCGGATTTGATGGCGTCACGCACCTTGACGTAGGTCCCCTCGGTGCCGGGCACAGCGCCCTTCACCAAAATCAGACCGCGCTCGATATCGACACGCCAGACGGTGACATTAAGGGTGGTGACGACTTCCTGGCCGAGGTGGCCGGCCATCTTCTTGCCCTTGAAGGTACGACCCGGGTCCTGCCGCTGGCCGGTGGAGCCATGCGAGCGGTGAGAGACCGAAACGCCGTGCGTGGCGCGAAGCCCGCCGAAGTTCCAGCGCTTCATGGCGCCGGCGAAGCCCTTGCCGACCGTCATCGCCGTGACGTCGATCTTCTGGCCGGGCACGAAATGATCGGCGGTGATTTCCGCGCCCACGTCGATGAGGTTTTCCTCCGAGACCCGGAACTCCACCAGGCGGTGCTTCGGCTCGACTTCGCCCTTGGCGAAGTGACCGCGCATGGCCTTGGAGGTGTTCTTGGGCTTCTTGGAGCCCGCGCCCAACTGAAGAGCGACGTAGCCGTCCCTTTCCTGGGTGCGCTGGGAGACGACCTGACAGCCATCGAGGCTGAGCACGGTCACCGGTACGTGAGTCCCGGCTTCATCGAAGAAGCGGGCCATACCGAGTTTCTTGGCAAGTACGCCGGTTCGCATCAGATCAATCCCCTTAGAGCTTGATCTCGACGTCCACGCCGGCGGACAGGTCGAGCTTCATGAGCGCGTCCACAGTCTGCGGGGTGGGGTCGACGATATCGAGCACGCGCTTGTGCGTGCGGATCTCGAACTGCTCGCGCGACTTCTTGTCGATGTGCGGCGAACGGTTGACGGTGAATTTTTCAATACGCGTCGGCAGCGGGATCGGCCCACGCACTGTCGCGCCGGTTCTCTTGGCCGTGTTCACGATCTCGCGTGTGGAATGGTCCAGCACGCGGTGATCGAAGGCCTTGAGCCGAATGCGGATGTTCTGACGATCCATATCGCTCTTACATTTCCTTACAGACGGCGGCCCGCCCGCGTGATCTCGACCATTTCAAAGACCAGCCCGAACTCGAAGAAGAGTCCGTACGCGAAAGTCCGCACAAACGAATTAGGCCCACGCGAACCCGCGAGGGCCAGTCCCAAAACGCTCAGTTGAGCACTGTCTCGGGTCGTTCCGCGGGCCGCGTCTGCATTCCAACTCACTTCGGACTGCACAGCCGGTCCAACAGGAGGCGCGGTATTACCGGCGCGACTCGGTCCCGTCAAGGGGCAGAGCAGCGATGACCGCCCTGCCCTGTCGATTGCGTCACTGCTGTCCGACGCGAACCTTGCCTGAGCCCATGATGGACCGGGAGATTTCGCCTTTGACCTCGTTGACATGAACGTTGCCCGAACCGGCGATACGGGCGCGGACGTTGTCTGCAACGCCCCGGAAGTCCACATCTCCGGACCCGGCGATGGAAACATTCATGGTGGCGGCGCGCCCTCCTCCGATCATGACATCGCCCGAGCCGGCCACATCGATCTCGAGCGGGCCGTTGATGGACGACACCAGGGTCGATCCAGATCCCGCAATGTCAATGTCGAGGCCGCCCTTCACCGCCGCCGCCGCCACATCGCCGGAGCCTGCGGCGCGCACCCGTAGCGACCCGGTCGTGCCCAGCCGGCTGTCGCCGGAGCCGGCCTGATTGATCCGCGCAGCGCCTTCGACATTGGCTATGGTCCAGTCTCCACAGCCCGCGTTGTCCAGGCTGAGCGTAACGGACCGACCGACCACACCAAACACAGCGCCACCAGCCTGCAGCCTCACGTCACGCGGGGTCCGGATGACCACCTGGGTCAGCTCGCTCCAGGCGATGTCGCGCCCACCCCTGAGTTTCACAACGACGCTGTCGCCCGCCCCGCGGCAAGCCCCGATCCTCCGACCCAGATTCCCGTCGAGAATCGTACGGTCGCCCAGGGTGCGGATGGTGAGCGGCGTGGAGGCATTGGCGCGTGTCACCTCCACCTTGATGTCGCTACGGGCCTCGGGGATGACGGTAACCC
>NZ_JBILRO010000222.1:0-5905 GCF_044372605.1 Phenylobacterium sp.
AACGACGCGAGGGATCCCCACTGCGCCGAGGTGAAGGGCACGGCGATGCTCGGCCCATCATCGCGGAAGCTCTGGACAATGTCGCCGTTCAGCCGTTGGAACCGGTTGATTTCACCCCACGGGGTCTTCCAGCTTCCGAAGTCGGCGGTCAGCCGCGCGGAGGCTTCCGACAGCGCGGCCAGCTTGTCGGCGCCGGAACTCCTGTCGGCCATGTAGTCCCACACACTCATGCGCGCTGCCCTGGCCGCGGGCGCGGCCCTGGCCCAGAGCGCTTCACCCCAGAACACCGCCAGGGAGGTCTCGGTGGAGCTCGCCGACCAGGTCTTGTCCCAGGCCTTCAGCGCCGCCACCTGCTCCGCCAGCTTGGGATCCGGGGCTGCGTCATAGGCCGCCGTCAGGGTCGGGATCAGGCGCGCGAACGCGGTGAGGTAGGGGTCATAGGCCTTGGCCAGGAGGGTCTCACGGGTCATGCCGCTGGCGCCGGTCAGAACCCGGATGGCGTGCGGGCCGCGTGGGTTCTCTCCGGCGGAGTCCATGTACTTCGGGAAGGCCGCCTTGACCGGACTGTCCGGCCCGGCCGCCGTCCAGGGCGCGTCGTTTACGTTGAACACCCATCCGACCGACGGGTCCTTGACCCGCGGCGCATCGGAGAGGGCATGCAGGCCCTGCCAGTCCGTCGCCGGATCGGAGCCATCCACCGGCTGGGTGTAGTCGAACCGGTCATCGCGCTTCGGGATGAACTGGGGATGCAAATAGGCGGTCACGCCGCTTGAGTCGGCAAACAGGGTGTTGTTGGACGAATTGGCCTTGAGCTCGGCCACCTTCATGAAGTCGGCGTAGCTGTTGGCCTTGGTGCGCAGGAAGGATTGCTGCAGCGCCTCGACCGGCTTGTGCATCAGCGCCACCGCAATCCACTTGTCGCCGAGCTTGCGCACCACCGGGCCGTGATGCGTCCGATAGGTGGTGAAACTCCGGCTGGCCATCGATCCGTCGGCGGCGCGATACGGCACGGCGATGGTCTTCAGCGTGACCTTGCGCTGCTCGTCGCCATAGCGATATCGCAGGCCATCGGCGGCGGACGAGACCTCCTCCGCGAACTCATCGATCACGTCGACGCCGCTGGAGGTGTGCATCCAGCCGGCCCTGGCGTTGAACCCCTGGTAGATGAAGAACTGGCCCCAGGTGACGGCGCCATAGGCGTTCAGCCCCTCGTCGCTGGTCATCTGCAGTTCGGAGCGGAAGAAGAACGAGGTGTGCGGATTGATCAGCAGCAGCGCATGGCCGTCCCGGGTGATCTTCGGCGCAATCGCGATGCCGTTCGAGCCGGTGGGCTCGCGGAAGGCGAAGGGGTCTTCGACCCGCGCGCTCTTCACCCCGCCATAGAAGGTCTCCAGCTCCGCCAGCGAGATGGATTCGATATCGCCGCCGATGCTCCCCTCAGAGAAGCTCAGCGCCATCCAGGGCTCGAAGCGGGTGATCACCCGGGGCCTGGTCTCAGGGTGGGTGGCCAGATAATAGTTCAGGCCGTCGGCCCAGCTGTTCATCAGCGCCTTCAGCCAGGGCGGGCTGGCCGCGTACTGCGCCTTGAGCTCCACCGGATCGATGAACAGCTTCTGCCGCAGGTCCGACCAGATCTCACCGGGCCCCAGGGCCTCGGCCCGACGGCCCAGCGAGGTGAGATAGTTCATCTCCACGCGATTGAAGTCGTCCTCGGCCTGGGTGAAGGCGATGCCGAAGACGGCGTCGGCGTCGGTCTTGCCCTTCACATGGGCGATGCCCCAGGTGTCGCGCACGATGGTCACCCGCTCGGCCGTGGCCTTCCATCGGCCGATGTCTTCCGCCGCCAGGGCTGATCCGCTGAGCAGGCCCCAGACCCCGATCGCCACCGCCAAAGACCGAATCCGCATACACGCCTCCCAAACCCGGACCAGGCCAACACGCCTTGGACCGCCGGGATTGTCCAGCCAGACAGGTCACAATTCCTTAACTCTATTGGCCAGCGCCCCGGACTCAGGCTTTGGTGCCTTTTAGGGGACGCCAACGGGGTCCAGTGGAGTATGCCCGATGCCTGACGCCACCTATGTCGCCTTCGTGCCCAGCGGCATGACCGCCAAGCTGCGTACGGTGCTCCAGACGGAAGATACGGGCCCGATCAGCTGGCGCGAACGCAAGGGCCTGTTTGGCAGCGAATTCTACTTTTCCGGACCGTCCAGCCTGGCCCGCGCCACCCACGCCTACATCAGCGAATGGGTCGTCCGGCACTGAGGTCGTCGATCAGAACAGGGCGTAGGCGATGAATAGGCCCGCCGTGAACTGGTCAGGTGACCCGCGCTGACGCACGCGCGGGCTGTCGGCGGCGTCGCCGATGAGACGGCCATAGCCAAGAAGACCGACCACTGTGGTGCGTCGCCCAACAGGTGCGATGGCGGTCAGGTTGGCCCCGATCTCCTGAAGGCCGCCGCCAGGTCGGTAGGCCGGCAACCCGGACGCCAAGGCCTGGGTCGCGTCGACGCCAAAGAACGCACGGTTGAACTTGGCCGTCACGAAAGTCGCGCCCGGGCCCGCGGACAGCAAGACCGGACCTGATCGAGTCCGCGCGACGGGCAGTGTCACCGCAGCGTCCAGTTCGACAATCCCGCCGCCGTGGCCGCCCGCTACATCATGGCTGGCCTGGATCCGTGCAGAAAACGGGCCGCTCTCGTAACCTGCAAAGGCTCCGGGTTCGATCGAAACGTCAACATCGCCAAGGCCTCGCAAGTCCCGGCTGTCGTTCTCTTCCTGGCCGAAACTGAAGCTGACTATCGGTCCAAACGTGAAATCGCCGGACCGGTAGAGGTTGAGCGCGATCCCATCCTGAACCGTAGCCGACACCAGATCGTCGTAGCTCACCGACAAATAGGGCAGGACGCGGACCCGAGACCCGGCGCTACCGAGGAAGTCAGGGGTCAGCAGACCCCCTCCACCTACTTGCACCTGCAAACCCGACTCCGGCAGCGGCGGCTGCGCAAGGCTGCCGGTCGCCACGGCAAGAGCGCCCAAAGCGACGATGGGCAGGTGATACGGTGGCATTGGAGCTCCCTTGAGAAAGCCGCCGGCGTTCGTAAGCGGCCGGAGCGTCTGGTATAGGACTTTGCTTCCCACCCCGATACCCGCAAGGGTTGAGTTCGCGGAGATGGGCTCTATTTTTTCATCCAAGGCTTGGACTTCGATGCGGAGTGCGCGGCCGCGGCACGCAGCCCGCCATCTCGCGCCCGCCCGCTCGGCGACCCCTTGGCCGCAAGCGCCGCCTTCTTCAAGCGCAATGCCTTCTGGATCGGCGTTTCCCCGACCGGTGGGTCATCATCGTGATCCGTCATACCCGCTCTCCTGCGCCTGCCTTCTATAGCGCGGGTTCGTCCGGGACGGTAATCCGCCGCGCCGCCCCTACTTCTGGATCAAACGCCCCCTCAGCACGGCAGGCGCCTTCACCTTCGGCGCCCCGGCATCGTCGGCCAGCAATCCGTCAACGAACCCGGGCAGCCAGGGGTTTCGGCCGGGCTTCATCCGTTCGGCGCGATAGATGTGGCCGAGGTCCGCATAGGCCCGATCGAAATTCTTGTTCACGATGACGTAGTCGTAGGACTGCCAGTGAATGATCTCTTCACGGCCCAGGGCGAGCCGCTGATTGATCGTCTCCTCGGTGTCTTGCGCACGCGCGCGCAGGCGTCGCTCCAGAGCGCCCCAGACCGGTGGAAGGATGAACAGTCGTACGCTGTCGTCCGGCGCTTTTTCCGCAATCTGCTTCGCGCCTTGCCAGTCGATGTCGAACAGCACGTCGTGGCCCGCCGCCAGCGCGGCCATCACCGGGGCGTTGGGTGTGCCGTAGTACTGGCCGTTCACGACCGCCCATTCGAGGAATTCCCCATCGGCGATCATCCGCTCGAACTCGGCTCGGCTCTTGAAGTAGTACTCCCGGCCTTCCTCCTCACCGGGCCGCGGGGCCCGCGTGGTGGCCGAGATCGAAAGCGTCAGGTCCGAATGGTCGGCCACCAACCGCCGCGTCAGCGACGTCTTGCCGGCGCCTGCGGGACTGGACACCAGCAGCAGCAAACCCCGACGCGTGGTCTCCCAGGGCTTGGAATGGTCATCGCTCGCGGGCGTCACGCTTTATCTCCGCTTGTTCCCGCGCATCGGTCCGGGACGACCAGACACCTGTGGCTATTCCACATTCTGCACCTGCTCGCGGAACTGTTCGATGGTGGCTTTGAGATCCAGGCCCAGGGTGGTCAAGGCCGGCAATGTGGACTTTGAACAGAGTGTATTGGCTTCCCGCATGAACTCCTGGGTCAGGAAGTCCAGTTTGCGGCCCACCGCGCCGTCGGCCGCCAGATGCTCCCGGGCCGCAGCGACGTGGCCCGCCAGCCGGTCCAGTTCCTCGCGGACATCGGCCTTGATCGCCATGGCGGCAGCTTCCTGCAGGATCCGCTCCGGTGTTGCAGCCTCGCCGGCCAGTTCCTTCAGCCGCGCCTCGTAGCGCGCCTTGAGCGCGGCAGGCTGACCGCCCGCCACATCGCCAGCCTGTTCGGTCAGCTCGCCGATGCGGGTTACCTGACCGTTCAGTACCGGCGCCAGTGAGGCGCCCTCGCCGCGTCGTGATGTCAGCAAGGCATCCAGCGCCAGGCTGATGGAGCCGCCCATGGCCGCTTCAAGTTCGGCTACGGCTTCCGGGTCGAGCCCGGTGTCATCGGCCTCGATCACACCCCGCAGCGCCAATAGCCCGTCCAGTCGGGGTGCGGCGGCGCGTCCATCAGCGACATAGACAGCGCCCGCCGCCAGATACCGGGCGATCTGGTCGTGATTGATCCTGACCGATCCGGCGCCTTCACTGCGCTTGGCCTGAACGCCCACGGTGATGTTGCCGCGTTGGAACCGGGCCTGGGCGCCCTCCCGGGTGATCCGTTCCAGACCGTCAAAGCCTGGTGGTCCGCGGAACCGGGTTTCCAGGTTTCGACCATTGACGCTGCGAGCTTCCACCGCCCAGGTCCAGGCGCCCAGCGCGCCTTCGGCCCGGCCAAACCCCGTCATTCCGGATATGGGCATCTACTGTCCCCCCGACGCCTTCTGTCGCTCTATCTCCCGCCAGCGGGCCACATTGCGCTTGTGATCCTCATAGGTCACCGCAAAGGCATGCCCGCCGGAGCCGTCGGCCACAAAGAACAATTCGTCACTTTTCGGTGGATCCAGCACCGCCGCAAGAGCCTCCCGACCCGGATTTGCGATCGGCGTCGGCGGCAGACCAACCATCTTGTAGGAGTTGTAGGGCCCAGCAGCCGCCAGTTCCGAGGCGCGGATGCCGCGCCCCAGCGGCCGACCCCGCGTGAGTCCATAGATTATGGTCGGATCACTCTGCAGCGCCATGCCAAGCCGGAGCCGGTTTACGAACACCGCGGCCACACGGGGCCGTTCGGCCGCGACACCGGTTTCCTTCTCGACGATGGAAGCCAGGATCACAGCCTCTTCCGGCGTTTCAATGGGAAGTCCAGGCTGCCGGGTCGCCCACAGATCGGCCAGGACCTTGTCGCGCGCCTCGCGCATTCTCTGGATCACGGCGGCCCGGCTCTCGCCCCGCTCGAGTCGATAGGTGTCTGGCAGGATCGAACCTTCAGGCGGCTCCTCCGCCGCACCCACCAGCTCCGCCTCGGCTCGCAGGGCGTCGAGAACCATGCCGCTGGTCCAGCCCTCAGGGATTGTCACCTGGTGACGTACGACCTTGCCATCGCGGATGTCGGCCAGAACCCGGGCCATTGAGGCGCCCGACGGGAATTCATACTCGCCGGCCTTCAGGTCCGCCGCAGCACCCGTGATCCGGGCGGCGGCGGCGAACACGCTTGCCGATGAAATGACCCCGGCCGCCTTCAGGGTCTCA
>NZ_JBILRO010000034.1:0-21398 GCF_044372605.1 Phenylobacterium sp.
AGCAGATCGTAGGACAAGGCCTTGGCGCGCGACAACTCCAGCGCCATCTGGCCGGGCTCGGTCACCGGCCGCATGAAGTTGTAGTAGATTCGCGAGCCGTCGATCGCCTCGCCGGTGGAGAAATAGCGCGGGCCTATCCGGGCGCCGGCGTCGATGGCCTCGCGGTCCTCCACCATGTGATAGGCCGGTGAGCCGGGTGAACGGCTGGTGGTGACGCCGAGCGACAACCACAGGCGGCCTTCCCGGTCACCATAGCCATAGCCTTGCATCTGGCGGTGAGCATGCATTTCAACGAGGCCGGGGATCACCGTGGCGTCGCCGGCGTCAAGAATCCTGGCGTCGCCGACAGCGGTCCCGGCGGTCACGAGATCGGCGATGCGATTGCCGACGACAACGATATCGACGCCCCTGCGCACCTCGGTTGTCAGCCCCTGCCAGACCCGGGCGGCCCGGACCACGACCCGGCCTGCTGGCCGGGCGTTGGCCCAGGTTATGCCGTGGGAGACAGTGACGGGCTTGCCGCCTGTCGCATCGATCATCCGCAGCGCGCCGTTGCAGAGATAGAGCAGTCTGGCGCTATCGCCGCTCCATGTGGGGGCGTCGGTGACTTCGGTGTTCAGGGCTTTGGGCGGGGCGGACATCACCCCCCTGGCGTCGACCGGGGCCACCCACAGCCGGCTGGCGAAGACGAAGGCGATGGATTTGCCATCCGGCGACCAAACCGGGCCGTCGTCGCCGCGCGTCCCCAGCGACTTGTCCGGAAACACCGGCTGATAGGTGGCTGTGCCGGAGGCCACATCCACAGTCAGGATCTCGCTGAGCCCCTCACGGAAACGGGCCGAATAGGGCTTGAAAGCAGCCAGAGCCAGGGTCTTGCCGTCTGGACTCCAAGTCGGTTTGCCAGGCTCCCAGATGGCGCCGAAGACTTGCCGGACGCGACCGCTCGCCACATCGACGGTGTGCAGGGATCCATTCTGGTCCAGGAAGGCCAGGGTCTTGCCGTCACGCGACCATGCGGCCGAGAGCGCAGCGTCCTTGTGGCGGGTGAGCTGGCGTTCAGTGCCTGAGATCATGTCGCGCAGCCAGAGGTCCAGCGTGCCGCCTCGGTCGGTGGAGTAGGCCAGGGTCTTGCCGTCGGGAGACCAGGCAGGATCGCAGACACAGAAGCCGTCGCTGACAAGGCGGCTGGATTTTCCGCCGATCGTCAGAAGCCAAAGGGCGTTCAGGGCGCGGAAAACGACCTGCTTGCCGTCCGGCGAGAGCGCCGGGCTGCCGATGCCGATCACCGGCTTGCGGGCCGTGCTGTCATAGTCGCGCTGACGCTTGCGATAACTGGGGCGGGCGACCGGAACAGAAAGACTGAAGGGGATGGTCGTGGTTACGCCGGCCGGGGTGCGGCGGCGGATCTGACCGTCAGCGGCGTAGATCATGTCACCGTTCGGCAACCAGGATGGGCGGAACGGAAAGATGTCCTCACCTTCCGCCAGGACGCCGTCCGGGCCCTGCAGGCGGGCCCGACCATTGGCGACGATATGGCAGGCAACGCCTTTGCCGTCGGGCATGAAGGCGGGATTGCGCAATTCGGACGGGCTTCCGCGTTCGGACGAGACTCGGATCGCGATACCGGTCTCGCGGACACCGTTGTCGTCGACGATCTCGACGCGGGCGCGGTCCACAGCAAAGGCGATGCGGCGGCTGTCCGGCGACCAGGCGGGCTCGCAGGCCTGACCCTTCGCCGTCGCCCAGAGCCGGGTTGCGCCAGAGGCCAGATCGAGGATGTGTATCGCATAGGCGCCGGTTCGATCTGATCCAAAGGCGATGGATTTGCCGTCTGGCGAGAACCTTGGCTCGCGGCAATCAAAGGGACCCCGCGTATGCTGGGTCAGGCCCTTGCCATCTGCGCCGACGGTCCAGACCTGGAACGTGCCGTCGCGATAGGACTGGAAGACCAGGCGCTTGCCGTCCGGAGACCAGTCAGGCTGCGCGCCATCGGTGAGATCATCGGTGAGCCGCTTGGCCACGCCGCCGGCGACTGGCAGCGTCCAGATCACGCCGAACAGGTCGAAGGCCAGGGTTCGGCCGTCCGGCGACGCCGAGACTGCGATATTGGTGCCTTCCGTGATCCTGACGTCCAGCGACGACGGTTCGTCTGATGCTTTCGACGCCAGACCCGGCCGCGCGAGCGATGTCGCCGCGATCGCGGTGCCCCCGATGGTCATGAGACTTCGGCGGTCAACACCGGGCCGTTTGGATCTGCTCATCGAGAATCCCCTTGCGCGCGAGCTCCGCCAGCTCGCTGCAGCGACCACATCACGTACCCGAGACCCAGCAGCGTCAAGGCCACACCATGCGCCAGGAACGCCATTCGGTAGCTGCTGAACTGCGCCATGGCTCCAAAGTTCAGGATCAGCAGCATGATGGCGCACTGGCTGGCGAATCCCTTCACCGAGGCCACCGTCGCCCGCGCTTCACCGGAGAGGGCGTGCTGAAACTGGGCGTCAGCCTGGACGTCGGCGATCCGGCACAAACCCGTGAACAGAACGGCCAGCGCCACCGACCAGGTCTGGAACGTCGCCGCCGCGGCGATCAGGCAACAGCCCGCCAGGACCACCAGACCATGAAGGGCCGCGCGATGGCCCAGCGGCACGCGGTGCGCCACAGCAGCGCCGAGAGCCTGGGCCCCACCCATCGCGGCTACAAACAGGGCGATCTGGGCGCTGCGAAGGCCCACTTCCATTGCAAAGATCTGCCAATAGTCCTCGCAGGCGGCCAGCAGCGCCTGCATGCCCGCGATGAAAAGAAGAATCTGCAGCACGCCCGGACGGGTCAAGGCCTCGCCAATGCCCTGCCGCATGCGATGGATCGGATTCACTCTGTGGATCGCCAGCGCCAACGGCGCTCGCGGCAACGCCAGCGCTGAGGCCGCCGCAAGGACTGCGGTTACGGCGCTGATCAGTGTGAGTGCCGGGTAGCCCAGGTCGGCCTGGGCGGCTGCGCCCAGCGCCGAAGCCATGACGCCGACGAAGCGGCCGGTCTGGGCGCGCCCGATGGCTCGAGCGTAATCCTGTTCCCGGCCCGCCGCCTTCAACTTATCGAACAGCAGCGCCTCAAAGGTGCCGGACACCAACGCCGTCTTGACGCCCCACAGCACCTGCCCGGCCAGAAAGCCCCAGAAGCCCGGAAACAGAAACCACAGCAGGAACCCGGATCCCCGGAACAGCTGGGCGATCAGGAGGAGCCAGCGGCGCGACACCCTGTCAGCCAGGGCGCCGGTCGGAATCTCCAGGACAATCGCGGTGAGTGACCATGCCGCCAGGGCCAGACCAATCTGGATCGGTGTCAGTCCCGTCTCGGCGAACATGACCGTGTAGAACGGAAAGATCAGGATCAGAGTGTCGAGGAAGCGGTAGGCGGTCGCCTTCCAGATCAGACTGGTCACCACCCGTGATCAGGCGTTGAAGCCGGCTTCGGCGAAGTCAAGCATTCGTCGCAGCAGCGCATCCACGTCGCCTTCCCGGGTCAGGCCGTCGGACAGGTGATGTAGCCTGTCAAACTCGGCGAAGCGGTTGTTGTGGACCATGCCCAGGACAAAGTGCAGCCGCCAGTAGACGTCTTCCTTGGGCAGGTCGGACCTTGCAGCGATCAGCGCGTCGGCGAAGCGGGCCAGGTGGCTGACATCGTTGCGGAGCACGTCACGCATGTCGGCGTTGCCCTCCGAGCGGGCCCGAATGATGAACTGCAGCGAGATGCGCCGCTCATTGTCCGGCGAGGCCCAACGCATGGGCGGGGAGAAATAGGCGGCCAGGATATCTCGTACCGGCGGACGGCCCGCGTGGCGACCATTGGCCTCGTGCAGCATGCGGGCGCGCTCGCGATTGAGCTCGGCGGTGCGCCGCCGGAAGATCTCGAACAGCAGGGCGTCCTTCGAGCCAAAATGGTAGTTTACGCTGGCCAGGTTGACGCCTGCAGCCGCGGTGATGTCGCGCACCGAAACGTTCTGGAAGCCGTTCAGCGCGAACAGCCGCTCCGCCGCGATAAACACAGCCGCCTTGGTCGCGGCCTGCGCCTCTTCGGTGGTGTCAAGCGGGTCCTGGATCAGGGGATCGATCATGCGAGTCCCTTAGGTTTCCTGGGAGCTTTGGGCGAGACGTCAAACAGAGCGATGCGTGCAGCTAGCGAGACAGCTCCTTCATCGCCTTTTCGAGCCCGTCGAGCGTCAGCGGAAACATCCGGTCGTTGACCAGCTGTTTGATCACGCCGACGGAGGGGGTGTAGTCCCAATGCCGTTCAGCGGTGGGGTTCAGCCAGACCATGTGTTTGAAGATGCCCGAGACCCGGTCGAGCCAGACCGCGCCGGCTTCCTCATTCCAATGCTCCACGGAACCGCCCGGATAGGTGATTTCGTAGGGGCTCATCGTCGCGTCGCCCACGAAGATCACTTTGTAATCGTGGGGAAATTTGTGAAGAACGTCGATCGTGTTGAGCTTTTCCGCGTGCCGGCGCCGATTGTCCTTCCAGACGCTCTCGTAGAGGCAGTTGTGGAAGTAGTAGAACTCCATGTTCTTGAACTCGGTGCGTGCGGCCGAGAACAGTTCCTCACAGACCTTGATGTGGCTGTCCATTGAGCCGCCGATGTCGAAGAAGATCAGGACACTGATCTTGTTGCGACGCTCGGCGCGCATCTGGATGTCCAGATAGCCCTTCTGTGACGTGCCCTTGATGGTGCCGTTCATATCGAGTTCGTCTGGGTGGCCGTCGCGGACCCATTTGCGCAGGCGGCGCAGCGCCACCTTGATGTTGCGGGTGCCCAGTTCGACGCTGTCGTCGAGGTTCTTGTACTCGCGCTTGTCCCAGACCTTGATCGCGCGACCGTGGCGGCCCTTGTCCTGGCCGACCCGGACGCCCTCGGGGTGATAGCCGTTGGCGCCGAAGGGGCTGTCGCCCTGACCATTCCGGCCGTTCTTGCCCTTGCCTTCGCCGTCCCCGTCGCCTTCTTCCTGCTGCCGCTTCATCTGCTCGGCCAGCGCTTCCATCAGCTTTTCGAAGCCGCCCATGGCCTCGATCTGAGCCTTTTCCTCTTCGGTGAGGAACTTGTCGGAGAGTTTCTTCAGCCATTCAGCCGGAAGATCAGCGGTGAGTCCCTCACCGGCGGTCTTTTCCAGGCCATTGAAAACCTGGGCGAAAACCCGGTCGAACCGGTCGATATTTTTCTCGTCCTTCACCAGGGCGGCGCGGGACAGATAGTAGAAGTCGTCAACCGAGCGGCCGATGACCTGCTTGTCCATGGCCTCCATGAGGATGAGGTATTCCTTCAGCGTCACGGGCACTTTGGCTTCGCGAAGCTCGGTGAAGAAGCGCATGAACATGGGATAGGCTCGCGGCAAACGTCTGTTTGAACTTTGCAGGATGGGGCCGGGTTGGCCCGATGTCCAGTCGTCTCCGACCTAGGGCTTCAGGTCCGGCCGGGACGCCAGGAAGGCGGCGCGCTCGGCGGCGGTCAGCACCTTGGCTTTTTTCTGGCGCGAGACCTTGGGTGTGGGTGGTGCATAGACACCTGCTGGCGGCGTGCCGCCCTTGAGGTCTGACAGCCGTTTGATCGGGGGTTTCATGGCAGATGGTTCCTGACAATCCGCGCGGGAAGCTGGGTTTCGGCACTCATCGCAGATTCCGCTTTCCTGCCCTATAGGCTGCGAGCATCAAGCCTCCATGGACTTCAGGTTTTGAAGCCGGCGCCAGACAGTCATCCGCGAGACCCCCAGGCGCCTGGCGATTTCCACGGGTCCCAGTCCCTGGTTCCGGAGCGCCACGATCGCATCGATTGCCGCAGCGCGATGGCCCCGGACCGGGTGGGGCGGCTCAAGACTTGCCACAGCCTCGACCGCTGCGCGGAGCGCGCGGCCCGCTGCGCCCTGGCTTGCAAGACAGGGCGTCAAGACCTGAAGGCCCGCGCCACGGGCCTCAAGCGCATCCAGGACCCTCAAGAGCCCTCGGCCACTGCCGGCCAGCCGATCGAGCCGTTGGACGACCAATAGATCGCCTGGACCGATGAATTCGAGAATGGAGTCCAGAACGACGCCTTCTGAACGGGTCGCTTCATGGCGAACCACCTGACAGCCGGCAGCTTCCAACAGGGCCGAGTCCTGCTGCGAGGCAGCGTCAACCTCCCGAACATAGCCAATCCTGAGCATCCCCACCCGCCGGTCCCGGACCTGAAGGTCCTCAACGTCAAGGTCCCAAAAACAAGCGCCGCCGCCAAGACTGGCGGAGGTTAAATCTCCGTAATGAAAATATTCAAAATCAGCTACTTAGGCAATTCGGTGGTACAATTGTGTCAAATCTGGGTGCGGGTGGCCGGGCGCTTCAGAATGAACTCCCGATCAACGGTGCGGCCGACCTTGAACCCGTATTCGCCGACTTTCGAGAAGCCGTGACGCCCATAGAACCGCTGGGCCCCGAAGTTCTCGGACCACACGCCGATCCAGAGAGTCCGCGGACCGTCCGCTAACAACCAGTCCAGGACCTGCGCGAATAGGCGGCCCCCATTCCCGCCGCCCTGGTGATCCTTGAGGAAATACAGCCTCTTGAGTTCACCACAAGTCGGTGTCACGTCTTCGTGCGGCAGACCGCAGGGCCCGGCCAGAGCATAGCCGATCGCCTGTCCGTCAATCTCTACCAACCACTGAGCCTTGGCCTGATCAGCGAGATCTGCCCGGGTACTGTCGAGCCCATACGCCTCGGCGCGAAACGCCGCCAGATCATCCGGGTGATACAGATGACCGAAGGTCTGGCTGAAGGTCTCGGCGCCTATCCAGGATAACACCTCGGCATCGGCGATCGCCGCGCGACGAATGGTGGGTTCTGGCATCCGAAAGTCTCGCCTATACGTTAGAAGGAAAGCATGACGACCGCGCTCTACACTCATCACGACATGTTCGGCCACCACCCTGGTGCGGGTCACGCCGAACGCCCAGAGCGGCTGCGCGCCGTGCTGGATGCCCTGGATGACGCCACGCTGGACCTTGAAGTCCTGGAGGCGCCAAAAGTGGAGCGCGCCGCCCTGCTGGCCGTACACGAGGCGGCCTATCTGGATGAGATCTTCGGCAAGTCGCCGGCGCTGGGCGTCGTGGAGCTGGACCCGGACACCTTCATGTCGCCGGGCACTCTGCTGGCGTCGCAACGCGCGGCGGGTGCGGTGGTGCGAGCGGTGCGCGACGTCGCGGCGGGCCGTGCGGATCGGGCGTTTTGCGCGGTCAGGCCTCCGGGCCACCATGCAGAGCCTGGACTGTCTATGGGTTTCTGCCTGTTCTCCAACATCGCAATTGCGGCGTTCGCCGCTCAGGCAGCCGGGCTTGCGCGCGTCGCGGTAATCGACTTCGACGTGCACCACGGCAACGGCACCCAGTCGGCCCTGGGGTCGCGCACAGGCATGTTTTTCGCCTCGATCCAGTCCTGGCCGATGTGGCCGGGGACCGGGCACCCCTCGGAATCTGTGCCGGCCAATGTCGTCAATGCGGTGTCGCCCGATGGCGCCCCGGCACCCGTCTGGCGGCGCGCGTTCGAGGGATTAATGGACAGGGTTGACGCCTTTGAACCGGACCTGATCCTGGTTTCGGCCGGTTTCGACGCGCACCGGCGCGACCCCGTTGCTGGGGGTGGACAGAACCTGGAAGAGGCGGATTTCGGTTGGGCCACCCGTGCGATCGTCTCGGTGGCGAACCGGCGCGCCAAGGGCCGGGTTGTGTCGTCGCTTGAGGGCGGCTACGACCTCGAAGCTCTGGGACGCTCTGCGCTTGCGCATGTGGCCGCCCTTGGCGAGGGGTGAGGGGCAAGTCAGGCACGTGCTTTTGGTCGGTCACGCCACTCCTGCCTTCGGGCGGACGTCTTGAGCGCGCTCGAGACGGCGTATAAGCCCTATGGCCAGATTATTCTGGCCCGGCACGGCGAACCCGCGCTTTCGCGCAAGGTGATGCTGGACGCCGCAGGATATGGCGAGTTCTGGGCCCGATATGAGATTGGCGGGCTACTGCCTGGCCAGACGCCACCGGATCGCCTCAAGCGATTCGTGGCCGACTGCGGGACCCTGGTCACCTCAACCCGTCTGCGTGCGATCGAGAGTGCTCAGAGCGTGGTGGGCGACAAGCCGTTTGACCGGTACGAACTCCTGATCGAGGCGCCGCTGCCGCCGCCGCGATTTCCCGGCTGGGTCCGTCTTTCTCCGAAAATCTGGGGCTTCGTCGCGCGCGTCTGGTGGTGGTACCTGAACTTCCACGATGGTCAGGAAAGTCGCGCTGAAGCCGAGGCCCGCGCCGACCAGGCCGCAGAGTTGCTTATCGGATTTGCGGCCAATGGCCAGACGGTCGTCGTGATGGCTCACGGCTTCTTCAACCACTTGATTGGCCGTAGCCTGCTCCGGCAGGGTTGGAAGCTGGCCGACAGCGAGGGCTACAAGTACTGGTCCATGCGTCGGTTCAAACGGGGCTGACAGTTGTCTGGCGCAGTCCTAAGGAAACATCATGTCCGAACCCGCCAGCATCGCCGAAATGACCTTCGAGACCGCGCTCGCAGAACTCGAGCAGATCGTTGCGCGCCTGGAGTCGGGGCAAGCCCCGCTTGAGGATTCGATCCGGATGTATGAGCGCGGCGCGCTACTGAAAGCCCATTGCGAGGCCCGGTTGGCTGCAGCCCGCCTGCGCGTCGAAAAGATCATCATTGGGGCCGGCGGCGCACCCGGCGTCGAGCCTGCCGAGTTCGGCTGATGGACCTGGCCCGCCGGGTGGCGGAAGCGGCAGATCTCGTCACCGTGGCGCTGGATGAGCTGCTGCCTCGCGCGGAGGGGCCCGAAAGCCGGCTGACAGAGGCGATGCGCTATGCGGCTTTGGGGCCAGGTAAACGACTGCGCACCTACTTTGCGCTTGAAACCGGCCGTATGCTGAATCTGGACGACCGGCACGTGCTGCGGGCGGCTTGCGCGCTGGAATGCGTCCACGCCTACAGCCTGATCCACGACGATTTGCCCTGTATGGACGATGACAATGTGCGCCGGGGTCGGCCCACCGTACACATTGCCTATGATGAGATGACGGCCGTGCTGGCGGGGGACGCGCTTCAGGCGGCAGCTTTTGAAATTCTTGCACATCCAGACACTCATCCCGACGGGGCGGTGCGTGCCGAGTTGGTGACCCGGCTGGCCGTGGCGTCGGGCGCGCGCGGCATGGTGGGCGGCCAGATGATCGATATGCTGGGGGTGCGCGAGGATCTCGGCGGCGTTGCCAGAATGCAGCGGCTTAAGACCGGTGCCCTGATCACATGCGCCTTTGAACTTCCGTTGGTTCTTGCGCACGCGCGGGAGGCTCAGCGGCATGCCCTGGTCGCCTTCGCCCACGATCTGGGTCTGGCTTACCAGATTGTCGACGACCTGCTCGACGCCGAGGGTGATGCGGCGTTGATGGGCAAGGCGGCGGGCAAGGATGCGGCGGCGGGAAAGACCACCTTCGTCACCCTGCTGGGCGCGGATGCGGCGCGCGATCGGCTGGGTCTGCTGAAGATTCAGACCAAATCTCACCTGGATCCGTTTGGCGCGCAGGCTGAATTTCTGCGGGCCAGCGTGGATTTCGTGCTAGAGCGCCACCAGTAATTTCCAAGGGACGTCCGCGTTCAATGCCGCCAGAAACACCCCTGCTCGATACGGTTTCCTCGCCGGCCGACACCCGGGACCTGACCCTCCCGCAGCTGCGCCAGCTGGCCGACGAACTGCGGGCAGAGACCATCGATGCGGTATCCCAGACGGGTGGACATCTGGGCGCCGGCCTGGGCGTCGTCGAGCTCACGGTGGCGCTGCACCACGTCTATGAGACTCCGAAGGACATCCTGATCTGGGACGTGGGCCATCAGGCCTATCCGCACAAGATTCTGACTGGTCGTCGCGACCGTATCCGCACCCTGCGCCAGGGCGGCGGTCTGTCAGGCTTCACCAAGCGCAGCGAGAGTGAATACGACCCCTTCGGCGCCGCGCATGCCGCTACCTCGATTTCGGCGGCCCTGGGTTTTGCCGCCGCGCGAGACGCCAAGGGCCAAGATAACAAGGTGGTCGCCGTCATTGGCGACGGCTCAATGAGCGCCGGTATGGCCTATGAAGCCATGAATAACGCCAGTGAGGCGACCAGGCAGCTCACGGTCATCCTGAACGACAACGACATGTCCATCGCGCCGCCGGTAGGCGGCATGAGCGCCTACATGGCCAGGCTTGTCTCGGGCGGCGGCTACCAGTCCCTGCGCAACCTGGGCAAGGCGGTCTCGAAGGCATTTCCCAAGCCGTTGCAGGAAGCCGCCCGCAAGGCCGAGGAATATGCCCGCGGCATGGTCACCGGCGGCACGCTGTTTGAAGAGCTCGGCTTCTACTATGTCGGCCCAATCGACGGCCACGACATGGACGCCCTGGTCAATGTGCTGAAGAACGCCCGAAAGATCGAGGACCGGCCAGTGCTGGTCCACGTGGTCACGCAGAAGGGCAAGGGCTATGGCCCTGCCGAGAACGCCGCCGACAAGTACCACGGCGTGGTCAAGTTCGACGTGGTCACGGGCAAGCAGAACAAGGCTCAGGCCGGCGCGCCGCAGTACACCAGGGTGTTCGCCCAGGAGTTGGTGAAGCGCGCCGAGCTGGATCCCAAGATCATGGCGATCACGGCGGCCATGCCCTCGGGCACGGGCCTCGATCTGTTCGGCGAGCGCTTCCCCGACCGTACCTTTGACGTCGGCATCGCCGAGCAGCACGCGGTGACGTTTGCCGCCGGTCTGGCGGCGGATGGCATGAAGCCCTTCTGCGCGATCTATTCGACATTCCTGCAGCGCGGATACGATCAGGTTGTCCACGATGTAGCCATCCAGGGCCTGCCAGTGCGGTTCGCCATTGATCGCGCAGGTCTGGTGGGCGCCGACGGCGCTACCCATGCCGGATCGTTCGACATCGGCTATCTGGGGCAATTGCCCGGAATGGTGTTGATGGGCCCGGCGGATGAGGCCGAGCTGGCCCGCGCCGTCGCCACGGCTGTCGCCATCGACGACCGGCCCTCGGCGTTCCGCTATCCGCGCGGGGAGGGGACGGGCGTCGCCATCCCGGATCTCGCTGCACCGTTCGAGATCGGCAAGGGCCGCATTGTGCGTGAAGGCACGGCGGTCGCCATCCTGTCATTCGGCACCCGATTAGGCGATGCGTTGAGGGCTGCCGACATGCTGGCCGCTCGCGGATTGTCGGCGACCGTCGCCGACGCCCGTTTCGCCAAGCCGCTGGACGTCGACCTCTTGCTGCGCCTGGCGCGCGACCATGAAGCGCTGATCACCGTGGAGGAAGGCTCCATGGGCGGCTTCGGGGCCTTTGTGCTTCATGCCCTGGCCCAGCACGGCGCATTGGATCGCGGCCTGAGGGTGCGCACCCTGACACTCCCGGACATCTTCCAGGACCACGACAAACCGGACGTCATGTACGCCGACGCCGGTATCGATGCGGACGGGATCGTGCGCGGCGCCCTGGACGCGCTGGGGATCGGGAACGCAGCCGTAGCGGGGCGGCGGGCCTAGAGTTCGACCTGGCTGACGCCTAGAACGGCGAGAACCGCTCCAGCAACGATTGCCCCGCAGGCGTCTTCTGCAACCGGCTGATATCTCCGCGCCCACCGTAGCTGATGCGGGCCTCGGCAATCTGGGTGTGGCGGATGGTGTTGGCGGACGAGATATCCTCGGGGCGCACGATGCCGGCCACGGTGAGCTGGCGCAAGTCGGTGTTGGTGCGGACCTCCTGCACGCCCTGGATCACCATATTGCCGTTGGGCAGCACGCCGCTGACGACGGCGGCGATGGTCAGGCTGATTTTCTCTGAGCGGTTCACCTGGCCGGCGCCGGCGTTGGATGTCGTCGAGTTGGTTTCCAGCGCATTGGCCGGGTCGAAGCCGCCTGGCAGGACCTTGCCAAGGGTGGATTCCAGGCCCAGCAGATGAGGTACGCCGGCCTTCAGACCCGAGGTGCGTGAGCTGGACGTAGCGTTGGTGGTCTTGGCGCTGTCATCGATGTCGATCTGCACGGTCAGGATGTCGCCAACGCGACTGGCGCGCTGATCGTTGAAGAAGGCCCGCGCACCTACACGCCAGAGCGAGTTCGCGCTGGCCGCTTGCGGCGAAGGCTCGCGCGATGAGACCAGGACAGTCTGCTCACGCGGCATCAGGGCGGCGGGATAGCCCACCTGCGACAGCTCGGGGCCGCGGGCGGCCTCCTTGACGGTGGAGCAGGCGGCCAGCGGGGCCAGGGCGGCAAGAGCAACAAGGGTGCGGAGACGCATGGTCTATGGCTTCCTTCAGCGGAGGGCGTAGCGGGTTGAACGGGAGAGTTTCATCTGATCGGCAGCCGGACCGACGACGGCCTGGCCTGGTCCTGCGACCACCGCCTGGATGGTTTTCTTCGACGAGACATTCTGGACGCTGATGGTGTCGCCGACACCGCCGCCGGATACGGCCCTGGCCTGAAGCGTCAGTGTGATGCCGGCATCATCGAACACCAGGGTAACCACATCGTTGGCCTTGACTACCTGGGGCGCCGAGACATCGCGTCCCGCGACCGCGGTGCCGGCGCGCAGTGTGCGGCGTGCGGCCATGCCGACCACGGCGTCGGGATCGGTGGCGGCGTCGGCTGGAGCGAGGGCGACCTTGGCCCAGACAAGATCCTGAGGCTGTACGATTTCACCGGCGGCCAGATTGCGGGTCCAGGTCAGGACGTCGACGTTCGCGCGCGCCGCAGAGGCGGTGGGCCTGGCTGCGGCGGTGGCAGCACCGCGCACCACAATCTGGCGCAGGCCCTCCGCGTTGGCCCAGTCTAGTCCGGCGCGGCGCCCCGCCGCCTGCACGGCGTTGGCGCTCAGCATCACGGTGGTCCCGCTGCGTGAGGCGACAGGCGTACGACCAGCGGCGCCCGCGCCCTCGAAAATCTCGCCGAGGGTCACCGTTCCGTCGGTGTCCACCATCTCGGACTTGAGCGTGACCGGCGTGGCGGCCAGCGCCGGGGTAGCCATCAGAACAACGAGCAGAAGTGCAGCGGCCTTCATGATCCTCAGGCCTTGATCTGGTTGGCTGTGGCCAACATGTTGTCGGCGGTGGAAATGACCTTGGAGTTCATCTCATAGGCCCGCTGGGCGACGATCAGGGCGGTGATTTCCGCAACGGCGTCGACGTTGGAAGCTTCGGTCCAGCCCTGGACCAGAGTGCCGATGCCCACTGAGCCGGGAGTGCCGCTGGTGGGGGCGCCGGATGCGGCCGTTTCCTGCAGCAGATTTCCGCCCAGGGCCTTCAGTCCGCCGTCGTTGACGAAGGTGGCCAGTTCCAGAACGCCGACGATGCTGGGGTTGGTCTGCCCGGCCTGAATGACTTCGACCTGGCCCGACTTTGAGATCGATACCTTGGTTGCGTCGCCGGGAATCGTGATGGCTGGCTGGACCTGGTAGCCATCCTGGGTGACCAGCTGGCCCTGATCATTGATCGCCAGGTTGCCGGCACGGGTGTAGACGTTCTCACCCGACGGCGAGAGCACCTGGAAGTAGCCGCGGCCATCGATGGCCAGATCGTACTGATTGTCCGTGCGGGTCAGCGCACCTTGCGTACCCACGCGATAGACAGCGCCAGCCTTGACGCCCGCGCCCACCTGTACCCCGGTGGGGACGATGGTGCCCTGGTCGGAGGACTGCGTGCCGGCGGCCTCGAAGGTCTGGTAAAGAAGGTCCTGAAACTCGGCCCGTTGGCGCTTGAAGGCCACGGTGTTCATGTTGGCGATGTTGTTCGAGATGACCTCGACATTCATCTGTTGGGCGGCCATGCCGGTCGCGGCGGTGCGGAGCGCTTGCATCAGTCGTTAGCCTTCTACTGAGCCCGGCCCAGACGCTCGACGGCGCGGCGGGAAAGATCGCTCTGCGCGTCCATCATCTTGGCGGTGGATTCATATGCCCGGGACACCTGAACCATCCGGGTGATCTCGAGGATCGGTTTGACGTTCGAGCCTTCCAGCATGCCCTGACGCAGCCGGGCATCTTCGGCAGGTGTCGCGGTCAGGTTCGAGTCGTTGCGATAGAGATTGTCGCCGGTCTTGGAGAGCGCGCTAAGGTTTTCGAAGGCGAACATGCCCACCTGGCCTATCCGTTCGTTGCCCTGACTGAGACTGCCGTCGCTCCCGACCTTCACCTCGCCCTTTTCGGCATCGATGTTGATTTCGCTGCCGCTCTTGTCGAGCACGGGAAGTCCACCCTGGCTGACCAGACGGCCTGCAGGGTCGACGGTGAAACGACCGTCGCGGGTGAAGCGTGGGCCATCGGGGCCTTGTAGCTGGAAGAACGCCTTGCCCTCGATGGCCATATCCAGCGGCGCGCCGGTAGGATTGAGCGAGCCTTGGCCAAAATCGCGCGCCACGCCGTCATCGCCGACGAACTTAACCGGACGCGGACCGCCCAAAGTGGCAGCCGGCGCTGCGGGTTCGGTCTTGTGGATCAGCGACTCAACTTTGAAGCCTGTCGTGTCGAGGTTAGCGATGTTGTTGGCGACGATGTCCATTTCCCGACGCAGCAGCATCTGGCGCGAGAGACCTACGAAGATGGCGTTGTCCATGCGGGCAGCCTTGGCGATCGACGAATTCGGATCTCCACTTTGCAAGCTTCGGGCCAACTGAAAAGATCAGTAAAATCAGTAAATAAGAAGGTTAACGCGCGCCGGGCGGCGGAAAATGCCGGGCAGAATTCGCGCCCGTTAAGAACCGTTAAAGCCTTCTTCATCAAAGCCCGGCATTCGTAGAGGCGGCGAAGATCTAAGGAACGCGCGCGTGGCCAAAAAGGAAAAGAAGGGCGCCAAGGAGGCGGAAGCCACCGAAGCCCCTGCAGAGGGCGCGGAGGGCGAAGCTCCCGCCAAGAAAAAACTGCCGATGAAGATGCTGATCATCGGCGGCGTTGCAGCCCTGGTCGTGCTTGGCGGCGGCGGTGCTGCCGCGTTCATTTTCCTCAAGCCCAAGCCGGAGGCCGCCGCAGAGAAGGGTGAGGCCGGCAAGGACAAGAAAGAGAAGAAGAAGGACGAGAAGAAGGGCGGCAAGGAGGGCAAGGAAGGCAAGGAAGGCAAGGAAGGCAAGGAAGGCAAGGAAGGCGAGGCCGGTGCCGCTGTTGTCCGCGAAGGCCCCGATGGGATCGTATTCTACACCATGCCCGATCTGGTGGTGAACATGCAGACCGCCGACGGTCGCCCCACCTTCCTGAAGCTGAAACTTACACTCGAACTGCCCGATGACACTGTGGTCGAGGAACTGAACCCCAACATGCCGAGGCTCCAGGACATGTTCCAGACCTTCCTGCGCGAGCTGCGCCCGGAGGATCTCTCGGGCAGCCAGGGGTCCTATCAGCTCCGTATGGAGATCCTGCGGCGGGTCAACCTGGTGATCGGGCCCTCCAAGGCCAACGCCGTGCTCATCGAGGAGATGCTGATCAACTAGCGCTACGGCGCGCGTTGCATCCCAGGATTCATGGAAGACGAAATCCAACCCATCGCTGAAAATCCCGCGTCTGCGACCGAAGACGGGCAGGCGTCGCAAGATATCGGCGCGCTGGGCGTCCAGGGCATGGCGGCCAGGCCTGAGGGCGCCGAGCGCATCCTCAATCAGGATGAGATCGATAGCCTGCTGGGCTTCGACATGTCGGATGAGGATAGCGCCGAGCGCACCGGCATTCGGGCCATCATCAATTCGGCGCTCGTGTCATACGAGCGTCTGCCGATGCTCGAGATCGTCTTCGACCGTCTCGTGCGATTGATGACGACCAGCCTTCGCAACTTCACGTCCGACAACGTCGAGGTCAGCCTCGACAACATCTCGTCGATCCGGTTTGGCGACTACCTGAATTCGATCCCGCTTCCAGCCATCCTCTCGGTGTTTCGCGCCGAGGAACTGAACAACTACGGTCTGCTGACCGTGGACTCGAACCTGATCTATTCGATCGTGGATGTGCTCCTGGGCGGTCGGCGCGGTACGGCGGCGATGCGAATCGAAGGGCGGCCCTACACGACCATCGAGCGCGTGCTGGTGCAAAGAATGGTCGAGGTGGTGCTGGCCGACGCAAAGGAGGCGTTTGAGCCGCTGACGCCCGTGAGCTTCACCCTGGATCGTCTCGAAACCAACCCGCGCTTTGCTGCGATCGCTCGCCCGGCGAACGCCGCCATTCTGGTGAAGCTGCGGATCGACATGGAAGACCGTGGCGGGCGCATCGAGCTGTTGCTGCCTTACGCCACCCTCGAACCCATCCGGAAAATGCTGTTGCAGCAGTTCATGGGCGAGAAGTTCGGCCGGGACAATATCTGGGAAAGCCACCTGGCTACAGAGCTGTGGACCACCCAGACCGAGGTTCGCGCCGTCCTTGATGAGCAACAGATCAGCCTGAAGCGCGTGCTGAATCTGAAAGTCGGCGACACCCTGATGCTGAACGCCACCCCGGACAGCCTGATTGAATTACGCGCCGGAACAATACCGCTCACCCGCGGTCGGATGGGTCGGCGCAACGCCCACATCGCCGTTCGTGTTGAGGCGCCTTTGACGCCCAATGCCCGGCAAGCCGTACAGAGGCTTACATGACCCTGATTGGTATCGTCATGAATCTGATCCTGGCGGGTCTCTTGCTGGCGGCCCTCGTCGTCGGCATGCGGCTGAATCGCCGACTTGGCGCCTTGCGGGACAGCCACGATGGCTTCGAGGTTGCCGTGCGAGATCTGAATCTCGCCGCCCAGAGGGCAGAGCAGGGCCTGGCCGACCTCCGTGCCGCGACCGATGAGGCGACGGACACCCTGTCTGACCGGATCGAGAAGGGCCGCGCTCTGGCCATTCAGCTGGAGCGGTTGATTGGTGCCGCCCCGGAGTTGCCGAAGTCGGTGTTGCCTGACCGCGTCACGCCGGCAAGACCCATGCCTTCGGCAATGCCGGTGCGGGAAACGGCGGCTGAGAATCGTCTGGCGACCTTGCTGGCCGTAGCGAGGGCCCGGATCGAGGCTCAGGGCGCAAACGAATCGGAAACCCGAATGGCCGATGATCCCCCCACCAGGCGCGATGCCCAGTCGGCGCGTCGGTCGGTCAACCTGGATGATGATCTGTTCGAGGACGCGCCTGTCGTCTCCCACCGCTTTGCCGGAGCCCGTCGTTGAAGTCCGTTCCCCGCATTCTGCCGCTGGTCGGCGTAGCCATAGGCGGCGTACTTGCCGTCAACGCCCTGGCGGGCGCGCGGGATCTGCCCGGCCTGGTATCGGGCGCGCAGGCTTTCGCTGAAGAAGCTGTCAAGACCGTGACCCCGGCCAAGGATGACAAGGCTGCGAAGGATCCGGCCAAGCCAGGGGAAAAGGCGGGTGCCGCAGCCGCGACCGGTGAGGCCAAGGATGCCGTGGCCGCCGCCGCGGGCGCAACGGTTCCTCCGAAGGCCGTCTGCGCGCCCACCGCTGCGGAGCTTGCCAAGCAAGCGGGGCTGTCACCCGCGGAACTTCAGGTGTTGCAGAGCCTGGGCACGCGGCGCGGTCAGCTGGACAAGCGTGAGGATGACCTGTCGACCCAGCTGGCCCTGATGGCTGCCGCAGAGGCCAAGCTGGACGCAAAGATCAAGACTCTGAACAGCCTGAAAGGGGATGTTCAGGGGCTTCTGACCCAGAGCAGCACCAAGGAGGCGGCCGAGATTGATCGTCTGGTTAAGGTGTTCGAGGGCATGAAGGCCAAGGACGCCGCGCCGCGGATGGTGTTGCTTGATGACAACGTTCGCATTCCGATCGCGGCCAAGATGAAGGAGCGCGCGCTCTCCTCAATCATCGCTCAGATGCCGGCGCCCGAAGCCAAGCGGCTTACGGAGTCTCTGGCCAGACGGTATTCCGACGCCATGAACGCGGCCAAGAAGGCCGAGCAGGTGGCTAACGCCGGCGGGCCCGCTCCAGCCGCGGGCAAGACAGCTGCAACGCCCAAGGCACCTGCGCCTGGCGCCGCGCCAGCCAAGACCGGTTAAACCATGAGGCTCAGGCAGGCTCTTCGAACGGGGGTCGCTGCGGCATGCATCGCCAGCGTCGCGGCGCCTGCCGGGATCGCCGCGCAGCCAGCTCAGACGCAGGTAAGGCGCGAGGGCATCGAGGTGCGCGTCGCGAGTACGGCGACCTTCTCCCGTGTCGAGGTTCGGGGCGGGCGGGCCACAAGCCGCCAGGAAGGCCAGACCGTCATCCTGACCCTTGACCGGGACGGTGATCCTGACATTGCGCGCCTGCGGACCTCGCCACCGAAGTGGTTCAAGACCGCAGAGAAACGGCGGGTGAATGGTCGCCTGCAGCTGGTCCTAACGCTTGCCGATAACGCCGAAGCCAGGATCGGCGCCGCCGACGGTTCGACCTATGTGAACGCCTTCGAGAAAGCGGAGCCATCCGAGGCTGGGGCGTCGACGCCGGAAGTGGAGGTCGCTGAAGCCGAGCCGGTTCGCGCGAACCCCCTGCCGCCCGGCGGATTGATCCGCGCGGAGAGCAAGGTCGCGGGAGATCAGATACAGATTTCGTTCCCGTTCGCGAACCCGGCCGGCGCCGCCGTGTTCCGGCGGGGAGATGCGGTCTGGATCGTGTTTGACGCCCCGGCCAATCTCGATGTTTCAAAGATACCAAAGGGCGTCTCGGCAATCCGCAACAGCCAGGTGTTCCGGGGCGCAGACCATGCGGCCCTGCGGATCGAGGTGTCTGGCGACGCGCCGGTGTTCGCGGAATCGCAAGGGGCGACCTGGACCGTTTCCATTGGCCCGGGCGGCCAGCCACAGCCGACCGTCGTGCGCGTGTTGCGTGACCTTGACAGCGGTCCAGCCAATCTGAAAGCCCCGCTGGCGGGCGCGACGCGCGTGATCAATCTTCCTGATCCGGTGATGGGTGACACGCTTTCGGTGGTCACAGCGCTGGGACCTTCCAAAGGGCTATCCAGTCGGCGTGACTATGTGGACCTGGCCTTTCTGGCGTCGTTCCAGGGGCTGGCCGTAGAGACCCTGGTCGACGATCTGAGCGTTAAGCGTGACGGTGAACTGGTGCGGCTGTCGCGTACCGAGGGATTGACGCTTTCGCCCCCCTGGGCCGGCCGGAACCGCAAGACCGCAACGGCCGATGCGCCGCAGGCCGCCATCATGCCGGCGCTGATCGACGAGACCTGGGCCAAAGTGGGCGAGGACGGCTTCCTGCCCCGCTACAACGCTCTGGTGACGGCGGCGTCGCAGGAGCGCATGGCGGAGAAGGACGGTCGCAGCACCGAAGCGCGCAAGGCGCTCGCCCGGTTCCTCCTTGGCTCCGAGCTCTCATTCGAAGCCATTGGTGTGCTGACTGATCTTGGGCAAACGGACCCCGAGGCTCTGGATGATCCAGAGGTCCGGGGCCTGCGCGGCATCGCGCGCACCATGGCCCGGCGCTATGCCGAGGCTGACGCGGACTTCTCATCACCGGCGCTGCTGGAGGACCCTTCGACCTCCCTCTGGCGCGCCTACTTGAACGTCCAGCTTGGACAGGCAGCGGAGGCCCGCGCCCAGTTTGCCAAAGGCGCTGCCGCTTTCGGCCTGATGCCAGCCCAGTGGCGGGCTCGCTTCGCCCGCGCCGACGCACAGGCTGCCCTGGCGCTGGGTGATCTTGTCGCCGCCGACGCGAGTGTTCGTCAGGCGCTACAGGAAAAGACGTCATCGGAGGAGCGGCTGCTCACCCGCCTGACCCAGGCTCGCGTGATCGAACTTCAGGGCTTCAAGGATCGGGCGCTGAAGATTTACCTCGCTGTTGCGACCGCACCGAAGGATTCCATCGCCGCACCGGCGCAGTTACGCGCTACCCAGATCCGGATGGAGCTGGGGCAGATGACCCCGCTTCAGGCTGCGACGGCGTTTGATGGTCTGCGGTATCGCTGGCGCGGCGACGCCACCGAGCTGGAGACAATCAGGGCTCTGGGCAAGCTCTATCTGGAACAGGGTCGCTATCGAGAGGCGCTTGAGGCGCTGCGTTCGGCCGGTAGCCGGCTGCCCAACGTGCCGCAGGCCCAGCAACTCACGGCCGATCTGAATGCCGCATTCAAGGGATTGTTCCTGGACGGACTGGCTGATGGACTGGAGCCCGTACAGGCGCTGGCGCTGTTCTACGATTTCAAGGAGCTGGCGCCGATCGGCGCTGACGGCGACCTGATGGTGCGCAAGATCGTTCGCCGCCTGGTGGATGTAGATCTGCTGTCGCAAGCCGCCGAACTTCTGAAGTATCAGGCCGAAGAGCGCCTGGAGGGTGTGGCCCGCGCCCAGGTCTCCACCGATCTGGCGGTGATCTATCTGATGGATCGCCGGCCTGAACAGGCGCTGGAAGCGATCAACGGCTCGCGCACCACAGTACTGCCCACGGCCTTGGCCAATGAGCGCCGGCTGATCGAGGCGCGGGCCTGGTCGGGGATTGGCCGCTTCGAAAGCGCGCTCGAGATCATCGAGAAGGACCCTTCGCGAGACGCCAACGAATTGCGTGGGGAAGTCACATGGAAGCAGAAGAACTGGGCCGCCGCCGGCCCCATGTTCGAGAAGGCGCTGGGTGAGCGCTGGAAGTCTGCCGCGCCCCTGACCAGTGAGGACGAGGGCCGCTTGCTCCGCGCCGGAGTCGCCTACAGCCTGGCCGGCGACGAGGCGTCATTGGCCAGGCTGCAACAGCGCTACGAAGGCTTCTACGAGAAAGCCAGCAACCCGGAGGCTCTGCGAATCGCACTGTCCGGCGTGCCCGTGGGCCGCCTGAACGTGGCCGACTTTGGTCGTGTCTCAGCCGACAACGAAGCCTTTGCCGGCTGGGTCGCCAAGATGAAGGGCCGTTTCAAGACCCGCCCTGCGCCGGTCGGTGCGCCGAAGGCTCCCGTAGCCCCGGCGAGACAGGCGCAGGCGGCGGGCGGGGCAGGCGCGAGGGGGTAGCACTACCCTCCGGCGCCCTTCTGGAAGCTCTCAACCAGGCTCCCCGCGACCAACCGCCAGCCGTCGACTAGTACGAAGAATATCAGCTTGAACGGCAGGCTGATCACCACCGGCGGCAGCATCATCATGCCCATGCTCATCAGCACGCTGGCCACTACCAGGTCGATCACCAGGAAAGGCACGAACAGCAGGAAGCCGATCTCGAAGGCGTGCTTGAGCTCGGAAATCATGAAAGCCGGGGTAACCACGCGGATCGGGGTATCCATCGCCGTGGCGGGCTTGGGAATTTTGGACAGGCGGATGAAGAGGGCGAGATCCTCCTCGTCCACCTGGCTCAGCATGAACTGCTTTACGGGATCACCGGCGGCGTCGAAGGCGGCGGGCAGCTCCATCTGCTGGTCCATCAGGGGCTTGATGCCCTCGTTATAGGACCGCT
>NZ_JBILRO010000224.1:0-5878 GCF_044372605.1 Phenylobacterium sp.
GCCAGGGCTGGTGTTGATCCGCTGGCCTTCCGCCTCAAGCTGCTGGACGCCAGCGGCAAGAACGCCGGCTCCGCCCCCAATTCCGTCGGCGGCGCCGGGCGACAGGCGGCGGTCCTGAACCGGCTGGCCGCCAAGGCCGGCTGGGGCAAGCCGCTGCCAAAGAACACCGGGCTCGGTATCGCCACCAGCTTTGGTCAGGAACGCGACATGCCCACCTGGACGGCCTGCGCCGCCCGGGTGAACGTCAACCCGGCCACCGGCGCGGTGAAGGTCGAGAAGCTGACCCTGGTCGCCGACGCCGGCACCATCGTCAGCCCGGATGGCGCTCTCGCCCAGATGGAGGGCGCTGCGCTCTGGGGCATGAGCCTGGCCCTGTTCGAAGGCACTTCGTTCGAGAACGGTCAGGTCAGGGACCTCAACCTCGACAGCTATTCCCCGCTGCGGATGGGCGATGTGCCGGACATGGACATTGAATTCATCGCCAGCGAAGAGGCGCCCGTCGGCCTGGGTGAGCCCGCCACCACCGTGGTCGGCCCGGCCATCGGCAACGCTATCTTCCGTGCAGTCGGCGCCCGGGTTCGCGACCTGCCGATCCGCGCCGAGGCGGTTAAGGCAGCGCTGAAGACCTGACCAACTTGCCTGTTACGTTGCACCAAGAGCGGCTATCCAGGTCACCGAGGAGAACCCCATGCCCAAATCCAGGACCGCCCCTGTCGTCCTCATCACGGGCACCTCAACGGGCGTCGGCCTGCATACAGCCATCGCCTTCGCCAAGGCCGGCTACCAGACCATCGCCACCATGCGCGACACCTCGAAGAAGGACGAATTGCTGGCGCTGGCCAAGGCCAGTGGCGTCAAGGTCAAGGTCGAGCGGCTGGACGTCCAGAAGAAGAAATCCATCGAGAGCTGCGTCGCCAAGGTCCTGAAGAAGTACGGCGGCATCGACGTGCTGGTGAACAACGCCGGCGCCGGCTTCCTGGGCGGGCTGGAGCAGACCTCCGACAAGGATCTGGAACGGACCATGGAGATCAATTTCTTCGGCGTCTGGCGGATGACCAAGGCGGTCTTCCCCCACATGCGCGAACGCGGATCTGGCCGTATCATCACGGTCACCAGCGTGGGCGGCCTGATCGGTCAGCCCTTCAACGACGCCTACTGCGCGGCCAAGTTCGCTGTCGAAGGCATGATGGAGGCCATGGCGCCGCTGGCAAAGCTGCTGGGCGTCCAGGTCAGTCTCATCGAGCCCGGCCCCATCAACACCGAGTTCGTCAACAGCACCCGGGCCTCCAGCGATCTGGCCGCCTTCACCGCGCCCTATGACGCCATCGTCGCCAAGTACATGGGCGCCACCGGCAATGTCTTCGCCACCTATGGCCAGACCGGCGCCGACATCGGCGACATCATCCTCAACGCCGCGACCACGCCGGAACCCGATTTCCGCTACATCACCTCGGATTTCGCCCGCCAGATCGTGGCGCCCAAGGTGGTCGACCCCAGCGGCAACAACGTGGTCGAGGCCTTCGCCGCGCGTTTGGCTTAAGGGTGTCCGGCCCGGCGACCGTGTCCTCCAGGCCCACAATTTGTGCGTAACCCGGAAAGGCCAGGACTGCCTATCCTCAACGTCGGTGATCGCCGCACCTGCGCCCGCGATGGCGGAGGCATAGGGCGAGCCCGGCTACATCCTCGACCAAGGCCGTGCGGACTGGGCTGCGGCAACGCGCGGGCCCAAGGCCATCACTGCGCCGGGCGCCCGGACCTTCCATGGCTTCACCATACCAACACCACCAGACCGATCAGCCGCCATTCTTTCGAATCCAGCGGCCGAACAGGTCGGGCCAGGCCGCGCCGGAGCTGTCCTTCGGCAAGCCGAGACCGAACCCGTGCCCGCCGGTCGCCACCAGATGCGCCTCCACCGGGCGCTTCACAGCCTGACAGGCGGTGATCCAGTCCAGACTGTGCTGCATCGGCACCAGCGGATCGTCGAAGGCGTGGACCAGGAACGAGGGCGGCGCGTCCGCGGTCAGGCGGCGCACCGGCGACCGGGCCTCGAGGATCGGATCCGGCAGGCCCGCCATCAACATCCCCGACAACCGGCGATCTCCCGCCGGGGAGATCAGGCTCGTGACGGGATAGACAAGTCCGGCAAAGGCAGGTTTCGCCGAAAGCTGGTCGGCGTCGTCGATGGGGGCGTAGAGGTTGTCGGCGTGGGACACCACCAGATCACTGGCCAGATGGCCGCCTGCTGAAAAGCCGAGAACGCCCAGCCGCGCTGGATCGATACGGAACTCGGTCGCCCGGCCCCGGATGAACCGCATGGCGCGCTGGGCGTCCTGGATGGCCACCAGATGCGGCGTCCCCCAACCTTCCCGAGGAAGGCGGTAAACCAGCACGAATACAGTTGTCCCCAGGGCGTTGAAGTGCTGGGCAACAGCCAGGCCTTCGTTCTGGACCGAGACGAAACCGTAGCCGCCCCCTGGAATGGACATCAGCGATGAACCGTCCGGAACCGCAGGCCTGAAAACGTGAAGCTCGGCATAGGCCACGCCGCGGATCCAGAGCTGTCGTCGCCCGGAGCGTCCGTTCATCGTCGGTTTCGGCGTCGGCAAGGTGGCCAGCGCACCCGGCTGCTTGCCCGGCCAGATCCGGTAAACCTCCCGCGCGGGCCAGGCGGGGGCGTCGGGATCACCTGCCGCCGGGGTCGGCGGCGGCGGTAGAGAAGGCGTCTGAGCCACCGCCTGGGCGGCGACCAATCCGCCGGTCAGGCCGGCCGCCAGCATTGCCCTACGGTCTATCTTCATCGCGCCCACTGCAGCATCCGAGTCATTCGACGTTTCCCCCGTCTTTTGCCGCACTGTTGCAGAGGATTGACGGATGCGCGAGCCCCGCCGTTGCTGCTCAGTTCGGTTCGCGCGCCGGAAGGCGCTGACCGCCGGATCACGTCAGGCATCCGCTGCCGCGTACTGAACTCAAAGAAAAGGGCCGCCCCGAGGGACGGCCCTTCCAACTGGACTTGAGGGAAATCCCTACTCCGCCGCAGGCTTCGGTGCGTAGCCGAGGATGGCCTTGGTTTCCAGGAACTCATGGAAGCCGAAGTCGCCCCATTCGCGACCGTTGCCGCTCATCTTGTAGCCGCCGAAGGGGGCCATCATGTCGCCGCCGCCGCCGTTGATCGAAACCTGACCGGCGCGGAGTTTGGAGGCGATCTTGCGGGCGGCGTCGAGGTCGGCGGCCTGAACATAGGCGGCCAGGCCGTACTCGGTGTCGTTGCCGACCTCGATGGCCTGATCGACCGTGTCGTAGCCCAGGATCGAGAGCACCGGGCCAAAGATCTCTTCCTTGGCGATGGTCATGTCATTGGTGACATTGGCGAACACGGTGGGCTGGACGTAGTAGCCCTTGTCCAGGCCTTCTGGACGGCCCACGCCGCCGATGACCAGGGTCGCGCCCTCGTCGATGCCGGCCTGGATCAGCTTCTGGATCTTGTCGAACTGCACGCGGGAGACCACCGGGCCCAGCTGGCTGTTGCCGTTGGGGTCACCGACGGTGACGGTTTCCGCCGTCGCCCTGGCCACCGCAATCGCCTCATCCATCCGGCCCGCCGGCACCAGCATGCGGGTCGGCGCGTTACAGGACTGGCCGGAGTTGGTCATCATGGTAGCCACGCCGCGGCCCACGCCCTTGGCGAAGGCGTCGTCGTCGAGAACGATGTTCGGGCTCTTGCCGCCCAGCTCCTGGGCCACGCGCTTGACGGTCGCGGCGGCGTTCTTGGCCACCTCGATGCCGGCGCGGGTGGAGCCGGTGAACGAGACCATGTCGACGTCCGGGTGGCTGGACATGGGCACGCCCACGCCGATGCCGTCACCGTGGATCATGTTGAACACGCCGGCCGGCACACCCGCCGCATGCATGATCTCGGCGAAGATCTGGCCCGAGAACGGCGCCACTTCCGACGGCTTCAGGATCATCGTGCAGCCCGTCGCGATGGCAGGCGCCACCTTGCAGACGATCTGGTTCAGCGGCCAGTTCCAGGGGGTGATGAAGCCGCAGACGCCGATCGGCTCTTTTACGATCATGGTCGGTCCACGATCTTCCTCGAACTTGAAGGTCTTGAGGATCTCGACGGCGGTGGCCAGGTGGCCCATGCCGATCGGCACCTGGGCGCGCTGGGCCAGCGAGGCGGGGGCGCCCATTTCCTCGGTGACCGCCGTGGCCAGATCGCCGAAGCGCTTCTGATACTCGGCCAGGATGCGACCCAGAACTTCCAGACGCTCTTCGCGGCTGGTCTGGCTCCAGGTGGCGAACGCCTTGCGGGCGGCCTTGACGGCCTTGTCGACGTCGGCGGCGGAACCAACCGCGATCTTGCCGCAGACTTCCTCGGTGGCCGGATTCTCGACGTCGAGCGTCTTCATCTCGACCGGCTCGACCCACTTACCGTCGATGTAAAACTTCAGGTACTCGCGCATGATGTCCTCCGGGCTCTGTTCGTTGTTCGCGGATGGAGCGATCAGCCCCGACCTTCAAACGTCTGTTTTACAATGATCAGCGATCAGGTTGGAAGCCCTGATGCACGGTTAGAGTCCGTATCTTGAACGCGGCCTGCAACAGTCCCGCGACAGCGGCCTTGCCCGCAGGCGCAGGCGTCGCTAAAGCCGGTCGCTCAAATGACCGAACGGAGATCCCATGAGCGGCTTGGCCATGATCGGCGTTTTTCTCGCGGTAATGCTCGCCCTGAACTTTATCGATTTCGGTCGCCTCGACTGATCGGAGCGACCTGATGGCCAGCCGCGGCGTAGCACTGGTGACGGGCGGCGCGCGGCGGATCGGTCGCGCTCTGGTGGCCACGGCGGCTGAGGCCGGCTACGACGTCGCCATTCACGTCCGCACCATGGACGACGAAGCCGAAAGCGCCGCCGGTGAAGTCCGCGCCCACGGCCGCAAGGCCACCATCCTCACCTGTGACCTTCGCAAGGAGAGCGAAAGCGTCGCCCTGATCGGTCAGGCCGAGGCCGAACTGGGGCCGGTCACCCTGTTGATCAACAGCGCCAGCGTCTTCGAGAACGACGCCTTCGCCGACATGAACCGGCACTCCTGGGACCTCCACATGGAGACCAACCTGCGCGCGCCGCTGGTGCTGGCGCAGGTCTTTGCCCGTCGCCTGCCGGCAGACCGCGAGGGCCTGATCGTCAACCTGCTGGACCAACGGGTGCTGCGCCCGGCGCCGGACTTCTTCTCCTATTCGCTCAGCAAATCGGCCCTGTGGGACGCCACTCGCATGCTGGCCCAGGCGCTGGCGCCCCGCATCCGGGTCAACGCCATCGGCCCCGGTCCCGTGCTGGCCTCGATCCATCAGGACGCCGCCGCCTTCGAGGCCGAGGCGCGATCGACGCTCCTGCAACGGCCGGCGCCGCCCGCCCAGATCGCGGCGGCATTGCGCTATCTGATCGACGCCACGGCGGTGACCGGCCAGATGATCGCCGTCGATTCCGGCCAGCACCTGGCATGAGCGGGACTACCCTCATCAGCTCGAAGGTGTTTGTCACCGGCCTGAAGGTCCAGGCCGAGATCGGCGTCTATAGGCATGAGATCGGCCGCGTGCAGCCCCTCGTCCTGGAGGTGGAGCTCGACGTGCCCACGGACGGATCCGACCGCCTGGCCGACACCCTGAACTACGAGGTCATCCTCAAGGCCGCCCAGACGGTGGCGACCAGCGGCCATATCGATCTGGTGGAAACCTATGCTCACCGCCTGGCCCATCTGTGCCTGGCCGACCCCAGGGTCAGCCGCGCCCGGGTCCGCGTTGAAAAGCCCCTGGCCCTGGCCCCCGATGCCGTAGGCGCCGGCGTGGAGATCATCGTCGGGCGCTGAGATTGCGCCGGAC
>NZ_JBILRO010000225.1:0-5871 GCF_044372605.1 Phenylobacterium sp.
GGCGATGTTGGCGCGGCCCACGCGCAGGGATTTGACCTCGGACCCGGTCAGGGCAAGACCAGCCTCGAATGTCTGCTCCAGGAAGTAGTCGAACCGGGCGCGGCGGTTTTCTGCAATGAGCTTGCCGGCCATCAGATCAGTCCCGCATCCCGCATCCCGGCCAGCACTTCGATGCGCGCCGCCTCGGAACAGGCGACGATCGGCAGACGGGCGTCCTCGGCGCAGAGGCCCAGGTGCGCCAGGGCGAACTTGGTGGGCGATGGTGAGGCGTCGACGAACAGCGCCTTATGCAGGCGGATCAGTGCGTCCTGGCCCTTGAGCGCCGACGCCCAGTCGCCGGACATGGCGTCGTTGTAGAACCGGGCGCAGGGCGCTGGCGCGACATTGCAGGTGACGGAGATGGCGCCATGGCCGCCATGAGCCATGTAGCCCAGCGCCGAATCATCATTGCCCGACAGCATCACCCACTCATCACCGCACCAGATGCGCTGGAGGCTGGCGCGGGTCATGTCGCCTGTTGCGTCCTTGATCCCCACCATGTTGGGCAGTTTGGCGAGCCGGGCCAGGGTCTCGTTGGAAATGTCGACGCTGGTCCGGGCAGGCACGTTGTAGATCAGCACGGGCAATTGCACCGCATCGTTGATCGCGCGGTAATGGGCGTAGAGCCCCTCCTGGCTAGGGCGGTTATAGTAAGGCGTGACCACGAGAGCCGCGTCTGCGCCGACCGTCTTGGCGTGATGCACAAGCTCAATGGCTTCGGATGTCGAGTTCGAACCGGCGCCGGCGATCACCGGTACGCGCCCGCCCGCCACCGCGACGCAGAGTTCGACAACGCGACGGTGCTCGTCATGACTGAGCGTCGCTGTCTCGCCTGTCGTGCCCACCGGCACCAGGCCGTGGACGCCGCCCGCGATCTGGCGTTCGACCAACGCCACAAAGGCGTCCTCGTCGAAGGCTCCGTTGCGAAATGGAGTGATGAGCGCCGGCATGACGCCGCGAAAGAGAGGATCAGGCATGGGGATAAGCAAATGACCGTGAAAATGCCGCAAGGTGATGCGACGTTCAGATTTGGCGCGACAATATGTTGCGGCAGGCTTAGCCCGCAACGCCGATTCCGCGCAGTGTTGACACGGATGGAGGTTGATTGAACGTCCGGACCCGAAATCTGTTGCTCGCCGGTTGCGCAATCCTGATTGCAACGACGGTGGCGCGCGCGCAATCACTGGACCCCATCGGCGACCTGATCAGCGCCGCGAACGCAACGGGCGCTGTTCAGGAACCCGCTGTCCGGGAGCAGACCGTAGCTCGCCCCCTGAGCGGTTCAGACCAGATTTTGTTTCGCTCCGGCCTGGCGGCGGCGCGTCGCGGCGATGTTTCGGGTGCGCGTCGGGTGATCAATGATCTTTCCGACCCCGTCGCGACAAAAACCGTTACCTGGGCGCTCGTAGACGCCAACGCGGGGTCACTGGGTTTTGCGGAGCTGGACGCTGCGCGGCGGGATCTGGAAGGTTTCCCCAGGCCAGGCCGCCGCCAGGTGGCCGCCGAGCGCGTGATTGAATCCTCCGGCAAATCGCCCGCAGACATCGTGGCGTGGTTCGGTGGCCAGGAACCACAGTCTGTGCAGGGCGCGCTGGCGCTGGCCTCGGCCTACCGCAACCTCGGCCGGCAGACCGAGGCCGCCGACCTGATCCGCACATGGTGGCGTACCCGAAGCTTCGAGGCTGACGCCCAGCGCCTCGTGCTGTCACGATTCGCCGATGTTCTGACGGTGGACGATCACCTCCGGCGCGCCGACGTTCTGCTTTACGGCGCCCAGGGACCTGCGGCCCGGGATATGCTGGCCCTGATCCCGGAAGACCAGCAACCGGTCGCATTGGTCCGGATCGCGCTCCGCTCGGACAGCCGCGCGGCGGACGACGCCTTTGCGAGCCTTTCGCCGGAGATGCAGGCCAGTCCCGGGGTTGCCTATGAACGCGCAGCCTCGTTGCGCCGCCGTGGCCGTGAAAGCGAGGCCATGGCGCTCCTTCCCATGTTCCCGCGCGAGATGGTCACCGCTGACGGCGCCGAGCGCATGTGGAACGAACGGTACAGGCTGACCCTGCTGGCGATCCGGGCTGGCGACTGGCGAAGCGCCTATCAGGCCGCAGCAAACTCCGGTCTCTCCGTGGGCACAGACGCCACCGAGGCGGAGTTCTATGCCGGCTGGATCGCACTCAACCGCCTGCAGGACCCCGTCGCAGCCGCCCGGCATTTTGCGACGATCGAGCGGATCGGCTCCTCGCCCATCACCAAGGCCAGGGCGTTCTACTGGCAGGGACGAGCGGCCGAGGCGCGCGGCGACAGGGCTGCAGCCGATGTCTTCTACGATCAGGGCGCCCAGCATGGCACCACCTTCTATGGCCAGCTTTCCGCCGAAAAGCTCGGACGGGCATTGGTGCTGCCGAAGGACCCTGAGCCGACCGAGGCGGACCGAGCGGGCTTTGAGGGCCGCGATGCTGTTCAGGCCATGAGAATGCTGGCGGATCAGGGGCAGCGCGATCTGTTCCGCGCCTTCGCGCTGCACATCGATGACACGGTGCCGACGACGGTGGAGGCCGCCATGCTGGTGGATGCTATCCGCGGCTACGGCGATCAGGACACGTCGATGAAGGCTGCGCGCGCGGCGGCGACCCGGGGATTGATCCTGGCCGACCGCGCCTATCCGATGCGCAGCACGCCGGCGGTTCCTGGCGCGCCCGAACCGGCGCTGGTACTGGGTGTCACACGTCAGGAGAGCGGGTTCGAGCCCGGTGTCCGCTCCGAGGCAGACGCCCGGGGCATGATGCAACTGCTGCCGTCGACCGCATCCAGCGTAGCGCGGCGCATGGGACTGGGGTTTTCGGTCGCTCGGCTCTACGAGGCCGAATACAATATGCAGCTCGGATCATCTTTCCTGGGCCAACTGGTCGACCAGTTTTCAGGCTCCTACATCCTGGCTTCCGCCGGATACAATGCCGGCCCCGGGCGACCTCCACAGTGGGTAGCCTTCTGCAGCGATCCACGTGCAGGATCCTCTGATCCCCTGGATTTCATCGAGTGCATCCCGTTCTCGGAGACGCGCAACTACGTCATGCGGGTGATGGAAAACATGCAGGTCTATCGGGCCAAGCTGAACGGAGGCACGGTCCCGATCACCCTGGCCCGCGACCTGCGCCGGGGCAGCTACAACTATGCCGCCACCGACGCCGGTGTTTCCGCCAGCAACCCTTAAGCCGGGATCGGCGTCCCGCCGGTCAGGTAGTCCATCTTGCCCAGCGGCACGCCCTGGGTGCGCAGGATGCCGTAGGCTGTGACCACGTGAAAATAGAAGTTGGGCAACGAGAAGCGCATCAGGAAATCCGCGCCCGTGAACGTCATGGTGCGGCCCGGCAGCGGCAGTTCGATCGTCCGGGTCTCGGCGCCATCCAGCTGACTGCGCTCGATTGTCTCAACGAAAGCGATGGTCTTCGCCAGGCGTTCCTTGATCTCGGCCCAGGTCGTTTCGGTGTCGGCATAGCTGGGGGGCGTGACCCCGGCCAGGCGCGCGGCCCCGCCCTTGGCGGAATCGCTGACCATCTGGATCTGCCGGATCAGGGGATGCATGTCCGGCGTCAGTCGCGCCTCGAGAAACGTTGAAACATCGGCGCCGGATGTGCCGGCATGCCCCTCGGCCTTGGCCAGCAAGGCCGCCAGATTGCGCATCATCTGCAGATAGACCGGGATCGAGGCGTCGTAGATCGAGAAGGACATGATGGAGTTCCAAGCCGGGGAATGAGGGGCTGACACATGGGGCAATCCGGGCTTTGGCCCAAGGATATTCGCGCTCCGGTAAGCCGAAGTGGAACAACTGAATTCTCAGTGCCCCCAGCGGGCGTCAGCTCCCGCCCTGCGGAGTTCACAGCGTCCCCCGGCGTTGAACCCTAAGCCGTGGCTCGCCATCCACCATCTCCAGCGCGCCATCCAGATTGAAGGCAGCCGCCAGCACCTCCGAGCTCAGCGCGCCATGTGGTGTTGCGTCCGCCGCAACGCGTCCCTGATGCAGAACCACCAGCCGGTCACAGAAGCGCGCGGCCAAAGCGAGATCATGCAGGGTCAGCACCACCGCTGCGCCGCGCCGGGTCTCCTCGCGCAACAGTTCCATCGCCAGCAGCTGGGCGTCTGGATCCAGGCCAGCGATGGGTTCGTCTGCCAGCAGCAACGGCGCGCCCGTCACCAACAGACGCGCCAGCAGGACGCGGGCGCGTTCGCCCCCCGAAAGGTCTAGGACTCCCCTGTGCCGAACGTCATGGAGGCCAACCCGCAACAGGGCCGCGCCGGCTACCCGTTCTGCCGCCTGCGGGGGTAGTTCCACCGCACCCAGGGCTGCGATCCTGAGTGCGGACATGTTCCAGCCTACGTGGCGCTCCTGCGGCAGATAGGCGGCCAACCGCGCCCGGGCGGCGTCGGAAAGGCGGTCCAGCGGTCGGCCGGCGAGCTCAACCTTCCCCGCCTTGAGCGGAACAAGGCCGAGGGCGGCGCGCAGCAGGGTGGTCTTGCCCGCGCCGTTCGTGCCGACGACGCCGACCATCTCGCCCGCAGCTACAGTCAGGCTGGTAGCGTCAAGCACCGTGCTATCGCCGCGGATGACCGTGACGCCCTGCACCGAAAGCGCCGTCATCCGCGCCAGCTCCGGGCCGCGCGCCAGGCGATCGCGGCGAACAGGGGCGCGCCGAACAGGGCCGTCATTACGCCCAGCTTCAGTTCCACGTCGGTGGGAATGACCCGGGCTGCGATGTCAGCCAGCGCCAGCAGCACAGCCCCGGTGAGCGCCGAGGGGAGCAGCACCCTGCCCGGGTCACCGCCGGTCGCGGCGCGAACCAGATGCGGCGCGGCAAGCCCGACGAAACCGACGATACCCGCCATGGCGACCGAGGCGCCCGTCAGGAGCGAGGCGCCGGCCACAGCCGCAGCGCGGAGACGGGTCATGGGAAGGCCGGAAAGTGCGGCTGTCTCCTCGCCCAGCGTCAGCATCGCCAGACCCCGGGCCGCGTAGCCGCACAAGCAGATCCCCAGCCCCAGGGCCGGGAGTTGTCGGACGATATCGTCCCAGTCCCGGTTGGCCACCGATCCCAGCAGCCAGGAAAATACCTCCGACAACGCGACGGGTGATGGCGCGAAGTTGAAGACCAGCGAGGTCAAGGCGCCCAGAAAGGCCGACAGGGCCACCCCGAAGAGGATCAGTGCTTCAGGCTCGCGAAACCGCGATGCAATGACCGTGAGCAGCGCGCCAACACCCAGAGCCGCCGCCATCGCCGAAACCTCGATCAGGCCAGGGCTCGCCGCCAGACCCAGCGAGATCGCCAGCGCTGCGCCCAGGCCCGCGCCGCCAGAGACGCCCAGCACCCCGGGATCGGCCAGGGGGTTTCTCAACAGTCCCTGCATCACTGCGCCGGCCAGTCCCAATGCAGCGCCCACAACCAGTGCTGCGACCGTGCGGGGCAGCCGGATGTTGAACACAACCTCATGGGCGCCGGAGGAAGGATCGGTCAGCGCCAGGACGAACTGGTCCGCAGAGAGGGACGACTCGCCCAACAACAGGCCCGCTACAGCCAGGCCGGCCACCATGCCCAGAAGACCCAGATTGATCGCCAGCGGCCTCATGGCCGGGCCACTGCCGCCAGGCGCTCCACCGCGTCGCCCGCGCTGCCATCCGGGCAGCTGAGCAGCGCCGCCGGCAGGCTGGCGAGAGCACGCGTCTCGACGGCATCGCGAAGCAAGCGATGACCGCCGATACCCCACCGGTCTGTGGTCGCCTGCCGGGAGTCGAAAAACCCGAGCACCAGGGCCGGGGGCGGAGCCAGAGCGAGGCGCTCC
>NZ_JBILRO010000035.1:0-20812 GCF_044372605.1 Phenylobacterium sp.
TCGTCATGGGCGGACCGGATGCCGTGAAGGAGGTCATGGACCTCACCGGCGGCGGTGTGCAGCACTCCTTTGAGGCCATTGGTCTGTCTGTCACTGCCGAGCAGTCGTTCAACATGCTGCGTCGCGGCGGCACAGCCAACATCATCGGCATGATCCCGGTGGGTCAGATGATCAGTCTGATGGGCGCCGCCTTCCTGGGCGAAAAGCGCATCCAGGGCTCGCTGATGGGCTCAAACCGCTTCCCGGTCGACATGCCGCGCCTGGTGGACTCCTACATGGCCGGCAAGCTGCACCTCGACGACATGATCTCGCGCCGCATCCGCCTGGACCAGGTGAATGAGGCCTTCGAGGAAATGAAGACCGGCGCGGTGGCGCGCTCTGTGATCGTGTTCGACTGATCCGACGGCCTGGCCTGTTACTGGAACGCCCGGCCTTTGGCCGGGCGTTTCTTTATGGCCTCTATCCTGCCTGCTTCGACTGCAGTGATTTGAGATAGAGAATGATCGCCTGCACGTCGTCAGGCTCGAAGCGAAACTCAGGCATCAGTGGGTGGCCAGTGAGGATGCCCTCGGCCAGCGCTTCCGCCAGGACTTCCGGGTCATATCGCTTGTGCAACTCACGAAATCTGGGCGCGGCAGGTACGTGGCTATCTCCCGTACTGGAAACAGCATGACACCCACCACAATGGCGGCGGACCAGGGTTCCCCCCCTATCCGGTGTCGCCGCCGAAACAGATGCTGACGTGGCCGCAAGCGCAAGCAGGCTGCCCAGCAGCAGATTTGTGAGTTTTGAGGGTGAGGTCATGAGCTGAGCGGACCTCTGGGCGAGGTCAGACGCCTTGAGAAGGGTCAAAACCTTGGCGTTCAGCCGGATTTCGGCCGCATGACCAGCCAGGGTGTGGGGCGCTGACGCCACTCCCACACCGTCAGAAGCTGGTCCAGATGGTTCAGGTCCTTGACCCACTCTGGCGGCTCATAGGCCTTGAAGTCCTGATCCACGCGCTGAATTTCGTGGGTGGGCGAAAACCGCTCCATCAGGGTGGCCAGCGCGCCGGGCCGATAGACGTCGTGGGTTTCGACGATGATGTTCATGCTCGCCAGTGCGGGTCCCCGCGCCGGATCGAGTATGTCTACCTCGGCGCCCTCGGCGTCCACCAGCACCAGTGCGCGCCGGCCGGCAAATTGCTGGAAGTCCTCGGGCCGCAATTCACCGCCAATGACCACACGCTCCGCGACGCCATTGTTCGCGGCCATGCCCGCGCACGCAGCGCGGGCCGTTTCCAGAATGTCGAAGGCGTAGATGGTCGTCTCGGGCATCCGCAGGGCCAGGCCCACCGCGTAGTAGCCCTCGGCGCACCCCACATCGATCACGCAGTCGAGGCCTTCGGCGATGAAGTCTTCGAAATGAGGATGCAGCTCTGATTCATAAACCCCAAGCAGGCGCGCGATCAGCGCGCCTTCGGTTGCCGTGTCGACATACTTCATCCCAGCGAATGGCCCGCCGGACACAGTAGTCCCACCGGAGTGGGCAATGAAGGTCTGGGCCAGCGCAATGGACCGCCACATGGCGGTAAGCCGCAGGATCCCGTTCAGCTGTTCAATGGTCGGCACGCCGTCCCAGCCGGCGACCCGATCACGGATCATCCGGGCGGCCCGTTCGCGGGGCGTCTCGCCGGGGGGGTTGCTCACGGCCTGCCCGTCATTGCGTCGCCGGGAGCAGGTCCAGGGCGCGATCCGCAGGCCGGCAGAGGGCGACGCCCGTCGGCGATACCACGATCGGCCGTTCGACCAGCTTCGGGTCGGCCACCATGGCGGCGATCAGGACCTCATCGCTCACGCCAGGTCGGGTCAGGCCCAGGGTTTCGGCCTCGGTGCCCCGAACGCGCAGGATATCCCTGGCGGACACGCCCATGCGGACCAACAGGTCCCGAAGCTGCGCCTTGGTCCAGCCGGTCTTCAGGTACTCCACCACGACAGGCTCCACGCCATGCTCGCGCAGCAGCGCCAGGGTGTTGCGGGAGGTTCCGCAGCCCGGATTGTGATAGATGGTGACGTCGCTCATGTCGTTGTGAATAGCCGGCTGTACGGACTTCACCAAGTAAAGGCGCGGGTTCCCGCCAGGAAGGTGGAGTCGGAGTTGTCCCAGACCATGAGGTCGGTTGGGCGCGCAGGCAGCGGCGCAACCCCGGCGGGCCAGCGCGGCAGGGTCACCGCATAGCGCACGTCCATGCGCCCGGAACCCGCGGCCTTGATCGTCAGGTCCAGTGGTCGCGCGGCCGTGGCCCAGGAGACACGTGACCATTTCCCGGGGGTGAGGGGGATCGAAACCGGTACGTCTCCAATCGCCACGATGGCGCCAGGGACGGTTGAGCGTATCCGCAGCACCAGCGTACGGGCGCCAGAGGGTGCGATGGCGCCCAGGTTCAGGACTTCGCCTGGACCACGCTGCAGAGCGATCAGGGGCGGGGGCTCGGGCACAGGCGGCGCCGGGGCCGCCAGCATCGTCTGCGGCCACGCCCAATGGTCCAGGCGAGCGACCGTCCCGCCGTCGGCGCCAAGGACGGTCTGGACCCAGCTCCCATGATCTCGCGCCGGGCTGAACCGCCAGGCGCGGCCGGTGTCCTGATCCATCTGGTAGCCGACGTAGGCAATATCGGGATGGCGCGGGGTCCAGGGGTCATTCGACCGAACAGACAGCGTGACCGCCAGTCCCGAGATCAGCAATACGGCGCCCGGCAAGAGGCCCAGACGTGCGCCTTCCTCAGGCTGGGCCACTGGCCAGATCAGGATGGCGAGCAACATGGCGGGCAGGGCGAACACAGCCACCATGTCCATGCCTACAAAGATGAAGTGGGCGAATCCACCCACCCAGCCGAGGCCTGCGGCGGCGAGGACCGCCAACATCGCCAGCGCGAGGCTACTGCGCCTTGACCCCAGCGCCGTGACAGCGGCCGCGAAAACGGCCACCAGCAACGGCCATACCAGCAGAAAGGATGCTCCGGGCGCAAAGGCCTGGACCGCCACCGCCAACAGCAGGCCGACCAGCAGAGCGCCTGCCCATGCGCCCTTGCGCGAGACGGGTCGGCTAAAGGTGACCAGGCCGATCAGGGCCGCGAGACCGCCGCTGACCGCGCCGACCATATCGAACCCGCCAAGCGCCGAGCAGCCCAGCCCGGCTAACAACGGCAGGACTGCCAGCCAGCGACGGGACGAATTCATGGCAGCCACCGCCAGCAACACCGTCCCCAGCACGACAAGTGCCACGGCCCATTCCCAACGCACCTCCTGCGCCAGCAGCACGCGTTGTTCCAGATAGCCAAAACCGGCCCCGGTCAGCCGTCGCGCAAACTGCAGCAACGCCACCGTTGAGAGCGTCGCAAAGAGCAATCCGCCTGCGCCTCGCAGAATATCGGTGACCGGAAAGGCTCCGTCGTGGCGCGCCCACCGCACGGCAAACGCCATCAAGACGACGATGGCGCCGATCAGGATCCAGCCGAACCAGATGGGGTAGGCCAGGACAATGTCGCCAAACAGATTGGCGTAAATCACCGAGGGCGCTCTGACCGGCAGGCGGCTGGCGAAGGCCGCCTCAGCGGCAACGGCCAGCACCTGGTTTCCCATATCCTGCAGGGACCCGCGGTCGAGGTTGCGCGGCGTGGCGGTGGCGCTGTGGTAATCGAACTGGCTTCCGATGATTGCATAGTTCAGACCGGGGATGTCGACCTCGAGGGCCTCTGTCAGGTCCGTGTCGTTGGGCAGGTTTTCATATACCAGCACGGCCAGGGAGGATGAGGCGGGGCGAACGGCCGTGCGCTGGTAGAGCTCGATCAGGCCGCCATTTTCCGGACTGGTCTGGAACATCTGGACCCGGCCGCTACTGCCGCGCGCTTCCACATTGATGACCAGCCCAAGTCGCCGGGCGAACGGATCTCGCCGGAAGAAGTGATTGGCGCCCAGCAGTCCGGCTTCCTCGCCATCGGTGATCAGCACCACAACGTCACGGGCCGGAACGCCCTTGGCCTTTATGGCGCGCACGGTCTCCAGGATGGTCGCCACGCCCATGATATCGTCGGCCGCGCCCGGCGAGGCTGGAACGCTGTCGTAGTGCGCCATCAGGGCCAGCGCCGGCGCGGTGCGGTCTCGCCCCGGCAACACGCCCACGACGTTCTCGACATACCCTGAGGCGACCAGTTGCGGCGCCTGGCGGAAGCCCCTGGCTCCAATGCCCGGGCGGACCTGCGGCGAGAGCCCCATCTGCGCCATCCGCTGCATCAACTCATCGCGGACCCGGGCGTTCGCGGCTGTGCCGATGGGATGCGGCGCTTCGGCAAACCGCTCTACATCCTCAAAGGCGCGGTCCGCTGAGAAATCCGTTGCTGCCCCACTCGCCGGGACCGTGTCCGGCAACCTCTGGCTGGAGTAGGCAATCCACGCGCCGGCGATCAGCGCCAGTACCAGGGCCAGAAACGCTCTCATTGTCTCGCGCCCCCCAACGTTCCAGAGTGCCAGGTTAGACTACCCCGGCCCAAACGAAAACGCCCGCCGGTAAGGCGGGCGTCTCAACGTCTGCAGGGGCGCTGCGGATCAGGCGGCGACGGTCTCCATGGCCTCTTGCGGATCGCGAAGCACATAGCCGCGACCCCAGACCGTCTCGATGTGATGCTTGCCGTCGGCGGCGGCTGCCAGCTTTTTGCGAAGCTTGCAGATGAACACGTCGATGATCTTCAGCTCGGGCTCGTCCATGCCGCCATAGAGGTGGTTCAGGAACATTTCCTTGGTCAAGGTCGTACCCTTGCGGAGCGAAAGTAGCTCCAGCATCTGATATTCCTTGCCGGTGAGGTGGACGCGCAGGCCGCTCACTTCCACGGTCTTGGCGTCGAGGTTCACCAGGATGTCGCCGGTCTTGATGACCGACTGGGCGTGGCCCTTGGAGCGACGCACCACCGCGTGAATGCGGGCCACCAGCTCGTCCTTGTGGAACGGCTTGGTCATGTAGTCGTCGGCGCCGCCGGAGAACGTCTTTACCTTGGTCTCGATCTCGGCCGTGCCCGACAGGATCATGATCGGCGTGTTGATCTTGCCGACGCGCAGCGTGCGCAGAACATCCATGCCGCTCATGTCGGGCAGGTTGAGGTCCAGCAGGATCAGATCGTAGTCGTAAATCTTGCCCAGATCGACGCCTTCCTCACCGAGGTCCGTCGTATAGACATTGAAACCTTCAGATTTCAGCATCAACTCGATGCTTTGCGCTGTCGCGCTATCATCCTCGATCAACAATACGCGCATCCGGCTCTCCTACCGCGTCCCGCATTCCTGACGAACTCTGTTGAATCCGCCCACGCCCATTTCATTAACCTGCCCCAGTCGTTCTTTAAGACTGGTTAATGGTGAACGCCCCTCACCTCGAATCGTTAATCTGATTTCGGATTCGGGAACAAGGCGGATTGACGGGGCGAGAGCTTTTGCCGGTGTTGAATCTTTTGTGATTGGACACGCGCGCCGAACGGGATGGCGGAACCCGTTGGGTTGCAAGGGGTTCTGGAGTGGCAGTTCAGGCCGGAGATCTCCCATGACCGACAACCCGCACACCCTCGAACGCTATCGCCTGCCGCTTGCACATGGTCGGCAGAAGCACGCGCGAGCACTGATGGCCCCGGCGGGTCGCTCCGTACCTGCAACCCCCCTGCTGCTGGCTGGAGCCCTCCTTCTGGGCTTGGCTGGCATCCTGGCCTGGCGCAACCGCGAGCGCATTACAGAGGCGGCCAGCCCGATCCTTGAAGATGCAATGGCCAGGGGACAGGCGCTGGTCACGGACGCTCTGATCAAGGGGAATGACTTGATGGATGAGGCGCGAGCCTCGTCAATGGCCATTGGCGCCAGGGTCGCGCGGCTGCGCCGCGACGATGCGGGACGCAGTGCAGTTTCAAACGTCTACTAGGCCCTGATCTTCACCACCCCTTAAGCGCGACTCGACGAAGGTCTGTTCTGGACCTTGGGGAGCGCGCGTGAAGAACCTGGTGGCCGCGGTCGAGCGGCTGGATCCCCTGACGGTTTCCGGTCGCGTGGCGGCGGTAAACGGCCTGTTGATCGAGGCGCGTGGCGGCCTGTCCAGATTGGCTGTCGGCGCTCGCGCCGAGATCGCGCGCTTTAACGACAAGTCCGTCGCAGCCGAGGTCGTAGGTTTCCGCGAGAACCGCGCTCTGCTGATGCCGTTCGGGCCGGTGGAGGGCGTGGCCCCCGGCGCCGAAATCCAGATACAGCCGTTGGGCTCCGCCGTACGCCCTACCAAGGCCTGGCTGGGCCGCATCGTCGACAGCTTCGGCCAGCCCATCGATGGCAAGGGGCCATTGCCACAGGGCATCGCCGCCTATCCGCTGCGCGCGGCGCCGCCTTCGGCCCACGCCCGCGACCGTGTAGGGCCGCGCCTGGACTTGGGCGTCCGGGCGATGAACGTCTTCACGACCTGCTGCCGTGGCCAGCGCCTCGGTGTGTTTGCAGGCTCCGGCGTCGGTAAGTCGGTGCTGCTGTCCATGCTGGCCAAGAACGCCGACTGCGACGCCGTGGTCGTGGGCCTGATCGGTGAACGGGGCCGGGAGGTTCGCGAGTTCATCGAGGAGACTTTGGGCGAGGAGGGGCTAAAGCGCGCCATCGTCGTGGTCGCAACATCCGATGAACCCGCGCTCAAGCGCCGCCAGGCTGCCTACATGACCATGGCCATCGCCGAATTCCTGCGGGACCAGGACATGGAAGTGCTGTGCCTGATGGACAGCGTCACGCGCTTCGCCATGGCCCAGCGCGAGATCGGCCTGGCCGCAGGCGAACCGCCGACCACCAAAGGCTATACCCCGACGGTCTTCACCGAACTGCCTAAGCTGCTGGAGCGTGCCGGTCCTGGACCGATCCGACCCGACGGCACCAGGGCGGGCCCGATCACCGGTCTCTTCACCGTGCTGGTGGACGGCGACGACCACAATGAACCCATCGCTGACGCTGTGCGAGGGATTCTGGACGGGCACATCGTCATGGAGCGAACCATTGCGGAGCGCGGACGCTTCCCGGCGATCAATGTGCTGAAGTCAATCAGTCGCACAATGCCCGGTTGCCTTGAACCGCACGAACGCGAGATCGTCAGTCAGGCCCGCCAGACGATGTCGGCCTACGCCAATATGGAAGAGCTGATCCGCATCGGCGCCTATCGCGCCGGCGCCGACCCGCTGATCGACCGCGCCATCGCCCTGAACCCGGCGATCGAGGCGTTCCTCGGGCAGGGCAAGGACGACGCCACCAGTCTTGAGGCCTCATTCGACGGCCTTGACCAGATCCTGAACGGAGCCGCCGCGTGAGTTGGGCAAAGTCGCTTATCAAGCTGTCGAGCTATGAGGCCGAGGTGCTGCAGAAGCGCCTGTCGGAGATTGTCGACCGTCGTGTCGCCGCCGAGTTGAAGCTGGCCATGCTGGAAGCCGAGGGCGAGGCGGAGTTGGCCTTCACGGCGGACGAAGCTGCGACCGGCCTCTATCGCGCCGGCTTCATGGACGGCCTGAAGCTCCGGAAGGCCAGCGCCCAATCGGCCATCGACCTCATCCTGATGGAAGAGCAGGGCGCCCGAGACGCCCTGGCCGAGGCGTTCGAGGCCCAGAAGAAGTACGAACAGATCGCCGAAAATATCCGCGTGGATGAGCGCAAGGAACTGGGCCGCCGGGAAGTGGCGGCCTTGGATGAGCTGGGATTGCGCAGGGCGTCCGCTGGACGTTAGGCCGTCGGTGGTCCGCCAGCCTGGCGTGCGCGTTCCGCCTCGACGTCGGTGCGCAGAACGTGCAGGTCCTCGCTGATCTTGAAGATGGTCACGTAGAACTCGCAGAAGGCGCGCCAGAGCAGCACGCCTACGCCCACGCCCAACAGGCCCACGCCGAGGATACCCAGCGCCAGCAGCAGGCCCAGGAAGATATTGCTCTCGCGCACGGCTACGCCCACCGAGGCGCCCAGCACACCAAATGCAATGATGCCGATGATGCCGAGCCCCGCCCAGTAAACCAGGTGGACCACGCTGCCCGTCAGCATCTTTTCAAAGGTCAGCAGGTCCCAGAGGAAGCCTGCGCCCTGGCCGTGCGGTCTTTGGAGAGGTCGACGCATCCGTATCCCGAGATTCGAAGCATCGGGGACACGGCCCCGTAATTCGCACCGCTACCAGCCGGGGAGCGCGCCTGCAACGGCGGAGAGCGTGGAAGGCTCCCCGGACGGTCACGGCGGCTGGCGCCGAGCCTGGCGGAGAAGTTGCTCATCCGCCCTGACAACGATTTTGCGGGCCTAATGACAGCGTCAGATTCAGTATCACGCCCACTACAGCCATGCCGGTGGCGGCCAGGGCAGCGTTCAGCGCAGAGCAGGGCCTGGGCAATCGCCCGTCGGGTCGCGCGGGGCGAAAAACGTGAGTGAGACAATGGGGTCATGGGCGGTCTCCAGTTGGAGATGCGCGGTGGTTGGGCCTGAGCCTGTCCAGGACAACGCTTGATCCCGATGGGTCAGCGACAGGCCATGCCCCAGTGGATCGCAGCTCGCCGCACTACGGTTAAAGCGCACCCACGGTCTTCAGTCGCGCCCGCGGATGTATCTCGTTCTGGCTCATCACCGGGGTCTGGCCGCGGAAGCGTTCGATGATGGAGCGGACGTAAGGCCGAACGCCTGGGCTGGTCAACAACACCGGGCTGTCACCTGCCAGGGCGGCGCGTTCAAAAGTCTCGCGGATGCCACGGATGAATTCCTGGAGACGCGAGGGGGCCAGTGCCAGTTGCTTGTCGTCACCGGTTCCCACCAGGGCGTCGGCGAAGGCGTTTTCCCACTCGGCCGAAAGGGTGACGATGGGCAATGCGCCGTCTTCGCCGCGATGGGCGTAGCAAAGCTGCCGCGCCAGACGGCCGCGGACCTGTTCGACCAGCAGGGTGATGGACGTGGTGTGCGGTGCCGCCTCGCCGATGCCTTCCAGGATGGCGCCCAGATCGCGTATCGAAACCCGTTCGCGCAACAGGGCCTGCAGCACGCGCTGAACGGTCGTCGCCGTGACCACCGTGGGGATCAGGTCTTCGGATAGCTTCTTCTGCTCGGCCGGAAGCTCCTTCAGCAGCTTCTGGACTTCGGCATAGGTGAGCAGGTCCGGCATGTTCTCCTTGAGGATCTCGGTCAGGTGGGTGGTCATCACCGTGGCCGGGTCAACGATGGTGTAGCCGCGGAACGTGGCTTCCTCGCGCAGGCTGTCATCGATCCAGGTCGCAGGCAGACCGAAGGCCGGTTCCTTCATGTGCTCGCCGGGTAGCTCGATCTGGCCGCCGCGAGGATCCATCGCCATCAGCTGGCCGATCCTGACCTCGCCGGATCCGGCCTCCATCTCCTTGATGCGCAGGCAATAGCCCATGGAGGGCAGGCGCATGTTGTCGAGGATACGCACGCTTGGCATGACAAAGCCGAAGTCGGCGGCCAGAGTACGGCGCAGCGCCTTGATCTGGTCGGTCAGGCGGCGACCCTCCAGGTCGTTGATCAGGGGCAGCAGGCCGTAGCCCAGTTCGATCTTGATTTCGTCGATGGCCAGGGTCTGGGCAATGGGCTCGTCCTCGGCCTCGGTCGGCGCCTCTACGATACTGACAGGCTCCGGCTGCGAGGCGGCCTTGGACCGGTTCCAGGCCAGAACGCCTGCGCCGATGGATACCAGCGCGAACGGGATGACCGGCATGCCAGGGATCGCGGCCAGTACGCCGGCTGCCGCCGAGACCATGCCCAGGCTGATCGGATTTGTGGCCAGCTGGGTGACCAGCGCCTTGTCGGCCGAGCCTTCAACGCCGGCCTTCGAGACCAGGAAGCCGGCCGCAATCGAGACGATCAGGGCCGGGATCTGGCTGACCAGACCGTCGCCGATGCTCATGATGGTATAGGTCGAAAACGCCTCGCCCATCGGTACATCGTGTTGCAGCACGCCAATCAGGATGCCGCCGATCACATTGACCGCCAAGATTACAAGACCCGCCACTGCATCGCCACGCACGAACTTGGACGCGCCATCCATGGCGCCGAAGAAGGTGGATTCCTGCTCCAGTTCCTTCCGCCGGATCTTTGCCTCGTCGGTGTCGATCAGGCCTGATGAGAGGTCGGCGTCGATGGCCATCTGCTTGCCGGGCATGGAATCCAGGGTGAATCTTGCGGCCACCTCGGCGATCCGCCCCGAGCCCTTGGTGATCACCACGAAGTTCACCACCACCAGGATGATGAAGACGATGACGCCGATGGCGAAGTTGCCACCCATCATCAGCTTGCCGAAGGTCTCGATGACGTGGCCGGCCCCGTGGACCCCCTCGTGGCCGTGGCTGAGGATCAGGCGGGTCGTCGCGATATTGAGCGCCAGTCGGAATAGGGTCACGCCCAGCAGCACGGTGGGAAACGCCGTGAACTCCAGGGGCTTCTTGATCAATAGCGAGGTCATCAGGATCAGGATCGATGACGCGATCGAGAGCGACAGCAAGGCGTCGAGCAGCCATGCCGGGATCGGCACGATGAGCAGGACGACGACGCCCACCACGCCAAGTGCGAGCAACACCTCGCCACGCGCCACCCAACTCCAGACCCGGCCGGCGGAGGGCGCTGTATCGTAACGGTAGGCGGCTTCAGCCATTCAGTGTGTCCGTTATGCCGCGCTCTGGCCCATTTGCGGGGCGGGGACGGAGACGCCGGCTTCGCCGTACTCCTTCAGCTTGTTGCGCAGCGTCCGGATCGAGATGCCCAGGATGTTGGCCGCATGTGTGCGGTTGCCGAAGCAATGCTCCAGGGTCTCGATGATCAGGTGCTGCTCCATCTCGGCCACGGTCTGCCCGACGAAGGCGCGGCTGATGGTTTCGGCAGCGGTGACGGCAGCCAGCGCGGTGCGGGTGTGTGCGTCTGGCGCCGCCAGGGGCTGACCGTCGGGCAACCGAATAGCCAGTTCGTCGATCTCGGGACCGGGGGCCAGAAGCACCGCACGGTGCATGGCGTTTTCCAGTTCGCGCACATTGCCCGGCCAGCGGTGACCGACCAAGCGACGCCGCGCCTCCAGGGAAAGGGGCTTTTCCGGGAGGCTGTTGGCCGCAGCGTACTTCTTGACGAAGAATTCGGCCATCGCCACCACGTCGCCGGGGCGTTCACGAAGCGGCGGGAGCCGCAGGTTCACGACGTTGAGCCGGTAAAGCAGGTCTTCGCGGAACGTGCCCTCCTTCACCGCCATCGCCAGGTCACGGTTGGAGGTGGCCAGAATGCGGATGTCCACTTTCACGGGCTTGGTCCCGCCAACCCGGTCGATCTCACGCTCCTGGATGGCGCGCAGCAACTTGGCCTGCAGGCGGGTATCCATTTCGGAGATTTCATCGAGCAGCAGGGTGCCGCCAGTGGCCTCCTCGAACTTGCCGATACGGCGAGCCAGCGCGCCGGTGAAGGCGCCCTTCTCGTGGCCGAAGAGCTCGCTCTCCAACAGGTTCTCGGGGATCGCCGCACAGTTCACCGAGATGAACGGCCGGCTGGCGCGCCGTGACTTCTGATGCACGTAGCGCGCAACCACTTCCTTGCCCACGCCGCTTTCGCCGGTGATCAGGATCGAGGCATCGGAGCCTGCAACCTGATCGGCCAGCGAGATCACCACCTGCATGTTGGGATCGCGCACCACCATCGGGCGGTTGTCGTCGGACACGGCGGCCAGCACGGCGGCGATAAGCTCGGCCTCCGGCGGCAGAGGGATGAATTCCTTGGCGCCCGCGCGGATCGCGGCTGCCGCCCGCTGGGGGTCCGCAGCGATGCCGCACGCCACCACCGGCACCCGGATCCTCTCGTCCTCGTTCGCCGCGATCAGGCCTGCGATGTCGAGATCGTAGTCGACCATCAGCAGATCCGCGCCCTGGCCCGATCGAAGGGCATGGGTGGCTGCCTCGATGGTCTCCACGTGGCTTACCTTGGCGCCCGCGCTCATCGCCATTTTCACGGCGGTGGCGAGTTGCCCGCTTAGTTTTCCGACGACCAGAAGCCGCATTTGAATCTACTCCTTCACACGCGAGGCCGGCATCAGACCGCCGCGTCGCCGTCCTTGATGATTTCAGTCATGGTCACGCCCAGCCGCTCGTCGACGATGACGACCTCGCCGCGCGCCACCAGCCGGTTGTTCACATAGATGTCGATGGCTTCGCCGACCTTACGGTCCAGCTCCAGGATGCTGCCTTGGGTGAGTTGCAGCAGCTGCGCCACGGTCATGCTCGATTTGCCAAGAACGGCGGAAATGGCCACCGGTACATCGAAGACTGTGACCAGATCGGCCGCGCTTCTGCCGTCTTCCCCCGAGTCCTCAGGCAGCGCGCCCTCACCGGCGCCGAACTCGTCAAGTTTCAGATCGTTATCGGCCATGGCTTCAGCTTTCATTGCCGGGAATCAGGGGTTCGGCATGCAGCCCTTCCGAGGCGAGAGCGGCATGCAGGGCATCGGCGACACGTTCGGCGGCGACCTCGGGATCGTAGGTTGCGTGACCGTCACCGAAGTCGAGGGTGAAGGCGTGAGGACCGAATGCGCCGTCCGGCTTCACGACGACCGCGCCTTCAAATCCGAGGTTCCTTGCGGCGTCCTCCAGCGTGATTCTAAGGGCGTCAGCCAGCGCCGGATCGGCGGTCAGAACCAGGCGTGGCTGTGCGTCGATCTCGCGAGCCAGGGACTCCAGCGCCGCCAGGGTCGGGGCCTCGGGGAACCGCTCCAGTGCGGCGTAGGCGATGGCGCGCGCGCAGGCCAGCGCCAGGGCCGCCGAGGCGATCCGATGTTCGTGCGCTACCTCCGCCAGACGTGGCAGGGCCTGGTTGCAGGCTGCAGCAATCTCGCCAAGCGCCTGGGCATGATGGGCCGCCACGCTGGCCATTGCGGCGCGCTCGCCGGCGGCATGGGCAGCGGCGCGAATTTGCTCCACTTCATCGGCAGGGAAGAGTCGCTTGGGCCGGGGCGAGAGCACCGTGGCGTCGCCCGCGGCGCTAAACTCGGTATCAAAGTGAAATCTGGTGAGAGCTTCGGACATCAGTAGATCAACTCATCATCGCCGTTGCCCGAGCCGGCCAGCATGATCTCGCCCTTGTTGGCGAGGTCCTTGGCGACCTGCACGATGGCCATCTGCGCCTGGTCCACATCCTTGAGGCGCACCGGGCCCATGGACTCCATGTCTTCGCGCATGATCTTCGAGGCGCGTTCGGACATGTTGGAGAAGAACATCTCACGGAGCGTGTCGGAGGCGCCCTTGAGGCTCAGCGCCAGCCGGTCCTTCTCCACGGTCCGAAGCAGGGTCTGGACGCCACCAGGATCGAGTTTCGAAAGATCCTCGAATACGAACATCAGGGCGCGGATGCGCTCGGCGGCCTCGCGGTTGCGCTCTTCCAGAGCCGTGATGAAGCGCGCCTCGGTCTGGCGGTCAAAGGCATTGAAGATGTCGGCCATCATTTCATGGCTGTCGCGCTTGGTGGTCCGAGCCAGGTTCGACATGAACTCGATACGCAGCGTCTGTTCGATCTTGTCGAGGATATCGCGCTGCACCGGCTCCATACGCAGCATGCGCATCACGCATTCCAGTGCGAAGTCTTCGGGAAGGGACGACAGCACCCGCGAGGCATGATCGGGTTTGATCTTCGACAGCACCACCGCGACCGTCTGGGGGTATTCGTTCTTCAGATAGTTGGCGAGGACAGCCTCGTTCACATTGCCCAGCTTGTCCCACATGGTCCGTCCGGCCGGACCCCGGATTTCCTCCATCAGGGACTCGACCTTGTGCTCGGGCATGATGGTGGCCAGCAGCCTCTGGGTCTGTTCGAAGGAGCCCATGATGGCGCCGGTGTTGGCCATCCCGGCGACGAATTCCATCAGCAATTGTTCGACCACGCTCGCGGTCACATTACCCAGGCCGGCCATGGCCTGGGAGATCTCCTTGATCTCATCTTCGTCGAGCGCCTTCCACACCGCCGCATGCTCTTCGCCCAGAGCCAATAGGATCACGGCGCACTTCTCTGCGCCCGTCAGGCGGGAGGTATCGACGATGTTCTTGCTGGGAGCCTTTGCCATCAGGCGGTTTCATGCAGCCAGGAGCGAAGAATCGCGACCGACTCATCGGGGTGGGCGGCCACGAAGTCGGACACCTGCTTGACCTTGTTGGCCCGGACCTGACCCTCGACATTGGCCATTTCCATTCGCAGCCCATCTTCGCCGGGACCGGGCAGGGCCAACTGCGACATGCTGCCGTCAGCCGCCACCTGCACCTGCTGGCCGTCTGGCATCACCATCACGCGGGTGATCTGGGACGGGCCGCCGTCTGCGCCGCCACCTGCGGCCGCACCCTTGCCCTTCTTGCCGCCGGCGCCCAGTAGCGGCCGGGCCACGAAGAAGATCATCAGGATGCCGACGATGGCCAGCACCGCCAGTTCCACGGCGCGCATGATGTCGTTCTTGTCGAAATCCTTGAGCGGGTTCGCCGCTTCGACGCCGCCGGTCTCTGCGGCCACCGGGAACTTCACGTTGATCACGCTGATCTGATCGCCACGCTCCTGATCAAAGCCCACAGAGGCCCGCACCAACTGCTCGATCCGCTGCATCTCCTCGGCGGACCTTGGGGTGTAGGCGCCGGGTTTGCCGCCTGCGCCGACGGCCGTGATCCCGTCGACAGCGACCGCGACCGACAGGCGCTTGACCGTACCGGGCTCCTTCACTTCGGTGCGGATGGTCTTGGAAATCTCATAGTTGGTCGTGGAATCCTGACGGCCAGCCGTGTTGGTGTTCGTCGCGGTCTCTTCTCCCTGCGCACCGCCCGGAATGTTGGCGGCGACCGAGGCCTGGCCAGATGCGTCCGCCGAGTTTTCGCGGCTGTTCTCTTCTGTCGTGGTTTCAGAACGGATCACCTGACCGTCAGGGTCGTACTTTTCCTCCTGCGTCGTAACGCGGGCCAGATCGAGGTCGGCAGTGACATTTACCCGGGACTTTCCGGCACCCACCAGGCCCTCGACCAGCGTCTTCACCTGCTTGGCGATGCGCTGTTCGACCTCGGACTTGCGGCCATCGGCCTCGGCAGCCATGCCGGTCTCACCGCCTGAGAGGGTTTTGGCGTGCTGATCGACGACGGTCACGCGATCGGGCCGCATGTTGGGCACTGCGCCGGCGACAAGGTTCTGGATGGCGCGGACCTGCTCGGCGGTCGGTTCGCGGCCGCCCACACCAATGCTCACCGACGATGCGGGTTGCTCGGCTTCTTCCTCGAACAGCTGACGCTTGGGCAGCACCAGGTGGACCCGGGCCGAGGTGATGCCGTCCAGCGCCCCGATGGTGCGGGCCAGCTCGCCTTCCAGCGCACGCTGACGGTTCAATTGTTGCACAAAATCGGTTTGACCTAGCGCACTGGCGTCGTCGAAGATTTCGTAGCCCACGGACCCTGCGGTGGGCAGTCCCTTGCCGGACAACATCAGGCGGGTGGAAGCCACCACATCGCGCGGGACCATGATGGTCGACCCGTCGCCTTTGACCTCGTACTTGACCCCGGCCTGATCGAGAGCCGCCGTGATCGACCCGGCTTCCTTAAGGTCCAGGTTGGAGTAGAGCAGCGACTTGGGCTGGCCAAGGTTCAGGAATATGGCGGCCATAACCGCCGTGAAGCCCGCAGCGATGCCGATCATGGCAGCCACGCGTCCGATGCCGAACCGCTGAAGCAGGCCCATCAACGGATTCACTTCAGAGCGCCCCTTCCAGTCCGATCAACCGGGGCGCGCGATTGCCGTTCCGCCCCATGGTAGGCAGGATTTACCCAGTGGTTGGTTAAGGCAGGTTTAAGGGGCGGGAGGTTCGGGTGCGGGCTATCGGCTCCACGGCTCCAGGGCACCGCCCATCGCAAGCAGGATCGAGAACCCTGCGTAAACCAGCACTGTGACCGTGAAAAAGGTCTTGCGCAGACCTGTCCAGGATTCCACGCGCCGCCCGCCCTGCCAGATGGCGGGCAGGGCGGCCAGCGTGATGAATGTCAGCACGGCGGCGACCAGCGCGCACGCCGAAGCGGTCACCACCAATACGCCGGGCCAGTCATACACCAGAGCCTGTTGGTCAGATGTACCGGCGGCCCAGATCCCAAAGAGCAACATCGCCGAGACCCACAGGCCCGCCTGCATCGCCTGCACAATCGAGGCGCGGGCCTGGGCCTGGTTCTGGCGAAGGTCGCGTGTGTTGCGCAATGCCAGCCCGGCAAAGGTCGCTACAGCGGCCAGCGCCGTCAGGACCGACATCACGATCAGTAGAAACGGTCGGTCGAAGAAGGCTGTTCGTTGCAGGGTCTCGGTATTGAAGGCGGTTTGAAACCCGGTCGCCCGTCCGTCCTGAATCCGGAACACCAGCCGCTCGTCGCCATTGGCGGAAATGAACCGACCCGCCTTTGCAGGCCCATCCGGCACATAGGCCTCGACACCGCCCAGGCGTTTCAGCAACAGACGCCCGTCGGCGGTCACCTCCACATCCGCCCCGCCGCCCAGGCGCGTGACGAACCCCTCAAGGCCGCTGAACGCGCGGCGGGTGGTAAGGTAGTTCCCGCTGAACACGGCGCGCGCGCCCGCGAGATCGGTTGTGCCCGGGCGGGGAAATACCTGAGCCGCGCCATGGAAGTGCTGCAACACCGCCGACGGCAGGGCTCCGGCCAGCGACCCACCGCTTTCGCCATTGGTTGTGACAAACACGCCCAGACCCAGGGCGGGCGCTAGCGTCATGTTCGAGTGAAACGCCAGGGTGTCGCCCAGGTGGCCATAGCCCTTCAGCCCGCCAGGCAGATCAAAGATCATGAAGCCGTGAGCCCAGCCATTGACACCAGGTGGCTCACGCCGAAGCGGCGTACGGAATGCCCTTGCGGCCTGTGGGCCGAAGATCGAGACGCCGTTCCAGGCGCCGTCGCCCAGCAACATCAGCATGTAGCGCGACATGTCGCCCGCCGTGGAGGAGGCTGAGCCCGCCGGCGCTGTCTGGCCGATGAACTCCCAGGCGTTGGGCGCAAAGCCGCTGTTGCGCCAGCCGTAGCCACGCGCTGCGTCCGCGACCAGATAGGCGGGCATGGATGCCGGCAGGCCGCGCCGCTCTGCGCGGGGCTCGCGGAAGGTCGTGCGCGTCATGCCCAGCGGCCCGGTGATTTCGTCGTCTACCCGGCGCTCGAAGGTCTTGCCGGAGACAAACGCTAGCGCCTCACCCGCAAGTGACGCGCCATAGTTGGAGTAGCTGGCGACCTGCCCGGCGGGCCGCACCTGATCGGGGCGCTCCTGGCGAAGGTAGAGGTCCAGTGGGCGCACCCGTCCGGCCTCGTTCTCGAACAGCTGGCCGAGGGCGCGGTCCTCAAAGCCCGCGCTGTGGTCCATCAGGTGGCGGACCATCACCTCTCGCGACTCGCCGGGCAGGCGGACCTTTTCGGGCAGGTAGAGGTTGATCGGGCGATCCAGACGGATCCGCCGCGCTTCCACCTCCTTCATCAGCAGCACCCAGGTGAAGGTCTTGGAGATCGAGCCGATGCGAAAGAGGGTGCGATCCGGATCCACCCGACGACGCGGCGTCAGATCCGCGAAACCGTAGCCCTTCTTGAAAATCACCTGACCGTTCTGGACGATGGAAACTGCGGCGCCGGGCACATGCTCGCGCGCCATGGCGTCGGCCATCCAGCCATCCACAAAGGCCTCGAGGCGTACAGGGTCGATGCCGGGCTGGACTGGCACAGTCGCAGGCGCGGGCGCAATCTCCGCCGCTGTCTGGGCCTGCGCCGGGGCTATGGACAGACAAAGGGCCAGTCCGGCGGCCAGCGCCAGACCCGGCCAACGTATCTTCAGATCGTTCAATCGTCCCTCGCAGCTCGCAGCTCGCAGGATAGCACCCGGAATGTGTCGGAGGCTTCCGCAGGATCGCCGAGGCTTTAGTCGGTTCTGGCCGGATTATCGAATGTATAGAGCGGCAACATTGGGCGCAGCGCGCCGCCAACCCAGAACTGGGGTTCCGAGGGCGGGCTGGCCTTCTCCGCAATCTCCCGAACGCGCACGCACTCGCGAACGGTTCCGGCCAGTCCGTTGAAGTCGCGCGCGCCGCCCATGGACGACAGGAAGCAGTCGTCGAAATAGGGGTACTTGTTGTCCTGCCCGCAGCCGAAGGACGTGCGGTCGGGGCGGGCGGCCGTCAGCACCATCCTGTTGGGCTTCGCCAGAGTGCGAACATAGACGCCGGAGAAACAGGCCGAGATCACCACCACAGTAGGGCGCGCGCCGCAGCTCTGGTCCAGCATGGTGGCCAGCACGCCGGGCTGCAGGATGCCCTGGTCCACCTGCGCGCCCTGCGGGAGGCCATGTGATGTCAGGTAGAACAGGCATCCGCCCGGCGCCTTGCCGGAGAGGTCGACCAGAGCCGCATAGATACCACGCGGGTCGGTCTTCTCCGGGCGGGTGTCCGTGTAGCGCTCCGGGCGCACCGAAAACTGGCGAATGTTGTCCGGCTTGAAGCCGATGCGGCCCAGCGCCAGGGTCACATCGCGACGCGCATTGTCGAAGGCCTCGGTCGGCCCGCCGTCTTGCGCATGCCAGTCCCCGGCCACCACCACCGCCGACCAGTCCGCCAGCGCCTGGGCCCGCGCAGGGCCTGAGCCGAGGAGGAACAGCAGGGCGAGGGCGACCAGAAGCCGGGCCATCCCGGGACCCTCAGGACTTGTACTTGGTGAAGGGCGTCGGGATCGCCGTACCGGTGGCCTTTGCCAGTATCCGACCTTCGGGATCGAAGAGTTCGCCTTCGGTGAAGGCCACCTGGCGGCCCCACTTCAATACGCGCCCGATCCCCTTGATCTTGCCCGGCGCACCGGGACGCAGGAAGCTGGTCTTCATCTCCAGCGTTGGCGCCACTGCCGTCATGCCGGACGCCACCATGCAGGCCACGCTCATGCACTCGTCCAGCATGGCGCAGAGGTATCCGCCCTGGATCTGCTTCATCGGATTGAGCAACAGCTCGGCCCGGGCGTCGAACTCCACCTCCACCGACTTTGTCGCCTGATGGACCGCCACCATCCGGAAACCCAGCGTCTGTGAGCCGGTGGGCTGGTTCTTGGTCCGCAGGAAGCGGGCCAGGATTTCCTCGTCCGTGAGAGGTTTGGGTTCGGCGCTCACAACGTCGGTCATGCGGATTTACTTTTTCCGGAACTGATCCAGCGAGACGACCGTGGCGTCTCCAGATTTCGCGGGCGCTTCAGGCTTGGCCTCGACAGCCTCTGCCACCGTAGCCTTGACCTCCTGCGGCGCCGACGGCGGCGCTTCGAACTGCAACAGGAACTGTACCGACGGATCATAGAACCGGGTGATCGCCGCGTAGGGCACGGAGAGCCGCTTGGGCTGGCCGCCGAACTGGAGGGTGACGGAGAAGAAGGTCTCGCCCGGCGCCAGGTCCCAGTACTGGTGCTGCAGCACGATGGTCATCTCATCGGGATAGCGCGACAGCAGGTCGTTCGGCCCGGATACCCCGGCCGCGTCCGTCTTGAAGGTCACATAAAGGTGGTGTGCGCCCGGCAGCCCCTCGGGTGAGGCCGCCCGCTTCAGCGCAGCCTTCGCCACGCCCCGCAGCGCATCCTGCGCCAGGGCTTCGTAGTTCATCAGGTCCTGAGCCGGCGGATCCTGGGCCATGCGCGCTCCAGACAACAATGTTGCCAGACCCTAGCGCGTGGCGCTTGCGGCGCAAGGGTTTGCAGCGCCGGGCGCCGGCAATCTGGTCATCTCAGCCGGTGTCGAGCCTGCGTGCGGCTGCGGGGCCGCCGGGGACGCCGAGCTCGTCCTCGATCTCGTCGAGGCCGGCCCAGGGGTCGGGGCGCGGGGGCCGGGGCAGATCGCGCCAGCGGACGGCGAGGTCTTCCGGCAGGTCCAGAAGACGGCAGGCGCGGCGGGCCTGGCGATCAAGGTCTTCTGTGAGGAAGTCGTCGGTCTCGATCCAGTCGTCGAGTTCGCGGTCCAGCCGCTCGTAGAGGTCCTCTCGCAAGGCCTCGTCGTCGGGATGGGCCGCGTGGATGACGCCGTTCACGGCGCGTTGCAGCCCGGTGATGCGCTCGTCCAGCAGCAGGTCGCGCTGGAGGGCGGACGGGTCATGGGGCGCGAACGGGGTCGCCGGGGGGACCGCTCGTGCGCGGACCTCCGCAGCCTCGCGGGCCAGCCTGGCCTTCAGCGCCAGGGTCTGGCGCAGGCAGCGCGAGGCGCGCTGGTAGGCCCGGCTGAGACTGGCGACGTCGTCGGCTTCCGTGGTGGCCAGGAGCTGGGCGTGAACGTGCCGGGCCGCACCAAGGTCCAGCTCGGCCAGCTCGGCCAACATTTCGGCGCCTCGATCAGGGGCAAGAGAGGTCATGCATGGAAGTGAAACACAGAGGTACGTCAGGATCGGTCGTAGGATGAGGCGGGGGTTGTTTTTGTTGCGGATCGCGGTTTGGGATTGCGTTGACAGTTGCAATTGCCCGAGGGCGGATTGGCTGCGGCAGGGTGTTTTGGGGGTTATAGCCACCGTCACCGTAACTCCGGGTTTTCCGCTGTGCTGATGTCCCTGGAGGATTTCGCCTCGTACGAAGAGACCCGCTACCTGCTGCGCAGCCCGGCGAATGCCGAGCGCTTGCTGGCGTCCGTCGCCTCCCTGGAGGCAGGCGAGGGTCGCGAGCACGATCTGGCCGAATGAAGCTGATCTTCAGTGAGCAGACCTGGGAGGACTACCTTTACTGGCAGGCGCACGATCCCAAGCTGGCGTTGCGCATCAACGCTCTGATCAAGGAATGCAGCCGC
>NZ_JBILRO010000267.1:0-4393 GCF_044372605.1 Phenylobacterium sp.
CGGGGAACTGGATCTTTGGGGCCTAGCGCTTCGGGGCTGGATCGCGTTGAGTGTCGAGGGGCGGCGGCGGGATGGCGGCCTGCCCCCGAAACCGCCTGAAGCAGAAGAGGGAGCGGCGATGTCTGACAATCCGACCGGGACAGGGATCCTGCGGACGCCGGAAGCCCGCTTTGCTGTCGTGGAGGACTATCCCTGGCCGCCCAGCTACGTGGAGGTCGAGCCCGGCCTGCGCATGGCCTATGTGGACGCCGGTCCAGCTGACGCGCGGGAGACCCTGCTGCTGCTCCACGGGGAGCCGATGTGGGGCTATCTCTACCGGAAGATGATCGGGCCGCTGGTGGAGGCGGGGTATCGGGTGATCGTGCCCGACCTGATCGGGTTCGGCCGGTCGGACAAACTCATCGACCCCGAGCGCTATACCTACAGCGCCCATGTCGCCTGGGTGGGCGCGCTGATCCACAAGCTCGACCTGAAGCAGATGACCATCTTCGGCCAGGACTGGGGCGGCCTGATCGGCGGCCGGGTGCTGGCGGAGAACATCGACAGGTTCGCCCGCGCGGTGATGTCGAACACGGCCCTGCCGGCGAGCGGCCCGGCCATACCCGGACTGAGCGCCCAGGCCCCGCTCACGGCGGAACAGCTGCGGGAACGCTTCGGGATGGACTGGCGCGAGACGCTCGACCCGGATGACACGATCAATGGGGAGAAGATCCAGGCCCTGATCGCCCGCGGGCCGTCTTTCTACTTCCTGGCCTGGCGGGTCTACAGCCAGACCGTCACGGATCTTGCGCCTTCAAGGATCATTCCCGGGTGGTGCGTGAACCCGGTCTCCGCGGCGGCGCTGGCGGCCTATGACGCGCCCTTTCGGGACGAACGCTACAAGGCGGGGGCCCGGCGTTTCCCCCTGCTGGTGCCGATCACCGCCGACGACATCGAGCGCAAGCGCTGCGACGCGGCGTGGGAGGTGCTGCGCGGGAGCGATATGCCGTTCCTGACCCTCTGGGGCGACCGCTGCCCCTTCACCTATTCGGAGCGGGGCGAGATGTACCGCTCACAGATCCCCGGCGCGCGTCGGCCGGGCGTTGAACACAAGGTCTTCGCCGCGGGACACTTCAGCCAGGAAGACGCCGGGCCCGAGATGGCGGAAGAGATCATCAATTTCATCCGCCGCTTTCCGTGATGGCGCGCGCTGTGCGCCCGCCGGTCGAACCGGAGACTGATGCATGAGCACGCGTGAGAGACTGCGCTGGGGATGGCTGGGGTTTGTCGGGCTCGCCTACGGGGCCTTGCTCCTCTGGTACGGCGGGTTTGGTCCGGCGATCCAGCCCGCAGAGGGCAAGGTCTTTCTGGAGCGGGTCAAGGCATCCCCCTCCGCCGCCGGGCATCCCGAGATCCTGCCGCTCCTGGAAGCGATGATCGCCCGCGACGACGGACGTGAATTCTACATGCTGAACCTTGAGCAGCTCGCGGCGGGCCCGGCGGCCCGGAAGGCGGACATGGCCTATGCGCGCGTGGTGCTTCCGGCCCTGCTGAAGCATGGCTCCCTGCCGGTCTATGTCGGTCGCGTCCAGGGCCAGCTGATCGGAAACAACCCCACGGCCTTCAACCGCGCCGCGCTGGTTCGCTACCGATCCCTGCGCGATTTCATGGTGATCTTCACCGATCCGGCCATGAGCGCCGGCGTCGGCGACAAGTTTGCCTCCCTGACCTACACCGAGGCGAGGGCGACCACGCCGGTGATCTCGCTGCTGGCGATCCAGCTGGCCGCAGCGGGACTGTTTGGCGGCATCGGTCTCGCGGGCTGGGTGCTGCTGCGCAACCCGCGGCCGCGCGTCAGCTGACGGTGTCCTCGCGGATGGTCTTGCGGGCCAGCCAGAAGCAGGCGAAGGCAATGAGGCCGCTGGCGGCCGAAACGATCAGGGCCCAGCGGACACCTTCGGCGGCGCCCATGCCCAGGCCCTCGTTGAACCAGTCGGACAGCAGGCCCACGGCCAGCGGGCCGAGGCCCAGGCCGATCAGGTTGATGATGAACAGCAGGATGGCGGCCGCGGTGGCGCGCATGTGCGGCGGCACCACCGACTGGCCGGTGCCGTAGACCGGGCCGTACCACAGGGTGCCCAGGAAGCCGTTGATGCCCAGGATGCAGAGGGCGATGGCCGCGGAATCGATGCTGACGGCGGTGATGTAGATCGGGATGGTGATCAGGCTGGCGATGGCCGGGGCCACCATGTAGGCGCGCAGGTCGTTGCGGCCGAAGCGATCGGCGATCCAGCCGCCGGCGATGGAGCCGATGGCGCCGGAGAAGCCGCTGACCAGACCCAGGGCCAGGCCCAGGAAGCCGACGGACTTCAGGTCATGGTTCAGGATCAGGCCGAAGTGTGACGCCAGGCGCTGGATTTCTTCCGGGTGGTTGCGCAGGAAGAACGAAGCGGTGAAGGGGGCGTGGCCGTAGCCGATGAAGGCCTTCACCGCCGCAGCGAAGGCGATGTACCAGAAGGTCTTCTTGCTGGAGAGGTAGGCCATGGTCTCGCCGAAGGTGGCGGTGGTGGAGGCGGCGACCTTCCTGGCATGCTCGGCCATCAGCCGGCGGGGTTCTTTGAGGGTGAAGATGGCCAGCAGGGCGAAGAGGATGCCGGGCACGCCGGCGACCAGGAAGGCCGTGCGCCAGCCATAGGCGTCTGCCACCAGCCCGCCCATCACGAGGCCCAGAAGCCCGCCGATCGGGGTGCCCATGGAGTAGAAGGCCAGCGCCGAGGCGCGCTTTTCCTTCGGCACATAGTCGGAGATCAGGGAGTGGGCCGGGGGCGTGCAGCCCGCCTCGCCCACGCCCACGCCGATGCGGAAGATGATCAGCTGCCAGAAGTTGGTGGCGATGGCGCAAAGGGCGGTGAACCCGCTCCAGACCGCCACGGCCGAGCCGATGATGACGGGGCGATTGCTGCGCTCGGCGAAGCGGGCGATGGGAATGCCCAGGACCGTATAGAAGAGGGCGAAGGCCAGGCCGCTCATCAGGCCCAGCTGCCAGTCGGCCAGGCCGAGTTCCAGCTTGATGGGCTCGGCCAGGATGTTGATCACCTGACGATCGAGGAAGTTGATGGCGTAGATGCCGAGCAGCAGCCACATGGCGTATCGGGTGTAGCCCTTGGAGTAGGGGACCGTCGGCGTGTCGACCGCTGCTGGCGCTGAAGCTGTTCCCGCGCCCGGGTTGACGACGTCTGACATTTGTTGCGCTTCCTCTTGCGTCTGGTTTGTTGGACGTGACTAGACCTTGCCATCCGTTGCGGGGCAAGGGGTCAAGTGTTTCAGGACCGCAGTATGGAGCGTGCAAGGTGATGGAGCTGGTGGTCGGGACCAAGGCCTGGTCGACCTGGTCGATGCGGCCCTGGCTGGTGTTGAAGCATACGGGCGCACCGTTCACCGAGGTGCTGATCGCATTGCGCCAGGATAACGGTATCAGCGGCGACATGATCCGGGAGCATTCGCCGTCCGGGCTGGTGCCGGTGCTGAAGGACGGCGAGCTTACGGTGTGGGATTCGCTGGCGATCTGTGAATATGTGGCCGAACGCCATCCAGGCCTGTGGCCTGAGCGGGCCGATGCGCGGGCGCTGGCCCGGGCGGCGGCGGCGGAGATGCACTCCGGGTTTCAGGCCCTGCGCGCCGAATGCCCCATGGCGCTGGAGGCGGCGCCCAGCAAGCCCGAACTCTCCGAGGCGACGCAGAAGAACATCGGGCGGATTGTCACGCTCTGGAGCGAGATGCTGGATCAGTTCGGCGGCCCCTATCTGGCGGGGCGCTGGTCTATCGCCGACGCTTTCTACACCCCGGTGGCCAGCCGGTTCGAGACCTATGGCGTGGATCTCACCGACTACGGCGATTCCGGCGCGGCGGCGGCCTATGGCGCGCGCCTGCTGCAGACGCCGGAGTACCTGGCCTGGAAGGCGGACGCCCTGGCATGACGCGGCCGCCCTCGGCGCTTCGACGATTCTTCCAGAACGAGGCGGCCGGCGGGCTGGTGCTGATCGCCGCCGCGGCGCTGGCGCTTGTTGTGGCCAACACGCCGCTTTCGGGACTGTATTTCGGTGCGCTCCACGCACCGCTGGGCGGGATGGATGTTCACCACTGGGTGAACGACGGGCTGATGGCCCTGTTCTTCCTGCTGGTGGGTCTGGAGATCCGCCGCGAACTGGAAAGCGGCGAACTCTCGACCTGGCCACGCCGTGTTCTGCCCGGGCTGGCGGCGCTGGGCGGTATGGCTGCGCCCGCTTTGATTTATGTCGCAATCAATCGCGGCGGCGAAACCGCGCTGCATGGCTGGGCCATTCCCACCGCCACCGACATCGCCTTCTCGCTGGGTGTGCTGGCCCTGTTCGGATCGCGCGTGCCTCTGGCGTTG